>CAZPPZ010000067.1:0-13800 GCA_964588545.1 uncultured Myxococcales bacterium | reverse complement strand
TGATGGACAGGAACTGCTCCGTGTTGAACACCGCACAGGCATCGCAGGCATCACCTAGCCCGTTGCCGTCGGTGTCGATTTGGTCGGCGTTGGGAATGAGGATGCAGTTGTCGACATCGCCGCAGATGGTGTCGTTATCAATGTCATTGTCGGGGTCGAAGGGGCAGGCGTCGCACGCGTCACCTATGCCATCGCTGTCAGAGTCGACGTTGCTAGGGTCAGCGACCGCCGGGCATAAGTCGCAAGCCGCATCGATGCCGTCGCCGTCGGGGTCGATCAGGTCCGCGTCGCAAGCATCTCCAAGCCCGTCGCCGTCACAGTCCACCTGTGCCGGGTCGAATGCGTCGGGGCACAGATCCAAGCCGTCGGGCACTCCATCGTTGTCGCGGTCTACGTCGCAAGCATCACCGATGCCGTCACCGTCGGAATCCCCCTGGCCCGGATTGAAGTCGAGAGGGCAGTTGTCGCTGCTGTCGGGTACCGAGTCGTTGTCATCGTCGGTGTCGCAGGCATCACCTGCGCCGTCGCCGTCGCTGTCGACTTGGCCGAAGCCGATGTTGTCGAGAAACGCGTTGGCTACCGCCAGTGTGTCGCTATCGTCGAGCAGCTGTCCCGCGCTCCTCGAGACCAGAATATAGAAAACCGAGTCTACGCCGGCGGCTGAAAGACCGCCGAGGCTGTCGTCGTCCGAACCCGTGTTAGGAGGAAACGTGTGCGAAATTCCCGAGCCGGCGCCGGGGACAATGAAGATATGGTTGATCGAAGGTTCAAACGACTCTCCGGTCCTCTTTACATAAAGCCGGTAGCGCACACCTGCGTTGACGATCGCGAATTCGGTTGCACTTATGCCGCCGAGATTGTCGTGGGCGCCGCCGGATGTCGAGAAGCTATCGATGGAAACGTTGCTCGCCGCCATTACAAACAGCCCGGGGTACTTCGCGGTGAAGTAAGAACTGCCGACACCGAAGCTAGCATCTGCCGGCGACACCACCGTGCTGCTGGTGTAAGCGATTGAGCTGGCCAGGTCGGTGTTGAGGAAGTTGCCGCCGTCATACATGTCGCTGCCGCCATCCGAGATCGAGGTTCCGCTGTTGCCTCCGGAAAAGTCGAAACGGTCGGGGACCAGAGCGGCGATGCTCGCGGCGCTAGCGTCGAGGTTGGCGAGCCACTGTGAAATGTCGGCGGCGACCGCCGGGTTGGCTTGCAACAGGCAGTTGTCGCAGGCATCGCCTGTGCCGTCGCCGTCGCCGTCGGCTTGGTCAGGGTTGACGACGGTGGGGCAGTTGTCTGCGGCATCCAACAGCCCGTCGTTATCATCATCCGCATCGCAGGCATCGCCCAGCCCATCACCGTCGCTGTCGCTCTGGTTGGGATTGGCAACCAGCACGCAGTTGTCACAGGCATCTCCTACACCATCGCTGTCGCCAGCATCAGCCTGGTCGGGGTTGAGGGTGACCGGGCAGTTGTCGAGAGCATCGGACCACTCATCGCCGTCTGAGTCGTCAGCGTCATTACAGGAATCACCAACTCCGTCGCCATCGGTATCGGCCTGGAGTGGGTCGAAGACCAGCGGGCAGGTGTCGCAGAGGTTGTCGACGCCATCGCTGTCGCCGTCTACCGCGTCTGCGTCACAGGCATCACCCACGCCGTCGCCGTCGCAGTCGAGCTGTGAGGGGTTAAAATCTAGCGGGCAGTTGTCTGCTATATTGTCGAGCCCGTCCGCGTCCGCATCGCGATCGCATACGTCGCCAAGCCCATCGCCATCGACATCCTCCTGTCCGGGGTTAGCAGTTAGCTGGCAATTGTCCGAGACATCGAGCACGCCGTCGCCGTCGTCATCGTCGTCGCAGGCGTCTCCCGCCCCATCGCCGTCGGTATCGGTTTGGGCGAAATCGATGTTGGCGAGAACTTCTCCGGCAACGGCAACTACGTCGGCATCGGATAGTATCTGCCCGCTGCTGCGGGCTACCAGCACGTAGATCAGATCGCTTACCCCGGCAGCGAGTAGTCCATCGATGCGATGGGAATCATCGTTGGTGTTGCTCGCGTAGCTCTGGGCGACGCTCGCAGTTGGATCGCGTACAATCATTATGTGATTGATCGATGGGTCGCTGGTGCCACCGATGCGTTTGACCAAGAGCGAATACGTGAGCCCGGAAACTGCGGTCGAGAGTTCGGTTGCATCGACGAAGCCGCTGCCGTCGGCACCGTTGTTGCCGCTGATGAAGAAGCTGTCGATGCTGATGTCAGTGGCAGCCAAAATGAACAGCCCGTTGTACTTTGCGGTGAAGTAAGAACTGCCGACGCCGAAGCTAGCATCTGCCGGCGACACCACCGCATTGCCGGTGTAAGCAATCGAGACGGCTAGGTCGGTGTTGAGGAAGTTGCCGCCGTCATACATGTCGCTGCCGCCATCCGAGATCGAGGTTCCGCTGCTGCCACCGGAAAAGTCGAAACGATTGGGGATCAGCGCAGAAATGCTCGCGTTGTTGGCGCCCAGGTTATCCAGCCAGGCCTGGGCGTCGCCGCCGGCTCTGCCGTTCGGGACGAGAAGGCAGTTGTCGCAGGCATCGCCCACGCTGTCGCCATCACTGTCTTCCTGGCCGGGGTTGACGGCATCGGGACAGTTGTCGACTCCGTCTAACAGCCCGTCGTCGTCGTTGTCGGGATCGCAGACGTCGCCCAGGCCGTCACCGTCGGGGTCGAGCTGCTCGGGGTTGTGGTCGAGCGGGCAGTTGTCACAGAGGTCTCCCGCGCCGTCGCCGTCGCCGTCTTCCTGGCCGGGATTGGCCACGAGTGGGCAGTTGTCGAGAGCATCGGACCACTCGTCAGAGTCGAAATCGTCAGCATCATTACAGGCATCACCAACTCCGTCGCCGTCGGTATCGGCCTGGGCTGGGTTGGCAAGGTTAGGGCAGGTGTCGAAGGCATCTTCGAACTCGTCACCGTCGGTGTCAAGGGCGTCGTTGCAGAGGTCGCCGATGCCGCTGCCGTCGGTATCGGCCTGGTCTGGATTTGGATCCGCAGGGCAATTGTCACAGGGATCGACCACGCCGTCACCGTCGGTGTCGGTTAGAGCACGGAGGTGCAGTGGCGCTCGCGTCGAAATGACGTAGTCGAGTTGCTGGGTCAGTACGGTTTGGTCGGGGGGACGGCTGCCCCAGTCGTAGGTCATCATGTCTGCCAAAACGTATCCGGCCGCTACGTTATATTCGATCAGAGCCGCATCGAAGCCCGATGAACCTGTGGGGCTAGTGATGATTACGTTGTAATGCCCGGGCATCGGGTTGCTGCCTAGGTTGACGCCAGCCGACGAGGTGTAGCCGGGCGGCGGTTTGAGTTGACCGTGAACGGTGTTGTTCCAGTTGAAAAAATCTTGATCGGTGAGTACACGGCCGCCAAAGGTTCCACGGATGTATTCGTGATCGGTGTCGACGATTGTCGGGACATCGCTTAGCGCGCCGTCGCCTCGATGCGGGTGAAATACGCTGCCGGCGACTCCGATGTAGCTCGTCGACGCGTTGTGGGCCATGTTGAATATCGCTGTGCCACCGGCGGCGACGAAACTTTCGATCGCGCCTCCATCTACACTCGACTGTAGGGCGGCGTCAGCCAGGGGAGCGGAGCCGCACACGCCTGCACCGAAGTAAATATAGTCGTAGGCGACGCAGAGATCGGTGAGACTCAACGGTGCGACGTCGGCCGGAAGGGCGACGGTGGTGTTCTCGCCAATCGAGGTGAGATAGGCCTTTGTCTTGTCGACGCTGTCGCTACAGCCGCCGGCACCTTCGATGAGGAGCCAGTCCCCGGCTGCCGCCTCTGGAACAGCCCGAGCAGAGCACAAGGCGATCAGTAGTAGCGTGGTTAGTGTGAATGACGATGGCAGAGTCAGTTCGAATCTGTTCCTACCCATGTCTGCTCCTTATGCGCCGGATGCGCCGGGCTGTGGCCCACCGGCAAGACCGGAGAGGATCTATGCAACCTCTAGCGAGCGTATTTAACCCGCCTAGTTCTGTCGAGAGCAAAGTCTGAGTATTCTCACTTAGCATGTGGGCTGATCGCCGACCCACCCGTTTGGGCCTAGGGACGAGCTATAGCGATGAATTTGCTGGTTGATTACTGCTGCCGACTAGCAGTTTGTAGACCGCCCGCCTCAGCGCGAGGTAGCATGGTGCTGCGGCGGGCAAGCACTGCCCCGGCTTTTGCGCTAAGATTGGCCTAGTTGTCCTGGCCAGGGGGGCGGCTACACCAATGGAAGCAGAGATTCCGCCAGGCTCACCCAACCTTGCTCTGGGCTACGTGTTTTCACGGGCCTGGGCCTGCTTCAAAGAGAACCTCATGGTTGCGGTTGCAGTGTTTGTTGCCGCTGAAGTTCTGGTAAATGCCGCGGTTATCATGCGGTCTTCCTCGGGGCTTCACCGCCCGGTTCAGCTTATCCTTGGTGGGCTGATCTCTCCGGCGATCATCGTCGGGGTCTACCAGGTTGCGCTGCGCATGGTCCGTGGGTGTGAGGTCGACTTCTTCATGATGTTCGATGGCTTTGGGAGCTGGCTGCGTAGTCTAGGGGTGGTTTGGTCACTGTGGGGTATCACCCTGCTGGGTTTGCTGTTGTTTATCGTCCCGGGCGTGATCTGGCGGCTGGGCTTGTCGCCGGCGCTGTTTCTCGTGCTTGATTCTAGCGATGGGGTTCTTGCCACTCTGGGGCGGGCCTGGCGCCTAACCTATGGGTACAAGGTCAAGCTCTACTGGATCGCGTTGGCGCTGCTGGGCTTCAATATCGTGGGTACGCTGCTGTTGGGGATCGGCGTGATCTTCACGGGGGCCATGTCCTACCTGGTAATGGCTGTCGCTTACGAGGAACTATTGGGCGGAGCCTCGTCGCTGGCCTGCTTGAAAGCGCCCAATATTAAAATATAAAGTAGGGTTACGCCTCTTTTTCGAGGATCCCGTATGATGGAGCAGGCCGCCAAACGACTGCCACCGTGGGTGGCCAACAAGACTGGACTGCTCGGTCCCGGCGATGCGCTCAAGCGGCGTCTGCGCCGCGGCCGCCTGGTAACCGTCTGTGAGCAGGCCCGCTGCCCCAATCTCGGCGAGTGCTTCGAGCGCGGCACCGCGACCTTTATGCTTCTGGGCGAGCGCTGCACCCGTCGTTGCGCCTTCTGTTCGGTGGGCACGGGTAGGGGCGAGGCCGCCGATCCACTCGAGCCTGCCAGGGTCGCGGCCGCGGCCGCGGAGCTGGGGTTGGCTTACGTGGTCGTCACCTCGGTGGCCCGCGACGATCTCGCCGACCAAGGGGCCGGGCAGTTTGTGGATACCGTCAAGGCGCTGCGTCGGCGTATTGCCGGTGTCGGCGTCGAGTTGCTCACTCCCGATTTCGGTGGCCGCCGTGAGCTCATTTGGCAGGTTGTGGATGCCGCTGCGGATGTATTTGGCCATAACCTAGAAACGGTAGAGAGGCTCACCCCATCGCTGCGTGGGCGTGCCAGCTACTCACGCTCGCTTGAGGTCTTGGCCCTGGCCGCTAAGCGCTGCCATAGCCGCGCCGCCGAGCGCGACGCGGACAAGGCTGGCGCCGCGGGCGGAGTCAGGCAAATGACAAAGACCGGCCTGATGGTCGGCCTAGGTGAGACCCGCCGCGAGTTGCGCCAAACCATGCGTCATATCCGTGCGACTGGCTGTGATTTGCTTACGGTGGGGCAGTACCTGAGACCTACGATCGAGCAGCGTGAAGTTTATCGCTACGTCGAACCTTGCGAATTCGACGAGATTGCCGAGGAGGCTCGCTCTCTCGGTTTTGCAGAGGTGGCCGCCGGGCCACTGGTTCGTTCTTCGTACAGGGCTGAAGCCTTGTTTGATCGGAGTGGCACGGGCGTGGTTCGTGCCGATGCGAGCTGGGCCGGCGCTGCCGGTGCCACCGCGACTGAGACCCACCGAACTGGGTCCGCTCCGAATCTGGAGGACGATCGATGACCAGAGAGTTTAGACGCATCCAGCGCCTGCCCCCCTATGTTTTCAACGAGGTCAACGACCTCAAACAGGCGGCGCGGCGGCGTGGTGAAGACATCATAGACTTCGGCCTGGGTAATCCCGACCAGCCGACGCCGGCGCATATCGTCGACAAGGCGGCCGAGGCTCTACTCAAGGGGCAGAACCACCGTTACTCGGTATCGCGAGGGATCTACAAGCTGCGCTTGGCCATCGTCGATTGGTACAAGCGTCGCTACGACGTAGATCTCGACCCCGACTCTGAGACCATCTGTACGATGGGCTCGAAAGAGGGCTTGGCCCACCTGGTGCTGGCGACTACCGGTCCCGGCGATGTAGTTCTGTGTCCGTCACCGACCTATCCTATCCATCAGTACTCGGTCATCATCGCCGGTGGCGATCTTCGCCATGTGCCGCTGGTGCCGGGACAGGACTTTTTCGAGTCACTGGTGGCGGCGATAAGTGAAACCTGGCCGCGGCCGAAGATGCTGATCATTAACTTCCCGGCCAATCCCACCGCCCAGGTGGTTGAATTGGAGTTTTTCGAAAAAATCGTCGACCTCGCTCGTGCAAACGACCTGTTGGTGATTCACGATCTAGCTTACGCTGATCTGTGCTTTGACGGCTACCAGGCCCCGAGCTTCTTGCAGGTAAAGGGCGCGCGTGAAGTGGGCGTAGAATGCTATTCGCTGTCCAAGACCTACAACATGCCGGGCTGGCGTGTAGGTTTCATGGTCGGCAATCAAGAGATGATCGGTGCGCTGGCGCGGCTCAAGTCGTACTACGACTATGGCATGTTCAATCCGGTGCAGATCGCTGGTATCCACGCCCTAAACGGCCCCCAGGACTGCGTGAGCGAGATTCGGGAAATGTATCGTGAGCGTCGTGACGTGCTCTGTCGTGGGCTGGCCCGTGCAGGCTGGGATGTTGATCTGCCGAGAGCGACGATGTTCGTGTGGGCCGAGATTCCTGAGGAGTTTCGTGCTCTCGGGTCACTGGAGTTCTCCAAGATGTTACTAACCCAGGGCAAGGTCGCGGTTTCGCCGGGCATCGGCTTTGGGCCTTACGGTGACGGCTACGTGCGCTTTTCCCTTATTGAGAACGAACAGCGTATTCGCCAGGCGGTGCGTGGCATCCGCCGCGCGCTATCGGGCAGTGACTCTCCGGGGGGGGTAGGCGGGTAGATGGCAGCTGCGGCGAAGAATCCTGTAGGCGTCGGAATCATCGGGTTTGGGACCATTGGTGCCGGGGTGGTTCGGGTACTGGCTGATCAGGCCGACGATATTGCCTCGCGTCTTGGTTTTCCGGTGCGCCTGGTGAGGGTGGCCGATCTCGACGTCGGTAGCGATCGTGGCGTCAAGCTACGCCGCGGGGTTCTCATCGAGGATGCGCGGCAACTTATCGGCGATCCGGCCGTGGACGTAGTCGTCGAACTCATCGGTGGGCAAGAGCCGGCTAAGACTTTCTTGGCCGAGGCCATAGCGGCCGGCAAGAGCGTGGTTACTGCCAACAAAGCCCTGCTCTCTGGCGACGGCGTGGGCCTGGCCAGGGCAGCCGAACGCTCGGGAGTGGCGCTCGGCTTCGAGGCCAGCGTGGGCGGCGGTATTCCTATCGTGCGTGTTCTCAAAGAGGCGCTGGCCGGGGATGACAACCGTGAGGTCTACGGTATCGTCAACGGCACGGCCAACTACATTCTCTCGGAGATGTCGGCCGGTCGCGGCGAGTTCACTGAGGTCCTGGCTGCTGCGCAGTCTATGGGCCTGGCCGAGGCCGATCCCAGCTACGATGTCGACGGCATTGACTCTCTGCATAAGTTGGTGGTGCTGGTGGCCTTGGCCTTTGGCAAGAAGATTCGCCCGGCGGCGGTCTACGCCGAGGGTATTCGCAACATCAGCAGAGTCGACATCGATTACGCCCGCGAGTTTGGCTACGCCATCAAACTTCTGGCTGTGGCCCGCGACAGCGCCGACGGAGTAGAGGCCCGGGTGCATCCAGCGATGGTTCCCAACTCCCACCTGCTTTCGCAGGTCACGGGAGCGTTTAACGCCATCTGTCTGCAAGGCCGAGCGCTTGGTACATCGCTGTACTACGGACAGGGAGCCGGGATGATGCCCACCGCGACAGCGGTGGTTGCCGACGTGCTCGAGGCCGCACGGGTTATCAACGATGGCTGTGCCGGTGTCGTGCCGCCCTACGGTCGCCGCGCCCGCGACCTGGCCTCGGCCCGGGTGCTGCCCATGGGTGAGACTAGCCACGAGTACTACGTGCGTTTGCACCTTGCGGATAACCCTGGGGTGCTTGCCAAGATTTCGAGCGTGCTCGGTAAAGAAGGAATCAGCCTGGCCACCGTGTCTCAGCATGAGAGTCCACGAGATGGTAGCGTGCCAGTGGTGATGCGTACCCACCGGGCTAGCGAGTCCGCCCTAAACCGGGCTCTGTCGAGGATCGCGCGGCTTGCTGCTTCGCGCAGCCGTCCGGTAGTGATCCGCGTTGAGCAGAGCCTGGGGCAGGTATCCGCGTGAAGTACGTCGTCATACAAGGAGACGGGATGTCGGATTTTCCGGTCGATTCTCTCGGCGGCCTCACGCCTCTGGAGAAAGCCTACACTCCCAATATGGACCGCATGGCTGCGCGCGGACGGCTTGGGCTGGCGCGTACGATTCCCGATGGTTTTGCTGCCGGTACCGACGTCGGCACCATGAGCATCCTCGGGTATGACCCTGCTCGCTACCATACCGGGCGCTCACCGATCGAGGCCGCGAGCATGGGAATCGATCTGTCGGCGGCCGAGGTGGCCTGGCGCTGCAACCTGGTAACCATCAGCGATAGTTCTGGCCAGGAAGTCATGGATGACTTTACTGCTGGGCACGTAAGCAATGAAGATGCTAAGGAAATTATCGAGGCGATTGAGGCCGAGCTCGGTGCTGGCGAGATTCGCTTTTACGCGGGGGTAAGCTACCGCCATCTGATGGTTTGGGACGGTGGTCCCTCCGATACGCTTACCACGCCGCCTCACGACATAACCGACCAAGCGATTGCCGAGTACCTGCCAAGGGGTAGCGGGGCGGAGCGTCTACGAGAGTTGGCGGCCAAGGCTAGGCGCGTAATTGCCGCCCATCCCGCCAATCGGCGCCGCGCCGAGCGTGGTGAGAAGGCTGTCACAGACATCTGGCTGTGGGGCCAGGGCCATCGCCCCGCGGTGCCGACTCTGCGCGAGCGTTTTGGCATAGGCGGTGGCGTCATCACTGCGGTTGACGTGGTTGGTGGGCTAGGCCGACTCGCCGGACTCAAGCGTATCGAGGTTCCCGGCATTACCGGGTTTGTTGACACCAACTACACCGGCAAGGGCGAGTACGCGGTTGCGGCCCTGGAGAGCTGCGATCTTGTTTTTGTGCACGTAGAGTCGCCTGATGAGTCTGGCCATATGGGTGACGCCGAGCTGAAGACCAAAGCAATCGAGGATCTTGACGAGAAAGTCATAGGTACTATCCTGGCTGGCATTGAGCATTTTGCTGATTACCGCGTCTTGGTGCTACCCGACCACGCGACACCGGTGTCGACCAAGACCCATAGTGCTGATCCGGTGCCTTTCGTGATTTTTGATTCCCACGATGGCGCCGCTAAGAGCCGCGGCTACAGCGAGCGCGAAGCGCTGGCGACTGGAGACATGGTCGATCAGGGGCATGAGCTCATGGCGCAGTTTCTCGGACAGTGAGGCTAAACGGTGGAACGCAATCTAGCTCTTGAACTAGTGCGGGTGACCGAGGCGGCCGCCTTGGCGGCTGCGCGCGAAAACGGCCGTGGCGACGAGATGGCACCCGAGCGTGTCGCTAGCGAGGCAATACATCGTACCTTTGCTTCGCTCGACGCTCAGGGCAGCATAGTCGTTGGTGATCCCCAGCAAACCGAAGGAGATCTGCTTGCCAGTGGCTCGCGGCTGGGCGGGGCCGGTACCGAGATTGATGTAGCCGTGGATCCGCTAGAAGGCGGCGTGAGCTGTGCGCTTGGTGGTCCCAACGCGATGTCGATCATCGCCCTGGCCGAGAAGGGATCAATTCTCAAGGCGCCGCCCAATCTCTATATGGAGAAGATCGCGACCGCTGCTGATGGTCGTGGCGTTATCGACCTCGACCAGTCGCCGGCGGAGAACCTCAAGGCGCTAGCCGTAGCACGCTCGGTTTACGTAGAGGACCTGAGCGTGGTGGTTCTCGACCGGCCGCGTCACGATGACCTGATCGAGGAGGTTCGTTCGGCGGGTGCGCGTGTGCGGCTCATCCCCCACGGTGATGTTGCGGCCGCACTAGCTGCGGCGCGCCAAGGCTCTGGCGTGGATATGCTGATGGGTACCGGTGGTGCCTCGCAGGGGATTCTCTCGGCGATGGCGGTGAAGTGTATGGGAGCTTTCATGCAGTGCCGCTACGTGCCACGCGGACAAACTGAGATCAACGCACTCTACGCGGCTGGAACCAAGGATGTCGACGCCAAGTTAGAGCTAGAGGATATGGCCAAGGGTCATATCGTGTTTGCCGCCACCGGGGTTACCAACGGTGAGTATCTGCGCGGTGTGCGTTTCTTCAAAGGCGGTGCGATCAGCCATTCGGTGGTCATGCGGTCGGCTTCAGGTACCGAGCGTTTTCTCGAGACCTATCACCGCTTCGACTACCAGCCTGACTACTCCTAGGCTGCCGTTGCAGCCGACAGCGGCTGTTCTGGTCTCCCCAGCGCGCATTGGCTATACTTTGCGGTCGCTGAGGAGCGCTACCGCAAGGGTGCTAACCCGCGTAGTTAGAAGACCATGGCCGCTAAGCCTGCAAAACAGTCAACGATGGAGCCGAGCAGACCCAGATATTCGACCATCTCGGGCATGGAACTAGACGCGGTCTATGGTCCAGACGGTGCCCGCGGTGAGATTGGTCAGCCTGGGGAGTATCCCTTTACCCGTGGTGTCTATCCCTCGATGTATCGCGGCAAGGTCTGGACCATGCGTCAATTCGCTGGTTTTGGCTCGGCCGCCGATACCAACCAGCGCTTTAAATACCTCATGGAGCATGGCACTCACGGGCTTTCTACTGCTTTCGATATGCCTACTCTGATGGGCTACGACCCCGATTCCGAGCGTGCCCTGGGTGAGGTTGGGCGAGAGGGTGTCTCGGTAGCCTCGGTTTGTGACCTCGAAGCGCTGTTTGCCGGTATCAGTCTAGATGAAGTGAGCACCTCGATGACGGTTAACTGTACGGCATCGATTCTGCTGGCGATGTACTTGGTGGTTGCCGAGCGCCAGGGCTGTAAGTGGAGCGACATTGGCGGGACCATCCAGAACGACATGTTCAAGGAGTTTATCGCTCAGAAGGAGTGGATCTGTCCGCCCGAGCCCTCTTTGAGAATTGTTACCGACATGGTGGAGTTTTGCACCAAGGAGGCTCCGCGTTGGCATCCTATTTCGATCTCCGGCTACCATATCCGCGAGGCGGGCTCCACGGCCGTTCAAGAGCTGGCCTTTACCCTGGCCGACGGTATCGGCTACGTCGAGGCCGCGGTGGAGCGGGGCTTGGATGTCGACGTGTTCGGCCCGCGGCTCTCGTTCTTTTTTAACGTCCACAACGACTTTCTCGAAGAGATCGCCAAGTTTCGAGCGGCGCGGCGCATGTGGGCAAGGATCATGCGCGAGCGTTTTGGCGCCAGCAGTGATCGCGCATGTCTGATGCGCACCCACGCGCAAACCAGCGGCGCGGCCCTAACCGCCCAGCAACCCCTCAACAACGTCGTGCGTGTGGCCATACAGGCGCTCGCGGGTGTGCTCGGCGGCACCCAGTCATTGCACACCAACTCGCTTGACGAGACTCTGGCTCTACCCACTGAAGAAGCCGTGACCACTGCTCTGCGTACTCAACAGATCATCGCTGAGGAGACGGGGGTGATCAACACGGTCGATCCCCTGGCTGGCAGCTATGCCATCGAGGCGCTTACCGATCGCATGGAAGAAGAGGCCAACATCTATATCGATCGTATCGACGAAATCGGCGGTATGCTCGAGGCTATCAAGACCGGCTATCCTCAGCGTGAAATCGCGGATGCCGCGTTTGCTTTCCAGAAGTCTCAGGACTCAGGCGAGTACGTTACCGTTGGCGTCAATGGCTATGTAATGGACGAAGCGCCGCGCAGCTTCGAGACCCTCAAGGTCGGTTTGGAGATCGAAGACGAGCAACGTCGAGCCGTGGAAACGCTCAAGCGTGAGCGCGACGGCGCTGCGGCCGCTGCGGCACTCGGTGGGGTGGCCAGAGCCTGTGGAGACCAAGAAAATCTAATGATGCCGATCATCGAAGCGGTTCGGGCCTTGTGTACGGTTGGCGAAATCTCAGAGGTGTTTCGCCGCGAGTTTGGCGTTTATGGTGACCCTGCGTGGCTGTGACCAGCGCTGACCGTTGCCCCCGTGAGACAGTAAGGAGGAGAGAAGGTGACAGATAGCAATCTGAGGATCTTGGTGGCCAAGCCTGGATTGGACGGCCACGATCGCGGAGCGAAGATTATCGCCCGTGCTCTGCGCGATGCGGGCTTTGAGGTGATTTACACGGGCCTTCACCAAACTCCAGAGATGATCGCCGAAGCCGCGGTTCAAGAGGATGTCGATGCTATCGGTCTGTCGATACTCTCGGGCGCGCATATGACACTGTTCCCCAAGGTCATGGAGGCGCTTAGAGAGAAAGGCTGCGGCGACGTGCCGGTGTTTGGTGGTGGCATCATTCCCGACGAGGACGTCATCGAGCTGCGTAGTCAGGGGATAGCCGAAATCTTTACCCCCGGAGCCAGCACCCAAGATATCGTCACCTGGATACGAGAGAATGTGTCGACGCGTAACTGATGCGCCGAGTTTTTTTCTGACAGATAGATAGTAGGAGGAATTCCATTGTCGAAAGCAGTCATAGTTAGTGCCGCACGTACCGCCATCGGTACTTTTGCCGGAGCTCTAAAGGGCACCAGCGCACCTACCCTTGGTGCCTTGGCCGTCAAGGAGGCGCTTGGTCGCGCCGGGGTCGATCCCAGTGAAGTAGATGAGGTCATTCTTGGAAACGTCATCTCGGCCGGGCTCGGTCTCAACTGCGCCCGCGTCGCCGCGCTCGAGGCCGGTGTGCCCAAAGAGGTTCCGAGTTTTGGTATCAACAAGGCCTGCGGATCGGGACTCAAGGCCGTGGCTCTGGCGGCGCAATCGATAGGTTGTGGTGACGCCGAAGTGGTTGTCGCCGGTGGTATGGAAAACATGAGTGCCGCGCCCTTCTTGATGAACAAGGCTCGTTTTGGCTACCGTCTGGGTCACGATCAGATTGTTGACGCGATCATCAGCGATGGCCTGACCTGCCCGATTACCCACACTCATATGGGCATCACTGCTGAGAACATTGCCGAAAAGTACTCTCTCTCGCGCGAGGCTCAAGACCAGTTTGCGCTGGACAGCCAGCGCAAAGCCGGAGCGGCGATCGAGTCGGGGGCGTTCAAGGATGAGATCTTCGCCGTGGAGATTCCGCAGCGCCGTGGTGATCCGGTCATTTTCGATACCGACGAGCATCCCAAGCCCAATTCCAGTGCAGAGGCGCTTGCCAAGCTGCGCCCGGCCTTTAAGAAAGACGGGTCGGTGACTGCTGCCAATGCGTCGGGAATCAACGATGGTGCGGCGGCGTTGGTAGTCATGTCGGAGCAGCGAGCCAAGGCTGCCGGGCTCGAGCCGCTGGCGGTTATCCGCGGTGCTGCTGCCGCTGGGGTAGATCCTGCGATAATGGGCATGGGGGCGGGGGCCGGCTGTGAGAAGCTTCTGAGCAA
>CAZPPZ010000066.1:0-13862 GCA_964588545.1 uncultured Myxococcales bacterium | reverse complement strand
CTTGCTCATCAGCGTGTCGTTGGCAGACAAAATGATGTCGTTGCGTACGTCGCCGCTCTCGAGCCCGCTCTTTAGGTCTACGACCCGCGCGGCATACGAGCCGGAATCTTCCCAGTGAATATGCAAAACGTTATCGACCTTGGCCGAGTCACTGAACCCGCCACGATCGAACACCGCCCGCAAGGACGTCATACCAGGCCGCAGATCAACGAATCCCGGCCGTTTAACCTCACCGCCCACATAGGCCCGATGGGCTTTTTGACGAACAACCAGCACCGACACTTCGGGTGCCCTGTAGGTCAGCGAGGCGCGGCGATTGATGTCAGCCTCAAGCTCGCCGGTGGTCAGTCCGTAAGCGTAGAAGTCGCCGAGGCCCGACAGCGCGATGTCGCCATCCTGGCGCACCGTCGCCTCCGCGTTGAGATCCTCGTGAAATAGAAACTTAACGCGTAGCTCATCGCCAGTGCCGAGGTGGTAATCTCCCGGGGTCACCGCGGAGACACGCTCGAACTCCCCGACAGGCATGTTGAACTGTCCGGTGTTGCGGCGAAAGCTGCATCCCGAACAGGCCAGCGAAAACAGCGCCAGAGTGACAAGGAAGCCACCCATCATAGTGACGGCAGACGCGCGCCGACGGTCGTATTCAATTACTGCTTGCATATCCTCTTTGTCTTCCGGAGCTGCGGTGCGCCTAGTATGGGCCACCCTAAACACCAAAAGTAGTGCAATCCCGACGCCTTAGAGGAGCAAGTTTGGTGCCATTAGCGAAGCCTTCGCGAACACGCTAACCCCCTGTTTTTACAAGGCTTACCTGTAAGGGGCCGGGCTTAGGTCATTGGCAAAACTGCCGCACTTGAGGGGGTGCCTATACCCAAAGGTGGCACAAATACTTGAATTAAAACGAGTTTCTAACCATTTGGGGGATTGCAGTTACGCAAGACTAGTAAGGCATAGCAGGCTTTAAGCTCGACTCGCCCTTCGGGGCATGCACCCAGGGCTTGCCCCGCCTAAACGGTTCCACTGCGCCGGCCGCTTGCACGGCTGTACTCAGCGAGAAGCCGCGCGGCTAGATTCAACGCATCCTCGCGATTCGCCAGGCCAATCGCGAACAGCCGGTACTCAGTCTGCACCCCATGGACGGTCGAGGTGCCCAGTTCAACACCACTGGCCACCTTGCCGACCCACGAGCGTACCGCTTCAAGCCGATCCAAGCGCGGCGCCGCCGCCAGCAACACGCGGTAGCTGCCGTCCCGATCGACTCCGACCATCTGTTCGGCGCTGCGGAATGGCAAGAAGATATGAGCACCCACAGCCAGACGGCGCGGATCTCGAATGCCGGGATTGCTCTTGAGTATAGTTTCCAGGGTCAGCGGACCAGCGCTACCGTAATGAGCCACGGCAATGTCCCAGACCGTATCGCCCGCCAATACAAGCACCGACTTGCCCAGCGGCAAGCGATCCTCAGCCGGCCCAAGTAGTCGAGCAACCTGCAGCTCAGGCTCGCCCGCAGCCGACTCATCGGCCACAGAGCGGCTCGCCCCGTCGTTTTTCAGGCCCGCTTCGGGGTCAGCACTCTGCACAGGCTGGGCCACAGCCGCGCCAACACCAGCGTGGCCAGAGTCGCTATCGACGCTGGCTTCAGCATCGTTGGCAAAGGGATCCCTAGCGATTACCCGGCCAGACGAAGGCTGCAACGGCGCGCCGCTGTCGGCCTCCAGAACATTGAGCGGAGCCGACTCGCGCAGCGGATCACCGCGATCGGCCGGGATGAGCGCTGGCTCAACCCTCTTCAGTGGGGCCTCGCCCGCGCGAAGCTCAGCGCGAGCGAGATTCTCCAAGCGTGCACTGGCGCCACCAAGCGAGACATCCGCTGCTTCGGCCAAAGCACCGGGACCTTCGCCTATCGCACGATGGGCGATTTCCTCTATAGACGCGTCGTAGGGTTTGTTGTACAGGCGCGAGGCCGTGGCCCGAGCCGCGAGTCGAGCGTGACGAATAGAATCTTCAACCGGAGTTGAGAGTTCGCCGGCGCTATCACCGCGCCGCCGTTGGCCATCCAGCCCGGCCTCGACCATCGACGGCTTGAGCGCTGGCGGTGCCACCACAGCCGCCGACGGCATCGAAGACCCCACCGTGCCGGTCACTTCAAGCGCGCTCGGAAGCGCTTGGTTCGTAAGCCCCCGAGCCACTGTCGCCGAGTCTAACTGCACGCTCTCAACGGCTAGCGCTGCCGCTGGCGGAACCGCGGCCGTGGGCGGTACTGAGGCTGCCGACGCCGCTACCACTGTGGGCCTGGCTGCCGCTGCGGGCGCCGCAACCGCTGTGGGCCTGGCAACCGCTGTGGGCCTAACTGCGGCTGTGGGCGGCAGCGCCGCCGCTACCACTCGCTCGGGCTCAGGCGCACGCTCAGTCTCAACCAAAACGCTCGAGGCCGCGACGCTCGACTGCGCGGCAATCGACGGGGCGCTAGCCGTCCTACTTGGTGCTGGCTCCGCCTGCTGCCCGCCGATCAAGGGCATACCGTCGACCATACCTCCGGCCATCGACATCGCCAGCGGAACGGCCACCGCAAGCCCGGCCATAGCGGCGACGGCGTAGCGGGCCGCGGGTCTAGCCACCCAATCGCGCAGAGCCCCAGAAACGTCGATGCGCCGTGGCTGGCCGTTCAGATCACGAACCGCCTCACGCATGACACTGGGAGTGATTCGCTGCTTACCTTCGGCGAACGCGATCATCATGGCGTTGTCGCAAACGACATTGACAACACGGGGTATCCCATTTGACGCTTGCCACACCAAGCGCAACGCGCCCGGAGTGAAAAAATCAGCGCGGTCGGCCCCGGCACTGCGCAGACGGGTCTCAACATAAGCCCCTATTTCGTCGCCACGCACCGGTCGTAGCGTAGCGCGCACGGCGATCCGCTGGCGCAGCTGCCGCAAACTCGGGCGGCGAAGCTTCTCCTCGAGTTCGGGTTGTCCGCACAGCAGAATCTGGAGAATCTTCTCCTTGGCGGTCTCAAGGTTCGACAGTAGGCGCAACTCTTCGAGGACGTCGTCCTGTAGCGTCTGCGCCTCATCTATCATGACGATAACGTTGCGCCCCTCGGTCAGCTGCGAGAGAAGATACTCGTTCAATCGGTCAAGGAGGTGAAGACGCCTGCCCGCACCGGTATCAATCCCCAACTCCATGCATATGAACTCGAGCAGCTCATCAAAACTCACGCCGGGGTTGAACACGAAAACCACTTTGGTCTCGCCCTCGATCTCATCGACGATGCGCTTGAGTAGTGTCGTCTTGCCGGTACCAGCCTCACCGATAAGAGTCAGAAACCCCTTTCTCGCCTTGATTCCGTGCAGTATCGCAGCCATCGCCTCGCGCGTCGGCTCATTGACGTAATGAAACTTCGGATCTGGCGTCAAGTTGAAAGGGCTTTCCGTCAGGTGGTAAAAATGTGCGTACATGTTGCTTCGCCTCTTGTCGCGTCAGGCCTTGACGGCCGGTCGCTCCTTGAAATCGTCTCGCTTCAAGCTGTGAAGCTTCATCTTTCGATGCAAGGTCGCGGCATCGATCATCGCGTGCTCGGCCGTCGTCGATATCCCGCCGCGGTTCCGCCGCAGCAGTGTCGATAGGTACTCGCACTCCGCCCTACGCAAGAACTCTTTGAGCGGCAGATCATAGTCGTGAGACCGTCCGGAACGGGACGCCCGAACCTGCGTGCTAGCCCCCGGCAAATCGACCTCGCGTACTACCGGGCCACTACTCTTGAGTATCGCGCGCTCAAGTACATTGCCGAGTTCCCTAACGTTGCCTGGCCAGTGATAGCCCATGAGCTTCTGTAGGGCCTTGTTGGCAACGCGGGCGGTGCCGCGCTCCTGGGCAATCGAGTTGTTGCGCAGCAGCTCGGCCACAAGCAGCGGGACGTCCTCAATACGATCCCGAAGTGGCGGGATATGAATAGGTACAACATTGATGCGATAGAAGAAATCCTCACGGATTTCTCCGCGCTCGACCATTTCTTCGAGGTTTCGATTACTCGCCGTGATGATACGCATGTTGACCTTAACAACACTGTTACCGCCAAGCTTCTCTATCTCTCGCTGCTCCAACACTCGCAGCAGTTTGAGCTGCATCGGCAGCGAGATGGCTTCAACCTCATCGAGGAACAATGTTCCGCCGTTGGAAAGCTCGATCTTTCCGATCCGCTCGTGAACAGCACCGGTAAACGCACCACGCTCGAACCCAAACAGTTCACTCTCGAGCAGCGAATCGGGAAATGCCGCGCAGTTTATCGCCACGAATCGACCATTACGCCGCCGCCCCTGAAAGTGGATAGCGCGAGCAGCCAGTTCTTTGCCCGTTCCCGACTCGCCAGATATCAGCACTGTCGCGTCGTTTTGGGCCAGAGCCTCGATAGTCGTGAACATCTCGTGCATCGCAGGATTGCGACTCACCATGTTGGCAAACGAATATCGTTCGCTCAGCTGATTGCGCAGATAGCTAATCTCGTCGAGTAAGCGACGCTTTTCGAGGACCTTTTCTGTAGCGAGAAGGATCTCCTCACGTTCAAAAGGCTTGGTTATGTAGTCACTCGCGCCATGACGTATGGCTTCAACGGCTCCCTTGATAGAGGCATAGCCGGTGACGATGATCACGTCGAGGTCAGTCCAGCGTTCGCGTACCTGCTTGGTCAAACTGATCCCATCAGTACCCGGAATCTTGAGATCAACTATGGCCAAGCTGTAGTCCGACTGTTCGAGCAGCGCCAAAGCGTCCTCTGCTCCAGGTGCCGTGTCCACATCGTACTTACGCTCTCGGTACAGGTCCTCAAGCTGCCGCCTGATCAACGGGTCATCATCGACTACGAGAATCCTATGGGTTGTCATTGTTGCTCCGTCCATCTCAGCCACCGCTAAACCTCAAGCATAGATCGGCAAGAACACCACCAGTGCCCGGCGGCCCTCGATACGCTCGAATAGTTCCCCTCCATGCATCTGGAAGAATTTCTCGGCCACAGCCATTTCTATACCGCTCGTCAGGTCGGTCTCCGTCGTGCCACCGATGCCAGCCTCAAAGGCGATCTCGAGGCCGCGGAACTCACGCCGCCGAGAACAAGTAAGGCGGATCACCATTTCATCTTCATCGAGCAGGCTCGACGCGACACGCTCAAAAACCGTACGGATAGCATGGCCTATCAATCCCGGGTCGGCCAATACGTTGCTCTGACGCCAATCTTCGATTCCGACCAGACGAAGCTGGCGGCCCGGCAATCGCCGTTCGAGCGCCGCCACAAGATCCGCACCACTCATCTTGTTGAAGCACAAACGAGCGGGCGAAAAGTACTCGAGAATCATCCGCATGAAACGGTCGAGCCTCTCCACCGTTCCCTCGAGCATGTCGAGTGCAGCAATGTCGGCTTCGACCCCGCCTGATGCCCCTTGTTGAACCTGCCCCTGCCTGAGGTAATCGGTCCAGTAGTAGAGCTTGTGAAAGTAGTTGCCCATCTCGTGGGCAATCTCGCCGATAATCCTGTCGTCGGGGAGCCCAAGCCCACCGTGTCGGCCCTGGGAATCGCCTACGGTTTGCCCACCCCCGTCGTCCCCGCCGGGTAGATCTGCGCTCGAGTGCGCGTGAGACTGGGTCTTCTCGGGCTTCACGCGATCCGCTCCTGCGCCACGACACGAGAGAAGGACAGAGTAACCCGTCCAGACAGCTCTCTATCGCAGCCAAGTGAATCAACCCTCGTCGACGCTACCAGCGCCTCCCGTCTGCTGGGCAGAGGCCTGGCCCCCCGCACGCTGCTCGAAGAGAAGCTTGAGGTTTTGAACCTTGCGCAGCTCGTAATCGATCTTGAGCAGCGCTTCGACGACTCGTTTGATCTCACCCGTTACTCGCTCAAGTTCCTGGTCGGAAACCCGGTCCAGCTCGCGCTTGACCTCTTCAAACAGGCCGAGGAGCTTGCCGACGCCGCCCACCGCAGAAAATCGTTCATCCATGTCCTCGTAGGCGCCAAGGATTCTGTCTAAATGCTCGCGAACGTTGTCGGTCACGCAAATACCTCTGGGTCACGGCCGCTGGTCCCACCGCCACAGGGCCAACCGCACTGCGCGGCAGGCTCCCGACCGTGAAACGGGCAGCCAGAGCTTGAGTGGGGAACCTTTGCCCAACCCTATCAGAAGCAAAACACATGCCATGGCCTACGCTGTGACATACAAAATTATCGTGTAATCTCCATCGCTTAGAGGCTAGAGCTGATTTCTCGATGAGCAAGCAGTCGTGCAATACTGCGATATTCGTGCTCGAATAATCGGTCATGCAACTACCAGCCTCGCTTCGCATTGCAGCCATGCATTAAAACTACCCCCCATTGTGGTAATTGTTCAACCTGGTTTTTTTGCAACCGTCTGTCGATGACGGTTGAGCTGCAGCGTTTTCACGGCGCTTGAGCAGTCGGTCTCGCAGAGCTGCAGGGTTCATGGCAAGAGCCTCGCAGATGTTGTTGAAGGAAAACGGGGAATCCCAGTCCTCCAGGCGTATCCAATACTCGGCCTGGCGCGCAAGAATTTCAGGGTTCTGCCGCGGCCGTGTCAGGGTCTGGAGGTAGCAGGCTATAGCGTCCTCGAGGATGGCAAGCATGAGTTGGAGTTCGGGGGTCCACTCTACGCCGCCGCTGAAGGCTTCAGCCGCCGCCGAGAGCGGATATCCGGGCCGTTGCCAGTGGGCCTCAGTTTCGTTGTTGCTGGCACCGCTTGCGGCCGCGGAGTCTAACGCTGCATTGTCATCGTACATTTGCCGACCTCCCTGGATTTGGGGGAATAATCCAGGGGGCAGACAAGCAAGCGCTCTGCCAGCGCAGTCGGGTCAACGACAACCCTCTATTGACTGGGACTTGCCTGCTCTAGCCAAGCCTCAGGGTGACAACAGCGTGCAGCACGCCCGCCGTTCCGTACGCAAATGTACAAACCTGCGGGCGCGGATACGGGGTCTAGGCCGCAAGAAGCTGGCGGCCAATAACCTTGAGTTCGAGAATAGGCTTGACCCCCTCAAAGATCGGAAGAACCTGCGCATCGACGACGTAGCGAGAAATCGGATATTCCTCCGCGTAGCCCCAACCGCCGTGCAACAACTGCCCTTCCTGAGATACCCACACTGCGATATCACAGGCCAGTAGCTTGGCCTGCGCCGGAAGCAACGAGATAGTCTCGTCAGCATCCATAGCCGAGGCCGCCACGTAAGAGAGCTGGCGAGCAGCCTGGGTATGCACCGCCATGCGTCCAAGCTTGTGCTGGGTTAGCTGGAAATCGATGATCGGCCGCTTGAACTGGCGGCGGTCGCTTACGTAGACAGCAGTGGCTTCGAGGGCAGCCTGGGACAATCCGGTGGCACGTCCTCCGGTCTGCAAACGGCCAGCAGCAAAACCGTTCATCTGCAAGTAAAACCCCTTGTTCAAACCCGCCTGGCCACCGACGAGGTTCTCTAGCGGTACGAAGTAGTCTTCAAACGACAGCGTATAGGAGTGCATGCCACGATAACCTGGAGTTGCGTCGGCTTTGCCCGTCAAAACCCCTCCGCTCGGCTGGCGCATCTCGAATTCGTGACCGTCGAAAGCATCCTTCTCGACCATGAACAGCGACAAGCCCCGTGCTCCCGAAGAAACATCGGGGTTGGTCCGCAACAACACCGCCAGAACATTGGCGCGGCCAGCAAAGGTACACCAGGCCTTGGCACCGTTTATCAAGTAGCCACTGCGCCCATCTAGCTGCGCCTCATCCGCACGACAGGCAACCGACGCAACATCTGAACCAACATCCGGTTCGGTCACCGCTATGCCGACCATGATCTCACCGCTGGCGACTCGGGGCAGCCACGCCTGTTTTTGCTCTTCGGTACCGCCCTTGAGCAGAGCCTTGGTCAGGATTTCTGGACGGGTTATCAGACTACCGGCAGCGGCCAGCGACACACGCGAGAGTTCCTCGGTGGTCATGATCACCGCCAGATTGCCCATATCCAACCCACCATACTGTTCGGGCACGGCCATACCGAAGTAGCCCATCTCGGCCATCTTCGCGATCAGCTCGTCGGGAACCAAGCCGTCGTGGCGATGGATTGGTTCCGCAATATCAGCAACCTCTTGGTTGGCAAACTGCCGTACCGCATCGCGAACCATCACCGCATCCTCGCTAGCAATCCAGTCGTTGTTCACCCCTCTGGCCTCGGCAATCCTACGGCCGATCGCCCGGATCCTCGACTCGCTCGCATACTCGCGCACCAAGGACTGGATCTCTGGGCTAGCCAAGCTGCGACCGAGCAGGCCCTCCGGAAGCCCGTAATCATCGGCCGAAGCGGCGGCTTCGGCTGCAACCCGCGAGACCACTTCGGCCACATAGGCCGCCGCTTCGGCCGCGTACAGCTCGGCTTCATCAGCACCCGCATCCGCAGCAGCACGAGCATAATTGGCCAGCGCTTTGCACGCTTCCACCTCGGTGGCGGCGTACGCCACTCGCTCGGTCTGAACTTGGTGGTCGTCTATCCGCTTACCACCCTCAGTAACCCGCGAGGCCGCGGCAACCGCCTCGCCGACTACATCGGCGAGTGTCGAAACGACCCTATCGACCTCTTCTAAACCAACCGGATGATGTTCCTGCGTCACTTCGCTATCCTCCAATAACCGTGACGAACGCTACGATTGCCGATGATCGGAGTCAAGATAGAAGACCCGTCGCAGCTCAGAGGTAACCAAGACTGCGCAGACGTTGACGGGCGCCTTCGTCCATCTCGATGGGACTGACGGGTGCGGCGTGCTGCTCGAGCCGCACCCGCCAATGCTCGAGATCAGCCTTCAGAGACTGCAGGTGCTGGGGGTCTACTCTAGCGAGATCGGTGAGTTCCGCGCGGTCAAAACTGATGTCGTATAGCTCCAGCTGCTCGGTGCGCCCCTCGGCGCCGTCGATCTGGGTGTGCACCAACTTGAAGTCCCCCTCGATGATCGAGCGCAGCTCTATCCCATGGGGACGTTCGAGACTCCAAACCAAGGTCTCAGAGTAGTGGGGCCGCAATGGCGGCTCGCCAGCCCCGGCACCGAGCACCGGCGCGAGGGAACGCCCATCGAGTCCACCGGGTTTGTCCAAACCGAGGAGGTCGAGCACTGTAGGAAATAGGTCTACATGGCCAACGTTGGTATGTATGCGCCGCCGTGGCTCGACCACGCCTTCTAGAGCGATAAGCAGCGGCACGTGAAGCGTAGAGTTGTAGACAAAGCGATTGTGCATCGCCTCGCCGTGATCGCCCAACCCCTCGCCGTGATCAGCCGTAAAGACAATCAGTGTCCGCCCAGGCAAAGAGTCAACGAAAGCCAAGAGCCGTCCCAGCTCACGATCGGCGGCAGCGATCTCCGCGTCGTAGGCAGAGTCAAAACGCGCCGCGTCCTCGGGCAGAGGCTCATAGGGCCAATGGGCATCGAAATAGTGCGCGAACAAGAACCACCGCTGCCGAGCCGCAGCATTTTGCTTAAGCCACGCAATGGCGGCATCGCTAACCTCGGCCGCGCTGCGCTCAAAATCGACGAACTCGTGACCAATCCAAAACCCGGGATCGTCCATACGACCTTTTCGTCGTCGCGCCGTCACCGCTGATCCACTGAAGTCGGCATCGTAATGAGCGAAACCCTGCGCCAGGCCAAAGCGCGCATCCAGAGGAAACGCAGCGACTACCGCTCCCGTTGCGAACCCCGCCGCCGAAAGCAACTCAGCCAGCGTGGTACGCTGCGGTGACAGGGCGAACTTACCATTGCAACGCACCCCGGTCCGGGGTGGCAACAAGCCGGTGAACATCGAGGAGTGAGCCGGCAGCGTCGAGGTCACATGGGTAAAGGCGTTCTCAAACAAGGCACCTCGGTCGGCGAGCCCTTCGAGAACCGGCGAAGTCGGTTTATCGTAACCATAGGCCGACAAATGATCAGCGCGTGTAGTATCGAAGGTCACAAACAAAATATTATCGGCGGCGGGCTCGGGACGATTGCAACCCGGTAGAAGCATCAGCAGCAAACAGCCCCACACAACCACCGCAGCGGTTAGAAAAAGCGAAGCTGTAGGCCGCCAGAACATCCCAGCAATGTAGCAGCGTCGGCTCGGGCCACCAACAAGAGAGCCGTTTTCATTGCATCGCAGACCGCATCGTGGAAAAACAGGCTCTCGATCCCCGTGTGCGCCCGAGCAAGAGGAAGTACCTGAGCATGTCCAAGGTAACGGTTGGCTATCAAGATGGGAATCTGCACCCGTTGTGGCTTACCAACGTCGGTTTGCGCCTAGGCCGGCTTTTCGGCGCCCAGTCGCTGTGGTTGCCGGACCACTACATGGGCTTCATAAGCGCCAAAGTGTGGACCCCCGAGGTCACCGCCGCGGCTAAGACGGTGCACTCCCCCGACGCGCTTTTCGATCCGCTGCAGATCCTTGCTGTCGCGGCGACAAGAATGCGCGGCATCGACATCGGCACCCTAGTCACCGAACCCATCCGCCGTCATCCGATGTCGATTGCCCAATCGTTCGTCACACTCGACCACATATCCCGTGGGCACGCCATCCTCGGCATCGGCAATGGCGAACGCGAAAACGTCGAGCCTTACGGTTTGCCGTGGAACAAGCAGGTCTCACGCCTAGAAGAAGCGCTGACGATAATCGAGAAACTGTGGCACAGTCGCGGCGAGCCGGTGAGCTACGAAGGCAAGTTCTGGAAACTCCGTGATGCGGTGTTCAACCTACCCTTATACCGGGGCAAGCCTCCGCGCATATGGATAGCTTCGCATGCGCCGCGAATGTTGGGGCTCACCGGCCGATTTGCCCAGGGCTGGGTGCCAACCTTGAAGGTCTCAGGCGAAGAGTATCGTGCGCGGCTCGACCGTATTGGTGAAAGCGCGGCGGAAGCGGGACGTTCGATGGAGCGGTTCGTAGCCGGACAGGTACTGGCCTGCGCCATTGGCGAAAGCCGTGATCAGGTAATAGACACCGCTATGAAGAGCCGCCTGGGAGCGGCAATGGCGCTACTTGTGCCCGCCGAAGCGTGGCAGGCCCAGGGGCTGGAACACCCGCTCGGTGCTGACCACAAAGGATTTATCGATATCGTTCCACCGCGGGTAACCGACCAGCAGCTTGAGCAGTCGGCTCGCACGGTAACGCCGGAGTTGCTGCTCTCGGCCATGTACGCCGGCAGTCCAGCGGAAATCCGCGATGAGATCGCTCCGCTGGTAGAAGCGGGAGCCCGACATATTATTATCAGTAACATGGGTGGTGCACTGACCGGGGGAGGTCTCAAAGACATTCTCCGTCTCGGTAGTCTCATCCGAAAGCTCCGACGGTTATGAGGAGGTCATACATGGGAACTGTCCAGCGAATGGTCGCGGCGGCATTGGTACTCTCGGCGGTGCTCATCGTGCCTGGGTGCATGGAGAGCAAAGACAGCGACAGCAGCACCCCCGAGGCCAGTGTCGAGCCGGCTAACCCGGTCGTCGTCATCAAGACCAGCCTTGGTGACATAGAAGTCGAGCTCTTCCCAGACAAGGCGCCGGCGACCGTCGAGAACTTCCTCGCTTACGTTGACGCGAAGTTCTACGACAACACCATCTTCCATCGGGTCATCCCTGAATTCATGCTCCAAGGTGGCGGCTACGATACCGATCACAAGAAGAAACCGACGCGCGAGCCTCTAAAGAACGAGGCCGACAACGGGCTGAAGAACGAAACCGGCACAATCGCGATGGCACGCACGAGCATCCCCGACTCGGCCACCTCGCAGTTCTTTATCAATGTAGCCGACAACGCCTTTCTCGACTTCAAATCAGCGACACCGCAGGGCTACGGATACGCGGTTTTTGGCCGGGTGACCTCGGGAATGGACGTGGTCAAGAAGATCGAAACCACCCCCACCGCCGACGGCGGCGGGGCCTTCCGTAACCTCCCGAAAAATGAGGTAGTAATCGAATCTGTGGTGCGTAAGTCGGCGCCCTAAGCCCAGCTAGCGCTAGGAGTGGCCAAAGTTGTGCGCTCGGCCTTGCCAGCTTCTTGACGTAGCCGGGTGCACAGCGCTAAACGGGCCATGAGCCGGGATCGCCAAATCCTTGGGATAACCGCAGAGCGTTCCGGTCAGGGAAGAGGATGGGAAGCAGGACTGCTCGGATCACGCCGGGCCCGCCCGATGTACCCGCTGGCATAACAACCTACAGAGCCGAGTTATGCCGTAAGACCACCCCGGGACACGCGTCAAAGTACTACGACGGTGGTGACTTCTCGCCCTACTGCATGGAGTCGCTGATAGACCTGTTGCGCTTCGAGGCACAGGCACCCTACGAGTCGATGGGCCTCACTCTTGAGCTCCGGGGGCGCTGCAGCGCGGCTACGCTGAGGGAACTGGCGCGCCGTTTTGGTGAAATCGAGGCGCCCAACATCCGCGTCAACATCCGTGCAGCCGGGCTTCCGAGCGTGACCGTAAGTTCTTCAGCTGGCGTCCGAGAGCAAGGCTCTGCGCCTTCCAGATCTGTTGCCGGCCGTAAACAGAGCTAAGGCGAGCAGTGGGGGCCCAAACCAACTAATATTCCGGCGGAAGTTGACATCCGTCGCGTTGCACCGCACGATTAATTTTCCGTGACCGGGGTAGCGGCATGCTCATCTCAGAACTTTTCAACCACGGTCGTGGACCAATCTTCTCTTTCGAGTTCTTTCCTCCGAAGACCGATGCGGGGCGTAAGTCCCTACTGGCGACCATAACCGACCTGGCAGAACTGAACCCAGGCTTTGTTTCGGTAACCTACGGTGCCGGGGGGTCTACGCGCGAGAGCACGCTCGAGCTGGTCTCCCACATCAACAACGAGATGCACATCGAGACCATGGCCCATCTAACCTGTGTTGGTGCCGACCGTAAGGAGATCAGCGCGGTACTCGACCGGCTCGAGAAGGCAGGTATAGAAAACCTGATCGCGCTGCGGGGAGATCCACCAAGCGGAGAGAGCGACTTCGTAGCTCACCCCGAAGGACTCGCGCATGCCTCGGACCTAGTCCGGTTGATTCGCCAACAGGGGCGCAGCTTCTGCGTGGCTGCGGCGGCCTACCCAGAAGGCCACGTCGAATCCCCCAGCACCGGCGCCGATATCAATCGCCTTGTAGATAAGGTCAACGAAGGCGTTGATGTACTGATCACACAGCTGTTCTTCGACAACCGTTTCTACTTCGAGTTCGTCGACCGGCTGCGCCAGGCCGGGGTCACGATTCCAGTCGTTCCCGGCATCATGCCGATCACGAACCTTGCGCAGATAGAACGTTTCACCAAGATGTGCGGAGCAACCATACCAACAAAACTCATCGAGCTGCTCGATCCTGTCAGAGAGAACCACGAAGCCGTCAGCGAAATCGGCACCGCTTACGCCCTCGATCAGTGCATAGAACTGATCAGCGGTGGCGCGCCCGGAGTCCACTTCTACACGCTCAACCGTTCGCGCTCCACCGCGCGAATTCTCGGGGCACTTCGCGACCTCAGCCTTTGGTAGTCGCGACTTGCGGTTCTAAGGGGAGGAAAAAAGCCCCGCCGCGCCGACTCCGTCCTTGGCCATCTTCGAATACCCCGACTACTTCGACGAGAAAGCCCATGCGGTTTTCAGCTGCTAGTTCAGCCTGCCCGAGCGAGCGATGAAACGAGGCGTGCCGCCAATCGAGCTGACACACGGCCTGGTCGCGGGACATCCGCCCCAGCTCGCTGCGACCGGGATGAATGTAGAGCTTGAGTTCGACAAGCGGATTCGGCTCACTGAGAAACGACGGTGGCTTGCGAGACCCGCCCTTCTCGAGGGGCACCGCGCCGCGCCGCCGACACTGTCGCTGTTG
>CAZPPZ010000065.1:0-13885 GCA_964588545.1 uncultured Myxococcales bacterium | reverse complement strand
ATGCCTTATAGACGAGACTCACAGCCCTGTCCTTGTATGAGTTTACGAAAGAGCCGCTGTGCTGCGCGTCCATTACGACGTCGTTGAACCAAGATGTCGATGACATCACCATTCTGATCGACCGCACGCCATAGGTAGTGCCGCTGGCCGCGAATGGTTATGAAAACCTCGTCAACCCGCCAGGCATCGCCGAGCCGACCTTGCCGCTTATTCTGCCTAGCGGCGTAGCCATGGCCTGAGCTGTAGCGGCCGGACCGGCGGGAAGTGCGAAGCGTGGCCCCCCAGTGGGTTAACGACAATAAGCAGCGCAGCTAGCCCTCCGACGCGCCGTCGAACAGATCTTTGAATCCGTAGCGGGCGTGAGGGCCGATACTGAACTGCTCGAGCACGCCGATGCCGACCTCGTCTCCGATGCGTGCGCGCACTACTTGCTGGATGTGCTGATTCTCAAACGCGTCGGGATCGATATCGTCAAGGCGCCACGACTCACCGGCAATCGCTAGCTCGCCCTTCCACCAGCCGTGCCCCCACACAGGATGAGTGTAGCCAATGCCTTTCATCCGAAAACACAGCAGTGGCTCAAGCGAAATAGTGTGACGAGTCCCCGAGAACTCGATTAGATCGATCTCGGCCGCGCGTGCACGCCTGGTGCCAGGCTCGTAGACCAAGCGGTGAGCTACCGATTCGGGCCGTAGTATGCCTGGGTCTTCCACACCGGGAATGTCACTGGGAGATTCATAGACGGGAACAATCGCCGCGTCTTGGTGCCAGGCCACA
This sequence comes from uncultured Myxococcales bacterium, assembly GCA_964588545.1. GTDB lineage: Bacteria > Desulfobacterota > Binatia > UBA1149 > SPBQ01 > CAZPPZ01. The sequence continues at coordinate 13,108 of CAZPPZ010000065.1, read as the reverse complement.
CCACGCTCGTCCTCGAATACACCAAAATGGGTACAACGATCACGCCAGTGGATCGGTGCCCACAAGAAGAAAAACTGGGGCAGCTCCAGCGCCGGCGCACCACCAGTCTCGGGCTCGCCTACCGGACGAATCCCCCAGGAACGGTCCTTGGTGCCGTAGACACGCTTGCTATCTACAGCAACCGAGCGGCCGGCGTAGCGGATCTCGCCTTGCCAATGCCCAAACTGCGCAAAACGAGTGACATCAAAATACACGCGGTTGCCGGCGTTGCGCGTTTGTCGCCCTTCTTCTACACACGCGGTTCTCGCGCTAAACAGCAGGTCGCACTCGATGCCCGTTTCGTTTGCTTCGAGTAGCACGCGGATGCGCCGCATGGGCTCAACCACCTCGATGCGAAAGGGGCCTACCGCAGTGTGGCTGGGATCGCCGGGGGCCCGGCAGGATCCGTGAAATGCGTGCTGCTCGCCGTCATGAACAATGCTGAAGCCACAATCGAGAATGCCGCGGTTGGGATATAGCCCCATGCCGGCAGCAAAATAGAGCTCGCCGTCATCACTGTAGCCGTTGAACCAGTAACGATCGTAGACGTTGCGATCGCTCGAAGCCGGGTGGGCTACCGGCGCTGTGGTTTGGTGGATGGGATAGTCGTCGAATCGCGTCAGCATGCAGGCGTCTCCGTTAGCGGCAGGGGTTTCAAAATGGCCCGAAAGAAAGCTTGCGGCGTTCTGTCGAAACGGCGAGTTCTCGCCAGATCTGCTTCTCGATAGCGCGAGCCGGCGCGGACTCGACCACCTCGACGCGCTCGTGCAGCTCGATGAGCAGCCCACGCAACCGAACATTGGCGTCTTCCAAAGCCGAAACAGAAAAATCTGCATCCTCACCAGCCGCGGCGCTAGCGAGCCTGGCGATCAGCTCGCCATCACCTAAATCATCACTGCCGCCAAGGGTTTTCACGGCCAGGGCGAAGATGCGGCGGATCTCGCGGTTCTCTTCTATGCGTCGCGCAGCCGCACGCTCGAACTCCTCACCAAGCCCGAGCAACAGCGCACCGAGCACGGTCATGTCCGATTGCGCGTAAGAACCGCTAAGCGTAGGGGCAACGCGCTCGAGCAGATGGCCAAAGGCAACCTCGATGAAACGCGCGGGAGTAGGCCTCATGACAGATGCCCCATGGCCGACAGCGCCGCGCGGTTCTGACTGTTGGTCATCAGCCAGCTCGACAGCGCAAGGATCAGATCTTGGTTCTTGCCGTCGCTGAACTCCTTGGCCCCGGACACCCAAATACCCTGGCCTTTGACGCTGCTGAACAGCTCCCACCAGTGCAGCGCATCGGCGTCGGCGCTTCGCCCTACGGCCTGCTCCCAAATGGCGATAGCGCGCTCGCGCCCGACCAAACCACCAGCTCTATCATCTCCGGCCCAGCGCCATACTGGATCGATACTCCAGGCCAGGTCTTCAAGGGGGTCACCTAGATGCACCATCTCCCAGTCGAGGATGGCGCGGATCTCGCCATCGCCGTCGTAGAGGAAGTTGCCGGTGCGGAAGTCCCCGTGGACCACGGCGATCCTATCGGGCGGTGGCGGCGGGTTGCGCCGCAGCCAGCGGATCGCCGCGCGGATTACCGGCTGGGGGCAGAGCTCGTGCCCATCTATCTGCCCCTCCCAGTAATCGAGCTCGCGACGCCAGCACGACTCGGCGGCGACCGGCTCCATGACACTCTCGATACCAATCGCCGTCGGATCGGCAGTGGCAATACGCCCAAGGATGCTCCATTTCTGCTCGGCAAAAGCCTCGGCGTACTGCGCATAGGGCGGCGCAGTGATCTTTTGCGGATCCGCGTCAAAACCCGCGAGTTCCTCCATTATGAAGAAGGGATGGTCGAGCCAGGCCGCGTCTTCCTCTAGCCACAGCGGTTCGGGCACGGGCACGTCGCTGCCGTAAAAAGCACAGTAAGCACCGAACTCGCGTGCTCTTTCAGTATCTATGAGGCTGCCGGGAGGATCACGGCGGAGGATAAGTCGGCGCGAATGCTCGCCCTCGGCGTCACGGAACTCGAGCACAAAACGGTAGGTCTCGCGCGAAGCCCCGCCAAATATACGCTCGAGCTTGTCGACCCGCAGCGCCTCAACCTCGGCCATACGGCTGCGTATATAGGCGGCAAGTCGCGACTCGAGCGTGTCCATCCAAGTTTTAGTAGCGCGGCTCCATGGCTAATCCCAGCACTAGCCCTGGAATAAGCCGATAGTGCTCAACAACGTGGGACGATACCGTCGACTTACCGTGCCAAGGTTATTTCCTCATGACGTGTCGCAGACTGCTGGTTTCGCCGGTTACTCTTCCTGCGTTCGCGCACGCGTTCGAGCCGACGGTCGACCGCTACCCGAGCGCTCAACACGGCGCCCATGACGGCATCGTACCAGTCGAAGGCGTGATGTGTTACCACAACGGCCCCGCTACGACCCAGGTATAGACGGATCTGACATTGCTTGTCCTTTCCTCCGCGAGGACCGTTGATATCGCTTAGCCGTACGCGGGCGTGATCGATGGAGGGTACGTATGCCGAGAGTTTTCGCATGAGCGAATTCTGAGCGAAAGCCCTAAGCGACCTGCTCGAGGTCTTGGCGCCTATTCGGAGATCGATTGTCATCATTGAATTCCTCTCTTCTCTTTGCTGTCGTTCACGAGCTTAATGCTAAGGCCTGGACTGGCATTCGACAAATAGATAAACTTCGGCCATTACATCGGAATATTCGATGCGGAGGCTTATCGTGGAGTGGCTCAACTACCACCACCTTCTCTACTTCTGGACGGTCGCGCATACGGGAAGCGTGACCGCGGCTGCAGCGGAACTCCGGCTAGCGCAGCCGACCATTAGCGGACAGCTTCGCTGCCTCGAAGAGGCGCTCGGCGAGAAGTTATTTCGCCGCGTAGGGCGCCAGCTCGTGCTCACCGACTATGGACAGGTTGTATATCAATACGCCGGCGAGATTTTCTCGCTCGGTCGGGAGCTCCTGGCCACCACCAAGGGCAAGTCGTCACGACAACCGGCACGCTTTTCTGTAGGCATCGCGGAAGTAGTCCCGAAGCTCATTGCCTACCGGTTGCTCGAGCCGGCGATGAGATTGGATGCACCCTTCGCTCTCATCTGTCGAGAAGACAAGCCCCAGCGCTTGGTCGCCGAGCTATCGGTCCACGCGCTTGATCTGGTGCTGTCGGACGGACCGATGCCACCAACGGTGAGCGTTCGTGGCTATAGCCATCTGCTCGGTGAGTGTGGAGTGGGTTTCTTCGCGACCGCCGCGCTGGCTTCCAAGCTGCGGCGTGGCTTCCCGTTCTCCCTAGATGGCGCACCGCTACTGCTCCCAACGACAAACACGAGCCTGCGCCGCTCACTCGATCAGTGGTTTTACGAACAGCGCATTAGGCCGCACATCGTCAGCGAGTTCGAAGACACGGCCCTACTCAAGGTATTCGGGGAGGCGGGCACCGGTGTGTTCCCTGCACCCTCAGCTATCGAGAAGGAAATCGTGCGGCAGTACCGAGTCAAGAGTGTGGGGTACACCAGCAAGGTGAAGACAAGCTTTTACGCGATCTCGGTTGAGCGAAAAATCAAGCATCCCGCGGTTCTTGCCATCTCCGAAGCGGCTCAGGCGGACCTGTTCGTGCGACCTGCGGATTCATAGATTAATACGATATAACTACGCAAATTATCTATTTGTTCTAATCGCCTCGCGTTCCTACCATGGTGTCAAGCAGATCGGCGACAACCTCCAGACACCACCGCTGGCGAGGGCATGGAGCTGCTGCTCCAGCTGGCATTCTCTTCGATCTACCAGTCGCAAATGTCGGCGCCTAGAGTGCTATTGGTCCCCGCGCACGGTCACGCTGCCAGAGGAAACGATCCAAACCGTTTGGAGGTACATACGTCCCATGTCCCGAAACGCTCAGAAAATCCAGGAGCTCTACGACGTCCATCTAAGGGACTGGGAAAAGTCTCTTGCTTCGATCTCTCGCAAGTTGACCAGGGACCTGGACCACGAAGGCTGCACATATTCTCTCAGGTCCAGGATCAAGGCCCTCGAAAGCCTTCTAGAAAAGTACCGTCAGCAGGGAAAACCCTCAGGAAGGTGCAATGAGAAGGTCAAGGACCTGCTGGGTGTGCGGATCGCCGTGCCTTTTCTGGAAGACGTCGAAACGGTGCTCAACGTGATCAAGCGTCGCTTTGATGTCCTTGAAATCGAGCGGAAGGCCGACCAGCTGTCCTTTCGCGAATTCGCCTATGAGTGCGTGCACGTGATCATTGCTAGCCCGCACACCGCGGAAGTCGAGCTTCCGGCCGGCTGCCTCAACGGTTGCGAGGTACAGATTCGGACCATCCTCCAGGACGCTTGGGCCGAGGTCGAGCATGAGCTCATCTATAAGAGTACTGCATACTTCCCCGACAACTCCATGGGAAAGAAACTGGCGGCTCTGAACGCTAGTTTGACCCTGTCCGACATAATCTTTCAGGAACTCCGGGATCACCAGCGAGAGCTTCGGCGGTGGGGCAGCGAGCGTTTTCACGAACTCAGAAAGAAAGCGGCTCTTTCTAACGCGGCCGATCTGCCCACCGAAGTAGCGCCGCAAAAACACGCGAAGTCACGCTCCCGTGCTCGTACGCGACACAACGGCAGCAAAGTCCTCGCGGAATCCATCCTTCACATGGGGCTGAAGGCGCACAACGAGAAGGACTATCCTAAGGCTATAGGTCTCTATACCGAAGCTCTCAAAAACAGAGCTAGTATGAAGGTCAGGGCTGCCCTATACAATCATCGAGGCATGGCCCGGTTCATGCTCCAACACGAGCGACTAGCGCTGAGCGATTTCAACAAGAGTTTTCTGTGCGACGTGCAGTATTACCCTGCTCTGAACAACCGTGCTCTTATTCAGCGGAGGCTTGGGCACGTGCGAGAATCGCTGGACGACTTCGCCCAGTCCCTAGAGATCAACAGTGGCCAGTCGGAAGTGCACTTTATGCGGTCTCAGACCTTCGTCGAAATCGGAGAATTCTCATCAGCGCTCCAAGAGGCGAAGGCAGCCCTTGCCATTGATCCCAATCACGCCGGAGCCAAGAAGCTGAAAAACAGGGCCCAGGAAATCCTCGCCAAGCACAAAAGTTAGCGGAGAACTATCGCGGTGCTCATACCGCTTGATCGTCGAGTTCGTGTCGCTGCTGCCTTCCTGTTTTCTGCAGGGGCTCGTCCGTCGGTTTTGGTCTCAGTTGGTGTACCGGCGCCTGGCTCCCTGGCCGCCCGCTCGACGACCTCATGGCGGCCGCGACTCCAGGCGAATTCGGCCGCCTGCACACTAGACTTGAGCCCTGGGTGTATCAGACTCCTCGACAGGCTCCCTACACGCCACCAACAGCTCTGTCTTGCGCGGCGTTAGCGCGTAGAATATCACTGTTGCTGCGTCAACAGGGAGGCTGACTATGGGTGGTTATGAAAATATGGAGCACGGCACCGGGCTGATCGACAACGTCTTTCGCGGTGAGTGGAGCAGAAACCCCAAGATCATCGACTTGAACGATTCTGCGTCTTTCTTGAACGGCCCCCCTCACGACAAGTATGACGTTCTTCGCGCCGAGTATCCGGTTTACTGGAACGAAGAGGCTCCCGATTGGGGTCCGGGGTTTTGGAATGTCACCCGTTACGATGACGTCATCGCCGTTTCGAGCGACACCGCGACTTTCTCTTCGGCCAAGGGCATCAACATCTCTTATGGTCCCGATGAAGACGACGAGATAATTGTCGCCATTATCGGCAACATGATCTCCATGGACCCGCCGCTGCACCGCTCTTATCGCAAGATCGCCCAGCCCTATTTTACACGTAAGTGTATCGCCGGGCTCGAATCGCGGATTCGCCGCTTGGCTAGCGAGATCATCGATGACGTGGCCGTTCGTGGTGAGTGTGATTTCATGAGCGATATTGCTGCCCCACTGCCGATCTCGGTACTGTGCGACATTCTGGGAGTACCGCGCAGCGACTGGCGACTGATATTTGATTGGAGCAATGCGCTAATCGGTTTCGAAGACCCCGAGCTTGGCGAGTCAGAAGAGAAAGTCCGCCAGACCTTCTTAGATCTGTTCGCCTACGGTCAAGATCTCATCAAAGAGCGCCGCAACAACCCCCAAGACGACTTGATGACAGCCATCGCCACGGCAAAACCCGAAGACGGCGAGGAAATCCCCGAACACCTGCTAAACGGGTTCTTCCTGCTGATGGTTATCGCTGGCAACGAAACCACCCGCAACTCGATTTCCGGTGGCATGCACGCGCTCATCGACCACCCCGAACAGCGTCACCTCCTGGCCAACGACCCAGCGCTGATGCCAACGGCGGTAGAAGAAATCGTGCGTTGGGTCTCCCCGGTCAATCATATGCGACGTACCGTGACCCACAACACCGAGATGCGCGGAATCAAGATGGCGGCCGGTGACAAAGTAGTTATGTGGTACGGTGCCGCGAATCGGGACCATGAGGCTTTCGAGCGTCCGCACGACTTCGACATCACTCGCGACCCTAATCCCCACTTGGCCTTTGGCATCGGCGAGCACTTCTGCCTGGGAGCACGCCTGGCAAGACTTCAGCTAAGCATAATCTTCTCGGAACTGCTGCGCCGCATACCCGACTGCGAGCTTAGCGGAGAGGTGACCTACGTGCGCACCAACTTCATAAACGGCATCAAAACCATGCCGGTACACTTCAGCCCAGAGCCGATATAGAACCGCCCACCGTTCTAACCTGGCCCGGGAGTTCTAGTGAGTCGGTCGCCCAGCCGCTGAGCGTGGCCGGACGCGGACTGGTCATTATAACAGTGCCGCCACTGCGGTGATGATCGTCCAAGGCTTGGCCCAAACGAGCCTCGAAAGTCTCGTCGCCGAAAGCGAAGGGTTCATCAAGCACCAGCAGCGGGGCCTCGCGCGCCAGAGCCCGCGCCAGAGCCACCAGGCGCAGTTGTCCAACGCTGAGCAGGCGCTCAGAGCGTTCGGCCAAGGCGGCGATTCCCAATCTCTCGAGCGCGGCCATCGCGCGCGCCTTGCGCTCGGTACGCAATCCAGCCGAGCCCAGCGCCAGCATCACCCCCTCAAGCACCTTGCCGGGTAAGGCGAAGGGCTGCTGTGACACATAACCGATACGCGAGCGCATCTCTGCCGACAGCGGAAGGCACATCGGCGCATCAAAAAACCGCAGCGCCCCCTCAGAGGGTTCGAGCAATCCTACCAGTATCTCCAACAGCGTGGTCTTGCCCGAACCATTGGGTCCAACCACGGCGAAACGACTGCCCTCGGGCACGGCAAGTCGCGGCAGGTCAAAGACCGGATGGCCGTTGTAGCTGTGGCTGAGACGCTCACACTGGTAGAGCATCACGCGTCGCTCTCCTGTAGGCGGTGGAAGCCAATGTTGATCGCCAAGGCGACGCTCAGCAGCAGCAGCCCCAGCCCCAGCCCAAGGCGGAAGTCACCCTTAGCCGTCTCCATAGCGATCGAAGTCGTCATCGTACGAGTGGCATGGCGAATGTTGCCGCCAAGCATGAGCGCCGAACCTACCTCGGTAAATATTCGTCCGAAGGCCGCGACCAGCGCCGCAAGCACGCCGAAACGCGCCTCCTTGACCAGAATCCAGCCCATCTGCAAACGCGGCAGGCCGAGCACTATAAGTTCCTTGCGCAAACGCACATCGGTGCGGCCGAGCGCAGCTAGGGTCAGTGAAACCACTAGCGGAAAGGCCAGCAGCGTTTGCCCCATACTCATCGCCGGCCAGGTATAGAGCAGGCCGAGCGAACCAAGCGGGCCACTGCGTGACAACAGCGTGTAGAGCAACACACCGACGAACACCGAGGGTAAGGCAGTTAAAGTGTTAAACAGTGTCACCAACGCACCGCGCCCCGCAAAATCGCGGCCCGAGGCCCACAGTGCAACCGGGATTCCCAGCAGTGAAGACGTAACGATTGCCAGCGACGAAGTCTTGAGACTGGTCAGGCAGATCTCGAGAGTCTCGGCATTGAACATGGCATTCATGACGAGCCGGGCGCTAGCTGTTTAATCGAATGAAACAGCGTTTGGCCATGCACTCGAAAGGCATCAATGCGCTCTTGGGTCGGCGCACTGGCGAGCCACTCAACGAATGACTCGACCAGGCTAGCGGTCTCGGCCGAGCCCCCAGGGTTGCGCACGGGGATTACGCTGTAGTAGTTGAGCAGACTCTCGCCGCCCTCCACAAGCACCTTAAGCCCGAGCCCATCGCTCAGTGCCAAGAAGGTGCCGCGGTCGCTCAAAGCATAAGCCTTCATCTGATCGGCGATCTGCAAGGTAGCCGCCATGCCAAGGCCAGTCTCACGGTACCACTGGCCTTGCGGGTCGAGCTTGGCCTGCCCCCACAGACCCTTCTCCTTGGCGTGAGTACCCGACTGGTCACCGCGGCTTACAAAAGCAGAGTGCTTACGCGCAATCGTTGCCATCGCCACAGCGGCGTTGCTAGCACCGCTGACCGCGGCCGGATCGGAGGGCGGACCGACGATGACGAAGTCGTTGTACATAACCTGGCGCCGGTAGATACCGTGACCATCAGCAACGAACTCTTTTTCTCTGGCAGGATCGTGAACCAGCAAAATATCAACGTCACCACCGGCGCCAAGACGCAGAGCCTTGCCGGTCCCAACCGCGATGACGTCTACCTTGCAGGCACACGCGGATTCAAAATCAGGGAAGAGGTAGTCGATGAGGCCCGAGTTCTCGGTGCTGGTGGTCGTAGCCAAGCGCAGCCGTACCGGGGCCTCGGCAAAGGCGGGACGCGCCACCGGCGCGCACAGCGACGCAAGCAGCCAGACCAAAGCCACAACCCTCAACATGTTTAGCCGTGCATACTGCCTCACAAAAAAATGCCGCCTTTTCAAAACTCCGCCAGGTGACGGGCAAAGTAGCGGTCGGCTGCGTCTTTCACCGACGAGCGGAAGCGCATGAACGACTTAAGCCAGCGACCGCCCTCCGGCGTCAAACACGAGCGCCGAGTATCTTGGCCGCCAAGCGTGGTCTCAACCAGCTTGAAGCCAACGATCTCCTCGGCACGGCGTATGCGCCCCCATACATAACGGTAAGAGCGCTTCTCCGACTTGGCCACTGCTGCAATCGATCCTAATCTATCGATGCCCTCGAGAATTTCGGCAACCCCATAACCAAACAGGTAGTTACCCTCGCCGTCTTCGATCCAAACCTTGGTGTTGACCTTCACCGCAGCTCAGCCTCCAGCCGCAGCCTTGACAAAGCCAACTACATCGCCATCTACAAGGCGCGTCTTCATGCCACGCTTGTGGTTCACAAGTACGCCGTTGACCGCAATGGCGGTCACGCGGGTCAGCTTCTCGAAGTCCTCGCCAAGGCGCTGCCTGGCCTTGTCGACCGCGTCGGCAACAGTCTCTACGTTCTCGACTTCGAAGCTGTCGAGTCCCAGCACCTTACTCATCTGATAAGTGGGCTCTACGGTTACGCGCATGGTTCGCTTTCTCCTCCGGTCGGCTCGTGCCTAATGGACCACCTGTAGCTTCTCCAGGGTCTTGCGCGTGGGCACACCACCGGCATCCCACCCACGAAGCTTATAGTAACGCGGCAATAGCTTATCCAAGGGGTGACCACTGCTCATCCCTTTGAAGGTCGGTTCATAGAGCATCCGCGGCGGCAGGGTATCATCGGCCGCGCTAAGCCCTTCGCGCAGATTGTACATACGCTCTAGGTTGAAAATGCGCCCGCCAATCTCTTGAAGGTGTCCCGAAGACATCTTCATTCCAGTGATCAGCGTCAGCCACTTCTCGAACCAGAACATCGGCTTGCCTTTGATGTTCTGCAAGATCCTAAACAACGGGCCACTGTTCTCAAAGGCGCCAGTGGCCAAACGATACTGCCACGACTTGGGGTCCATCTCGTGGATGAACTTAGGGATGATCCCGTAGGTGGTAAAGATACACAGCACCATCGAGTTGATAGTGCATGCGAGGTTTTGCTGAATGACGGGAATGTCGGCCTTGAGCTTGAGGTTTTGCGGATTGATGGTGAAGGGTCCAACGCTCTCCATGTACATGCTCGCACCCTGAACGTGGCAGCCCCCCCGGCTAGTAGTAGCGTACTCCACGCCCTGGGCGAACGAACCGCGAGGGTCGTAAGCCGACAGCTCCAGCCCCTTTACGTGCATGGCGAACTCGTGTCCGCCGTAGTTGGCACTCATGCGCTTGACGCCATCGGCTAGGTCGTCGCCTAGACCGCTGCGGTGGGCGATGTCTTTGATGAGTTCATCAACGCCGCGGGGGTCACCAAAGCGAATCCCCGCATCGAGCATGCCCTTCTCCTGAAGCTCCATGGTAAAGCCGAGCACGGCGCCAAGACTGATGGTGTCCATCCCCAGGTCGTCAGCCAAGTAGTTCCACTCTTGGATCTTTTCGATCTCGTCGATCTCCAGGTTGCTGCCCATCAGCCCCAGCGTCTCGTACTCAGGCCCCTTGACCACGCCAGTTCCTTTGAGCTCAACCTGACGCCCACAGGTAACCGGACAATGTGTACAACTACTCTTGGTGCCCACCAGGGTATTGTCGGCCATGTAGTCGCCCGATATTTTCTTGGCACCAGCAAAATGTCCGTACTTGAAATTGTGCGTGGGAATGATGTTGCGGGCGTTGGTGGTATTGACGATTCCTGCGGTACCTACCGCGGCCATGCTATCACCGAGCACTGGGTGGTTACGGAACAGCTCTCGGACCTCACGGGTGTACTGGGTGAAGGCCTCCTTGTCGTCCATCTCTAGCTTTCGCGATCCTTTGACACTGATCGCCTTTAGTTTCTTAGAACCCATGACCGCGCCCACGCCAGTGCGGCCTGCTATACGCTCGTTGGAAACGATACCGGCGTAGAGCACCAGGTTCTCGCCGGCTGGACCTATAACCGCATGCTCGCGCTTCTTGCCGAGGATCTGTTGGGTCTCGTAGGTGCCCTTGCCCCAAAGGTCGGTGGCCGGAAGGAACTCTACGCTGCTGCGGTCGCCGTCGATTTCCAGGCGCACCGGTTGGTCAGAACGATTCTTGCAAATCAGGACGTCGATGCCGGCTTTCTTCAGCCCATAAGCGTAAGTGCCTCCGCAGGTAGCCGTGCCGATGCCGCCAGTAAGCGGGCTCTTGCAGATCACCGCAAAGCGGTTCGACTGCGGCGCCACACTGCCGTTTAGCGGCCCGGTGGCAAAAATCAGCGGATTCTCCGGGCCAAGCGGGTCGATACCGGGCTCGGTCATGTCGTAGAGCAGGCGCACACCGTAGCCTTTGCCTCCGATATAGAGCCGCGCAGTCTCTTCGTCTAGAGGCTTGAAGACAAAGCTGCGGTTGCTCAGATCTACCTCAAGGATTCTCCCCGCGTATCCCTTCATCATAATAGTCGCGTCTCCTGAAGCCGGTGGGCCGCAAATGCAGGCGCTATGCTACAGACCGGGCATACTCAGAGCAATGTGATAACGGCAGCGCCGGGATTTTTGCGGCAGCCGGGCAGCTCTGACAAGCTCAAAGCCGCGAACATCTGGGGAGGTGACGCAGCCGAAGCTCTCGCAGTGGAGAAACCCTGCTCAGGGACGTGGAGAAGCAGACCACCATGAGTGTAACCCCAGACCCAGCCCGCCTATACAGCGACCACACTGGCGGCTACGAACGTTTCATCGCTTTGATGCTCTACCCCCATGGGCTGCGAGCGTTCTTTAAAAACTCATCTCTGCTTCGCCCGGGGCTGCGGATACTCGATGCAGGCTGCGGCACCGGGGTGGTCACTCTGGCGCTTCGAGACGCCATGATCTCTCGCGGCCTGCAGCCCGGCAGCTTCGACGGTTTCGATTTGACTCCGGCAATGCTCGAGCGCTTCCGCGCCAAGCTGGCGCGCGAGACGATAACCGGTGTGCGGCTGGCCAAGGCGAACGTTCTAGACTCAGACAGCCTCGATCCGCTCTGGACGGGCTACGATCTGGTAATCACCGCCTCTATGTTGGAGTACATCCCGCGCGACCAGCTCGCCATGGCACTCGGCGGGCTGCGCCAGCGTCTTGGTGACAACGGCAGTTTGCTGCTGTTCATCACCCGCGACAACTGGCTGATGAGACCGCTGATCGGGCGGTGGTGGAGTTCAAATCTCTATCACCGCAGCGAACTCAGGCAGGCGTTTAAACAGGCTGGGTTTTCGTCAGTCTCGTTTCACCGCTTTCCCACTTTGTTTCGCTACCTCGACCTGTGGGGGCACATCGTCGAAGCCCAGCGTTGAGCGCGACTAACGCGACCCCTCGAGTTTTCCTCTTGTCAGCGTTGCAGCGACAGAGTGTACACGGTTGTTCCTAAGGGGGCTGGATTGTAACGCTCAGTCCCGCCCACGCCCATTTTTCCCCACTCCACGTTTTGGCACGATCTCTGCTTCACAACCGCGGGGAGTTGCGTGTGGAGTGAGGCATGCGAAGGGAATTGCTCTTTTGCGTCGTGCTCGCTGCTTGTATCGGCCCCTCGTCGTCCGCGTCGGGGAACGATCTGCACAGCGAGCTCGACTCACTGGCGAAACAGGTCCAGGACCAAGCGCGCCAGCTGGAAAATGCACGCGACCTAAACCGCGTGCTCGAAGAGCGCATTCACGCGCTCGAACAGCGGATGGCTGAAGACGCAGTTGCGAGCGCCGATGCGCACAGCGGCTCCACGGACGAGGCTTACCTCGCAACTGCCGAGACCCAGGCGGTCGTGGCCATCGCACGCCAGAACGACATCCTCGCGCGCCTCGAACATTCGGTCCAAACGACCGGCTACGCAGCCGTTCACTTTCGCAACTTTGCTGGAGAACCCTCGTCTTTTTCCCAGGCAACTATGGAATTGCTTTTCGATGCCCACCCCACACAGAGAGTATCGTTTCGTGGCGAGTTTGAATTCGAAGCTGACGGTCCAGACGCTGAAAATTCCGACCAAGCCTCACTCGAAACCGAAGAAGCTTGGATACAATACACGATCGCACCCTGGCTCATGCCGCGCGCCGGCGTAATCCTAGTCCCGCTCGGCACTTACAGCAGGCCTC
>CAZPPZ010000064.1:0-14075 GCA_964588545.1 uncultured Myxococcales bacterium | reverse complement strand
AGGTCATCAACTCCAGCGGCGGCTCTTCCAACGGTTCATCGGTGGCGCGATTGGTTATCCGCAAGCGCAGTACTCTGCTCAAGCTGTTGGCCTACCCCGATCTACAGTTTGGCGACTGTTACGCTAGTGGAGAACTCGATATCCGCGGCGACATGGTGGCGCTGATGTCGCGGATCTACAATACTCGAGTCCCACTGACTTCGTTGCGAGCGAGAATTCGCGGCGTGATCGCGCGCCGCCACCGCCGCATCAGCCGTCGGGCAGCTCAGCGCAACGCCCGCCACCACTACGATGCGGGAAACGACTTCTTTGCTCTTTGGCTCGACCCGACCATGACCTATACCTGCGCGTATTTTGCCGACGACCGGGTCTCTCTCGAGGCCGCCCAGCTGGCCAAGATGGACATGGTCTGCCGCAAGCTGGAGCTGCGTCCGCAACAGCGGGTGGTGGAGGCCGGCTGTGGATGGGGCTCACTGGCGATCCATATGGCGCGGGTCTACGGCGTCAGCGTAGATGCCTACAACGTGTCGCCCGAACAGGTCTGTTATGCGCGTTCGCGGGTGGATCGAGAGGGGCTCGGAGATCGCGTGCGGATTCACCAGCAAGATTACCGAGACATCCGTGGGAGTTTTGATGCCTTTGTTTCGGTTGGGCTGCTCGAGCACGTGGGGCTTGGCAGCTATGCGGATCTTGGGCGAGTGATTCGCCGAAGTCTGCTCCCCGAGGGCCGCGGGTTGATCCAGTCGATCGGCCGAAACCAGCCGATGCCGACCCATCCGTGGATCTCTAAGAGGATCTTTCCCCACGGCTATGCGCCGAGCGTAGAGCAGATGTCGGCGGTCTTTGAACCCAACCAGCTGTCGGTGCTCGATGTAGCCAACCTGCGACCTCACTATGCGCAGACGCTCGAGCATTGGTCTGCTGCTTTCGACCAGCACCGGGAGCAGATCTGCGGCCTGGTCGGGGAGTATGCAGCTCGTAGCTGGCGGCTCTACCTGGCGGCCGCCAACGCCGGATTTCGCAGCGATTGGCTGCAGCTGTTCCAGGTGGTTTTCGCGCATAATCACGCTATTGGCGCTCCCCGCCACCCTCTGCCCCCCAGTTGCGCCGCTACTGATCAAAAAATCTAAAAAACATCGCCCCCAGGGTGATCCAAACACCACCCTATAGTCGTACTAATTAGGTTACCGAGATTCTCGTACGGGGGGCCGCTGGGTTTGTCTGACCACTGCTGCGCCCTCAAGGTGCACGAACGCGACGTTCTTAACGAGACCGAAGCTAGCTTAGGGCTGGAGGCCAATTGACGATGGGGTACCGAGACTTGTTGCGCGCGTTGCGCGCGAGATGGATCACTCAGCTAGGAGCCGCCGTGCTGCTGTGTATCGCGATTGGCGCTGGGCCGGCAGTTTCGGCACGTGCGAGTTGCAACATCATCCCGGGAACGGCGCGGACTTTTCGTGGTGATATGGCCTCGCTCGACCGGCCTTTTGCCGAGCCCGGCAGCTGGGTCGAGCTCAGTACCGCCTCGACCTGCCACGCGCAGTCGCCTGGTTTCTCGGCCTTGGCCGCAGACAACGTTGTCACCGTGGTTTTCAAGTCGCCGCTGGGCGATGCCAGTGTGGTTGTCCTGGCTGCGAGTTGTCAGGCTATCGCCTCGCAGCTAACCGCCTGCCAGGCTGCACCTCAGGTGGCCAGCGCCGCATGCATAGACGCCGAGGTTGCGGGCTCGGCTCCGGACCTCGAAGTGCTGCTCGCGGGCAATAGTCGTAATCTGCGTTTTCGCTTTCCGGATACCGACCTGCTTTTTGACGGCGTAGACAACGACAGAACCCTCTCGGGGCCAGCCGCGATTGCCGTCAGCCCCATGGGCGAGCCTCTACCGTGCACGCTAGCCAGCCAAGCCTGTGCCGCTCAAAGCGGTCTCGCGGCCTGTGTAGACGAGATCTACTCGGCCGATGGCGCCTGTGGCAAGGTGCCGCACGCGAAGTTCTCGCATTTTACCTCTCTGCCCCCCGCCAACGACTACCAGGCTCTATGCTCGCGGCCCAGTCCTCCATGCCTGGGTAGCGCTTCAGAGATACGTGTGACCGTCGATCGCGATGGCAACCTCATGATCCCGATGCTCTGGGACGGCATTCTAGTAAACCCCGGTGAGCCGATCGCGAGAATGTTACGCGGCAGTGCGGCGGTGGAGCCGTTTTCTGGCAGTGGCGGGGCGATTACCATTCCTGGCGATGCGTTCCTTGAGTCGTTTTCACCCGAGGGTGGACCGTTGTTGCCGGTGTTTGACCCGCAGAATGATGCCCAGGCTACCCAGGCGGTTACCCTGTTTGGATCAGCCGATGCCTCACGAACGATTCTGCGCGTAGCCAGGCGTTCCTCGTCGTTTCGCCAGTGCGCTGGTGGTCTCTACCATGGTCTTCCCTGCGAGCAGCCCGGTGACTGTCCGGCTGGCCTGTGTGGTGCCACCAGCTGTGCGAGTGGTGCAAACCAGGGGCAGCCTTGCGCTGCGGATGCAGACTGTGCGGGCGGGGAGTGTGGTCCGTCTCTTTTCGAGCTGCGTGATCGAGCGCGTGATGGCAGGGGTCCAATCATCGTGCCGCGTTTTCCAGATCCTAGTCGAATCGCGGCTGGCGTGTGTGAAACAGCGGCAGATGCCAGCGTCTGCTTTTCCGACGGTGACTGCGCCGCGGGTGATCGCTGCGTAGTCTATTCGCTCGAGGCCCAGGACGCGGTCTCTCTCGACAGCATCCTCGTGACTGATGAGCTGCTTGCCTTGGTTGTATCCGAGCAGACCAGCGCCAGTGATCTAAACGGTGACGGAGATAGCGTGGATTCGGTTGTGCTGTTGAAGGATCGATCGACGGGAATCCTTCAATCTCTGGGAAGCCCGAGTCAGTGTGGGCTGTCGAGTGTCGCCACTGGACGGGCAGTGCTAGCAGTGGCGACGCCGCCCTTTAGTGCGGCCGCGGTTGCGGTTAGTGGCGATACCCTGGCCTTCCTCGAGTCGGAGGCTGGTGCGGGTGGCTGCGACATCAGTGGTGATGGTGATGCCGCAGACGCCATAGTGAGAGTATTCCGTCTGGGCGCCTCCGAGCTTGCTGCGACCAACGGTGGAGCGCTGTCGGCCGATGCAGCAGCGGTCATCGATGGGGAGAGTCTGGTGGTTTCAGCGGGACGGGTTTTCTACCGTAACGACGCCGGCGTGCTGTCGGTACTTGAAGTCGCCGGCGGCGCTCCGAGTGAGCTCTGTCGGGCAGCCGAGGTCTCGGTGTCGGGCGGCCAAGCCGCATTCTTGCGGCCCGAGACGCCTAGCGCCGAGGGGAGTTGTGCTGTCGGATCACTCAATGGCGACAGCGACGAGGCCGACCTCGTAGTCTATCGCTGGAGTGGCGGCGAGGCCGAGAGCCTCGGGCGCGCGGCCTCACGCGTCGCGCTGTCCGGTTCCTGGCTTGCTGCGCTGGTCTCCGAGAGCGGCCAGGCTGATGCAGGTGTTGATCTCAACGGCGACGGTGACGTCGTTGACGACGTCGTCGCTGCGCACGCCAGCGCTGATGCAGCGGGCACATGGATTGATATCGGCCAGGCCGCCGAGACCCTCGAGTTGCGCGGTTCGACGCTTGCCTTTGCCACCGCGGAGGCATCGCAGGCGCAGGCAGATCTCAATGGCGATGGTGACGTGCTCGACACCGTGCTGCGAGTCTACGATGCCGATAGCGGACTGCTCGACGATACTGCGTTGGCGGTTGAAGAGTTTGTTCTAGGGGCGAATCTACTCGCCTTTCGTAGTTCTGAGGCAGCCCAGGGTGCCGACCTAAACGCTGACGGTGATCTTGGTGACGAGGTGTTGCAGGTCTACGACCTGGCTTCGGGGGCAGTCGTTAACACCGGCCAGACAGCGGTGCCCTGTGATCAGGTGGCCTGCGATCCGCGTACTCCCTATCGCGTTCTCGACGACACCATACGTTTCGTAACGCTGGAATCACTGCAGGGAGAGGACCTAAACGGTGACGGTGATGCCGATGATCTGATTCTACAGATTTTCAACGCCGCCATGGCTTTCAATGGTGCGTCGTCGGCAGCACTGACGGCGGGCAGAGTCGAGATCCCGCACTCGCGTACGGCGATGATCGGCGATTCGTTGCACGCAGGCTACGTTACCGCTCTGGGATCAGTGGATACCTTGGGCCCCGCCTCTGCACTGATGTCGGGCGAGCAGGGAGGGGTAGCCTACACCGACGTCGGCCGTTGTGTCGAGATTCTCGCGGCCTCCTGCGCGGCTGATCTGTCGTGTGGCGGTGGCCAGGTTTGTGGGGCGGAGGGGCGCTGCGAGCGGGGTCTGGGGCCGTGTCGTTCCGACGGCGACTGCCCGGCCGCGGCTCACTGCCGGGCGGAAGCTGTGGTGGTGACCGCAGCCGACTCAGACGGCGACGAGTTGCCCGATCCCTTCGACAACTGTCCTAACGTTGCCAACATTCTCCAGCGTGACCACGATCGCGACGGTATCGGCGACGCTTGCCAGGTTATCTGCGGTGATGGCATCGTCCAGCCCGGTCAGGACTGCGACGGTCAGAGCTACTGCAAGGCTGACTGCACACTGCGGGCCTGTGGCGATCCCACCGATAGCGGCCGGGCCAGCGCGGCCTCGGCCTTGTTCGTGCTCAAAGCGGCGGTGGGGCTGCAGCCCTGCGATGACTGCGTATGTAATGTGAATGGTCTGGGAGCGACCGATACCAGCGACGCTCTGTTGTTACTGCGCCACAGCGTAGGACTAGGAGGCGCGCTGCACTGTCCGCGTTGCGACAATCCGCTGGTTGCTGAGCTACCCTAGCCCGGACTAGCGGGTCGCAGCGGTTCGACGCACGATTCGCTTGACGCGGCGGGTTCGCAGGGCAGAGGGCCGAATCTCAGGGAAGACGCCCGCTAGCGCTGCTGCTACGTCCAGATATATTCTCAGTGTGTCGGGGCAGTGACCGCAAGCAGACGCGAGGTGTACGTTGACACCGTGCTGTTCCTCCACACTGAGGCTGCCAAGTGCCAGCAGCGGCAGCATCGTAGTGAAATCCTCGTGCTCGCCGCTACCGTCATGAAATCTGAGGAGTCTCATTTGCTCGTACCTCGTGGTTTGGCCTCGTCCATATGTTCTACGAGACAGCCGCGGATTTGGATGTTCCTGCGAGCACGATACGGCAAAAATAGGTGATTTTTCGCTGCTTTCGGGCGGCGGAAAAATTAATTTGCGAAGAAGTCATCCGTTCGACTCGCTCAGTCGTATAAACCTAGCCCCGTAGTAGCAGCCGGTAGCGAAGGATACAGGGAGCGTTGGCAAGCATCCACATGAGTACTGAGGCAGAATTGCTTGGCTCTTTGGTGCCGACGACGCTAGCAGCTTCATCCGCGATGTCTGACGAGGAACTATGTATTCGAGTCTCGAGGGGCGATGTCGAGGCCTTTGATCTCCTCTATGATCGTCACGCTGCTCACGTAAACGGCGTTTGTTACCAGTTTCTTCGCAGCCGGGAGGAGTCCGAGGAGGTCTTACAGGAGATCTTTCTGGCGCTGTGGGAGGGCAAGATACGCTATCAGTCCGAACGCGCCCGGCTTTCTACCTGGCTGTTCTGCGTTGCCAAGAACCGCTGCCTGGATCGTCTCAAGGCGAGTTCGCGTCGCCGTCCCCACGGGCCGATTCCGCAAGAGCTCATTAGTCCCGACTGCGACAATCCTGAGACCGATGCTCAGGCCTCCGAAGAGCGCTCTCAGGTCCACCGTGCCCTTGCCGAGTTACCGCCCGAGCAGCGGCAGGCCATTGAGTTCTGTTTCTTTCGCAGTCCCAATTATCGCGAGGCCGCCGAGGCGCTGCGCATTCCCTGCGGTACGCTGAAGAGCCGCGTTCGCTCTGCGATGCGTAGACTCGCCGAGACCCTCAAGGCTCAGGGAGATAACCGGTGAGTGATTACTGTGAATACGAGGAACTGCTGTCGTTGCAGGCCTTGGGTGCCCTAGGTGACGAGGACGCCCGGGCACTGCAGTTACATCTGGACGGTGGTTGTAAGCGGTGCCGGGAGTTGTTCTCGGGCTTCGACACCGTCGCCGCGGTACTGGCCGATCTAGTGGTTCCGCTTGACCCGAGCCCCGAGGTTGGACGGCGTCTCAAGCGGCTGCTGCGCCGTGATGGTGACGGGGCCGGCGATCAGACGATCGGCCAGGCGATCAGCCCGGCTGCTGCTGATAACGATCACCAGCTCTGGGACGAGTTGGCCACGCTCGATGGTCTCGGCAGCCTCGCTCCACACGAGCAGCAAGCACTGGCCGTGCATATAGATGCCGGCTGCGAGGTTTGCCGAGAGCGTATTGATCGCAACCGTGACGTTGGTGAGCTGTTAGCCACGATGCTTGAGCCGCTCGAGCCTTCGCTGGCGCTTAGCGACAGAGTCAAGAACATCGTACGCGGAGCCAGCAGCGATTCCGCGCCGACTCAAGCCGTGCTGGTCGGCCGAGAGGCCGAGATGGCCATTCTCCAAGACCGAGTCAGCGAGCTGCGAGAAGGCGAAGGCTGTGTTGTCAGTATCGAGGCCGAGGCTGGGCTTGGTAAGTCACGGCTTGCTGCCGAAACAGTTGGTTTTGCTACTGAGCAGGAGGTCGCGGTCTGGACCGTGCGCGCTACTCCAATTGCGCGAACCTTAAGTTACGGCCCCTTTGCCGCGGCGCTCGCGGCGTGGGCCGGAATTGGCGAGAGTGCTGATGAGGCTGAGCGTGCGCAAGGTCTCGAGCGTGCGGTGCGGGCCATAGCAGCTGAAGACGGCGGAGAGATATTCCCGTTCCTGGCGTGTCTGGCCGGCATAGACCCTGGCAAGCAGTGGTCAGCGGCCTTCGCGGGTATGGAAGTACAGGCCTTGGAGCGCCGCATTCACCAAAGCCTGCGTTGCTTGCTCGAGCACGGGGCCTCGCGCGTGCCGCTGATGCTGGTTATCGAAGACCTGCATTGGGCCGACGACTCAACGGTGGCATTGCTCAAAGCGCTGCTGCCGGTGGTTGAGACCCACGCTGTGATGCTTGTTCTACTGATGCGACCGCAGGCTGACGGCCGTCAAGCCAGCGTGGCTGCTTTTGCCGATGAACACCTGCGTTTGCGCCACCACAGGATTGGACTGGACAGTCTTGACCAACACGACTCGCTGCTGCTCGCCCGTGAACTGCTCGGTGCCGACGAGCTTCCCGAAGCGGTGGCTCAGTTGGTGCGTGGCAAAGCCGACGGCAACCCTTTTTATATCGAAGAGCTCATTCGCAACGTTTTACAGAGCGGGGCGGTTGAGTACCGCCGTGGCCGTCCGGTGGTGGTCGCAGACCTCAAGACACTGGTGCACCGTGGCGGAATTGGTGCAGTGATAATGTCGCGGGTGCAGGGCTTGACGCGATCGGCCAGGAGCGTTCTCGAAATAGCCTCGGTGGTGGGACGCCGTTTCCAATTGCGGGTGCTCGAGCAGGTAGTGGGCAGTGTGGAGAGTCTTGAAGAGGATCTACAGCTGCTCGAACGAATGCACTTCGTGCTACGCTCCGACGTTCGCGATACGTCGAACGTCCGCGTGAGCACCCTGCATCCCGAGAGGGCCTTCGTGTTCAAGCACGCACTTGTTCAAGAACTGGTGCTAGAGTCTTTGGCTGAATCGAGGCGTCGCGAGCTGCACGCGCGTTGTGCGGCGGCTATCGAGGAGCTGTTTGCCGAGCGTCTACACGATCACTACGGGGTGCTTGCCTACCAATACTCGCGCGCTGGCCTGCTCGAGCAGGCTAACGACTATCTTATGCGCGCCGGTGAGCTAGCCGCCGCATCGGCAGCATCGGCCGACGCCCTGTATTTTTTCCGCGAGGCTTACTCGAGTTATCATTGTGTTCGCCGTGACGGTGGTGAGGTCGAGACCAGGGCACGGCTCGAGCGCAACATCGCCTTGGCGCTGCTCAATACCGGGAATCTTGGCGAAAGCATTGCCCATTTCGACGCTGCGCTGCGGCTCTACGGTGAATGGGTGCCGCGGTCGCGTGTTGGCAGGACGTTCAAGGCCATAGCTGATCTGGCGGCGGTGCTTGCGCGTCTCTATAGCGGTTCGCTCGCGCGTTCGGGGCGCACCGCGAGCGAACGAGAGCGGATACTGTTTGAGCTGTTGTACAATCGCTGTCGCGCGCAGAACATCGCCGGCGACGAAAGACGAGCGTTCGACAACCTTGCTGCGATCCGACACGTGGGCCATCTCGATGCTTCTAGCGTGGACAACGCCACTGGCATTTTGTCTGCGGCTGGCGCGTTCTTCGCGTTCTCTGGCATCTCCTTTGATCCTAGCCACCGTTTTCTCGCGCTTGGTGAGGATTTGGCGCAGAGGGGTGGTTACAAAGACATGTTCCTCCATAAGACCATGGCCTTCGTCGTGAGTTTTCTGGAGGGGGACTGGTCGAGCCGCCACGACATAGACGCTGATTTGTTCGAGCGCGGCCTGCGTTACGGTCTGTTGTGGGACGCGGATGTCTACCTGGGCATGCTCTGCGAGCGTAACATCTACCAGGGGAACTATGCGCGTGCCGCCGAACAGATCGAGCGCTTTGCGTCGCTGTGTGATGACTGGGGATATGAGTTCTCTCGTTCCAATCAATATGCTGCGACCGCCTACCTGTTGTTTGGCCAACGGCGTCTCGACGAGGCCCAAGTTGCAGCCGAGCGTTGGCGTGATCTGCGCGGAGAGGACTCGCTGAGGCTGCTGGCGTTGGGTCTCCTTGCGCGTATTCAGCTTCTGCGCGGTCGTCTCGATGACGCAGAGGCTACGCTCGCGCAGGCAGAAGGTCTGCGCGGTGGCGATGGCGGGATCGTCTTTCCTTACTACGATGGGATTTGTAGCACGGCGCGTCTGGCCCTCGAGGTGGCTAAGCTCGAGCGCACGCTCGAGCACGATGGTGCGCTCAAGCGTGACGCTATTCGAGCGGCGCGTCGCTGCGGCCGCCAGGCCTTGGCGAGCTCTCGTAAGTGTGCGCGTGATCGTGGCGATACCCTGCGTCTAGTGGGCCGCCTTGAGTGGCTTGCCGGAAAATCTGCAGCTGCACTTGGTTACTGGCAACAGGCACGCGAGGAGTGCATTCGGCTGGGCGCAAGAGCCGAACTCGCAAGAACCTGGGCCGACATGGGAGCGGCTCTGGCTGCTGCGGATGCTGATGCGGTGGAGCTTGCAGGGGTCGACGCCGCGCAGTGCTTTGAGCATGCGCGTGGGTTGTTCGTCGAGCTTGGTTGTCAGTGGGACCTCGAACGGCTTGCGCTCGAAGCGAGGAGAAGGCGTCGGGCCGCCTGACGCTTGGCGAGGATAATTGCCGCGATACCGGGGGGCACAGTAGGTAATGATGAAAGAGCAGGCGGTGGCACGAGTTCTGGTAGTGGATGACCATGAGCCAACTCGTGATCTGGTCAAACATTTTCTCGAGCTGTCTGGCCATCAAGCCTGGACAGCGGCCGATGGTTGGACGGCGTTGTCTCTTGCCCGGGAGCAGGCTTTTGATATCGCGCTGGTGGATATCATCATGCCCGATATCGACGGCATCGAGACCATCGAGAAGCTCAAGAACATCGCCCCGAAAATGCGAATCGTTGCGATGTCGGGGAACAGCCCCAACTCGGCGGGATACTTGGAAACAGTGCTGACTCTTGGTGCCGATGGTGCGCTCGAGAAGCCGTTTCGCAGAGAGGATCTCGACATGACCGTGGCGAAACTGCTGGCTCGAGTTGGCGCGGTTGCCGCCGATGCCGACAGCCGAGCTGAATAGCTAGAGAGGCAGCAATTGTCTTTGTAGCTGTCCCCTTTTGGCGGCGCTCCAGCTATAGTCACTGCTGGAGCGCTTTTTCGATATGTCCCAAGCAAGCGAAGCCATCGTTGTCATGCGCGGTCCCCACGCCGATCTTGAGCGAGCCGCCGAGAAGCTCGCGGAGCAGGGCATCAAATCGGCGATCGTGTGTCCCGATGCCAACAGCGGCAGCACTTGACAGACCACCTTGTGGCTCGCCGTGGCGAGCAGTGATGCTGATGCCTGCCGTGAGTTCTTCGAGCACGATTGGAAGTCGAATCTAGATGACGAGCAACGCGTGGCAGCCGAGGCTGCCGCCGACATCATCATCGATCCCTCCGCTCCCGAGACCACCTGCCCCGCCTGCCTTACCACCTTCCCCACCGGCCCCAGCGACTGCCCCGAATGCGGCCTCTGCATCGGCTGACAGGGATAGGTGGGCGAATCGGAACTGCTCGCCGGCATCTTGATCGGTAAGTCGACCCTGCCCCCGATTGGACCGAGCCCGAGTTGTCGACGTCGCAGCCTAGCGAGTTGTCGTTAGTGTGTCCTCAGAAAACCGACGATCGCCGGCAATACCACTAGGTCGAAGAGCAGTGCGAATGCGATCACCAGAGCAGCGAGAAGGCCGAAGTGCACGACCGGACTGAAACTTGCCAGCATCAGCACCGAGAAGCCAAGGCAGAGCACCAAGCTGGTATTGATGACTGCATGGCCGCTGTCGCGGATGGCGACCGCCATCGCGGCCGGTGCATCGGGCGTGCTGTTCGATTCCAGTTTGAAGCGGTACAACAGGTGAATCGTATCGTCGACGACCAGCCCCAGAGCCACGCCGGCGATCATGACGGTGCCTACATCGAGCGCGATTCCGAGCGCCGGCATCAGCGCGATTACGAAGAAAATCGGGAGAAAATTGGGGATCATCGCTAGAACGCCCAAACGCAGCGAACCCAGTGCCAGTGTCATGCTGATTGCAATCACCACGAACGCGAGCGCAAAACTCTTGAGCTGACTCGAGAGCAAATAACCCTCCATCCTGTGCATCAGGTAGACGATGCCGGTTGGGGTGACTGTCGCTTCATCGGCGAAGATGCGGCGCATCTCGGCTTCGATCTGTGGGGTCTGGTGGGCTAGCTCGCGCGAGGCCTCCATCGACACCCGTGCGCTGATACGGCCGCGCTGGTAGTCACTGGTGACCAGAGCTCGAAAATCGTCGCTGCCCTCAAGCACGAGTACCTCTTGTGCGACCGCGGTTCTTGATTTGGGAAGACGGAAGCTCTCGGCGCGTCCGTCTTCGAACGCGCGGTTGACGCTCTTTATGAGATCCACGATCGAGTAGGCACCGGTGATGCCGTCGAAGCTGTCGAGATAGTCCTGGAAAGCCTCCATCTTAGCGAGAAGCGCCGGTTCCAAGATGCCGTCGGTGATGCCGGAGTCGACGATGAACTCCAGAGAAGTGGTGCCCCCCACTCTCGAGTCGATCCACGCCGTGTCCAAGCGTACGGGATCATCGTGGCGGAAAAAATCGAGGCTGTTGGTGCCAATCACGATATGGCGAGCCGATGCTGCCGCGGGCGGGAGTAGCATCGCGCACACTACGACCACGGTTATCGCGCGACCACGCTGCCAAGTGCTCAGGTGCTCCAATAATCGCGTGATCGCGCCGTGGGTGCGGGTGTTGCGAGAGCTTCTCGGATTGAGTGGAACGTAGGGGAGAATCGTGGGTAGCGCGATCATCGTGACGACGAAGGCCACCGCGATTCCAAACGACGCCACCAGTCCGAACTGCCGCAGCGGGGCGAGATCGGCGCTCAGTAGAGACCCCAGCCCGGCTACCGTGGTGACACTGGTAAGAAAACAGGGCCGCAGTAGCGCATCAAAGCTACCGGCGGCGCCCGCGCGGGCATTCCCCGCGAGTGCTTGTGGACGTTGCATGAAGTCTGCCATCAGGTGCACAGCGTCAGCAACACCGACGGCCATGAGCAGAGGCGCGGTTATCATCGAAATGACGTTAACTTTGTAACCGAGCATCGCCATCAAACCGTAAGCCCACAGCACTGAGATAACGACGATGACAATGGGAAGTACGGTGGCGACAAGTGAGCGAAACACAGCGTACATAGCCGCAAAGATCAGTACGATCATCAGTGGGAAGAACACTTGCTGGTCACGCTCGGTATAGCGAAAAAGCGCGTCATCGAGCACCGATGTCCCGGCGATCGCGCAATGCTTGCCGCTGCCGCCAGCGTGCGCCGCGACGAGCTCGCGTACTTGTGCCAAGAGTTCGGTCTTGTAGTCGAACTCGCCGACCAGGTGATCGATCTCGGCGACGACGGCTGTACTGCGCCCATCGCGCGAGACGATGGTACCCGGTAGAACCGCATCGGCGAGTGCCATCTGGCGAATACTCGCGTAATTTGTGCCGCGAAAATCTTCGGGCGGCGTCAAGCGGCCGAAGCTGACACCGCCGTTTGCGGCTGTAACGACTCGCGCCGTGGTCAGGCTGATTACTCGTCGGACATGCGGCAGCTGTTCGAGCTCGCGGCTCAGCGAGTCGATAATGTCAAAGCTTTCTGCACTGAAGATATCATCTGCCTCGAAGCCGACGGCGATGACTTCGTCGCTGCCAAAAGCAGAGAGAAAGCGGTTGTAGCTAGCCAGGTCGTTGGCCAAAAAGTAGGACTCAATACTGTTGTCGAAACCGACGCGTGCCGCGAAGCCACCAAAGACCAGTGTAGCAGCGGCGAGTAGGGTAAGGACGCCGATCCTATGTCGCGAGAGAAGTGAGAACAGCCGTGTGGCGTCCATAACCACCGCGCATCCTACGCCGATGTGCGCCGTCAGGAAACCCTCGATCGCGGCGTCAAGTATTAAACTGCCTGGCGCTCGAGGGGCACTCTCGGCGAGCCCATAATGATAGTGAGATTGCTGGCCCAGACTGGCAAGCGTCCTATCTTGGCGGCACACGTACCGAAGGCCAACGATCGAAGTCCCGGTATGGTGTGTGGGACTCGCGATCGTCGGTGTGAGCCGATCGGGTTCCGGCTAGGGAGAGTGTCCATGAGTAACCGAGTAGCCGCATTGCGTCGCGAGTAGTACTTGTTGTCTTGCTGTCGATTACGCCAGGATCCGCGGCCAACGCATATGGAGCAGTTGGTGAT
Source organism: uncultured Myxococcales bacterium (assembly GCA_964588545.1). Taxonomy (GTDB): domain Bacteria; phylum Desulfobacterota; class Binatia; order UBA1149; family SPBQ01; genus CAZPPZ01. The sequence goes on along the minus strand of CAZPPZ010000064.1, from coordinate 1,098 downwards.
TGCGGACAGCCGCTGAGCCAGGGAAGCTTGCCGTCGGCCGTGGTCTTGCATCTCGAAAATATTACCGGCCAGTCGATGGAGGTATGGATCGACACCGACTACTGCATCAACGGCTACCAGTTCACGGTTTCGGGCGCGACCGTGGGGGCCGCGTTGCTCGTACAGTGATCCTCGTTTGCTACCGCTGGAGCGTGAATTCCGAGAACAATACCCAGAACGATCGCGCTGACTACACATGTATAGGGTAGGTGGCTGCGGAAGTGTTTCGATGCTAGCTCCAAGTGGCTGGCGGCTGGCCAAGTTGACATACGGCAGACTTACGGCCTCGCAAGAGGGCCCATGGCGGCAGGCCGGGCTGGAGCGAACCAGCCCGTTACCGAAAACACTAGCGCAGTGCTAACAAGCCTGTCAATCTGAGTCTGCAACGCGACCACATAGTACTCACTTCACTTTGTTGCATGGTAGGTCAAGAATTCCCATGGACCAACATTGTGTAAATTACCGCCTGTTGTCTGCTCGGCCGTTTCGGCTGGCGTACGGAGTATGCTGACGATGCGATTACTTACCCGCTGTGTTCTTGTTACTACGGTTTGTGCTGGCCTCGTGCTTGTCGACTTTCGCGTGGATCGTGGGGCATGGTCCGCAGGGTTCTCTTGCGTGCATGCATATGCAGGTGAGGCTGTTGCCCCGGCGGTGGTGTCGACCTTGGACGACTACCCTGAGGCTTCGGCAACAGCGATACTCGCTTATGATGTTGACCGCGACGGTATCGAGGATCTTGTCGTCGCCTACCGGGAGGGAGCGCGAGCGTTCCTTGCCGCTTACCGTACGCGGCCCGCTGTCATATACGGCGGTAGTGTCGACGACCTAGCTGCGAACACGACGGTGGCTCTTGATACGTTTGAATCCCCGGTCGTACTCGCTGAGTTGCCAGTTGTCGCCTTTGAGGTGAGCTCTCGCGATGTGAACGCGGACGGTAGTGACGAGCTGCTGGCTGCAAGCTCGGCCGCTGTGATCGTGCTTGCCAGAGCGCAATCCGGCGCTGGGCGCTTCGAGCTACGGGCTGATCTCGAGCGAGCCGCGCGCGGCTCGCTCGAG
>CAZPPZ010000063.1:0-14103 GCA_964588545.1 uncultured Myxococcales bacterium | reverse complement strand
GAAAAAGGAGATCGTCGAACTCAATCAGGGCGAGTTCGATGTTCGTTTCCCGCCCGACAAGACCATCAGGGCAGGCTGGGACGTTGCTGCGATTGAAAGCGCGGTGGAGTCTCTTCTCGCCGATCCTGACGTCGATCTGCTGATAACCGTGGGGGTGGTTGGCTCGCACGCGGCGGCCACGCGCGAGCAGCTTGCCAAACCGGTGATCGCACCGTTCATTGCTGATCGAGGTTTGCAGAAGCTGCCTTATAAGGACGGCCGCAGTGGTGTCCACAACCTAACCTACCTGGATTCAGCCACGCGAATTTTTGACGAGATCGAGGTCTTCCTTGATCTCGTCCCTATCAACAACCTCGTGATCTTGACCAGCAGCATGATCATGGACGAAGTGCCAGGCTTCGCCGAGACGATCGATCGCGAGGCACGGGCTGCGGGGATCGAGGCGCGTGTGGTGCGAGTTGGCACGACTGCGGCCGAGGCTCTGGCGGGGCTGTCCGCAGATACCCAAGGGGTGTTCATAACTCCGCTGCTGCGTTTCTCTGATGCCGAGTTTCAGAGTCTGGTCGATGCACTAAACCAGAGGAAACTACCGACCTTTTCCTATCTAGGCCGCAGCGAAGTGGCTCGTGGCGTCCTCGCGGGTGGTGCGCAGGAAGAGGATCTTGCGCGTATGGCCCGCCGCGTGGCGCTCAACGTGCAACGGATACTTCTTGGCGATGATCCTTGGGACTTTCCCGTAGCCTTTGCCGACAAGACTAGGCTCAGTATTAACCTCGACACGGCTCGCAAGATTGGTTTTTCGCCGCAGTGGAGCTTTCTTGCCGATGCCGACCTGCTCCACGGCGAGAGAAGCAGCGGGCGTTCTCGGGTTACTCTCTATGACGCTGTTCGTGAGGCCGTGGCTGCGAATCTCGATCTTGCTGCCAAGGCTAGAGAGGTAGCGGCTGGCAGGGAGAACATTGGCAAAGCCCGTTCGCGGCTGCTGCCCCAACTCGGCGTCTCGTCAACTGGGGTAGTCATCGACGATGATCGGGCTGGCTCGGCCACCCAGGCCGAGCGGACACTGAGCGGCGGGTTGGAACTGTCGCAGCTGATTTTCTCGGAGTCGGCTTTGGCTGATGTCGAGGTGCAACGTCAGCTGCAAGCGGTGCTTGAAGCCGAGCGGGAAACTCTCAAGCTCGATGTCACCTTGGATACCGCGCTTGCCTATTTGAACCTGCTGCGCGCCAAGACCCTGCAGCGTATCGAGCGCGATAACCTCGAGCTTACCCGTGCCAATCTCGATATTGCTAAGACCCGCCAAGCCATCGGTGCTGCTACTGCCTCCGAGGTCTATCGCTGGGACAGTGAGATCGCTACCGACAAGAAGTCGGTGGTCGACTCGATAGCCTCGGTGCTCAGCGCCGAGCTTGAGCTCAACCGCCTGCTGAGTCGCTCTTTGCGCGATCCCATAGCTACCGTCGATGTCGGCCTGGAGGGTGCGCAGTTGGGGCCAGGGCCGCGTGGGCTGCTCCCTTATATAGGCAACCCGCGAAGCTACGGCGTCTTTGCTGATTTCTTGTCGAAGTGGGGTTTGGCGCGTTCCCCTGAGATCGCCCAGCTCTCGCACGCCATTGCTGCGCAGCGCAGAGCTTTGAGTTCGGCGGGGCGCGCGTTTTGGATGCCCACGCTGGCGCTCAAAGGCGATTTGTCACACCGTCTCTCTGAGCAGGGGACCGGCTCCGGGGCTTCCACGTCGACGGCCAGCGGTAGCCCTCTGGCGGGAGTATTCCCCGACCCCGACGATACCGATTGGAGCGTGGCGCTGGACGTCTCGTTGCCGCTCAGTACCGGCGGGCTGCGTGCGGCCGAGTATCATCGCGCTCGTGAACAGCTGGGTGAGCTGCTGGTTGAGCGCAAGGCGACGGCAGAGCGGGTCGAGCTGCGCATTCGTGTCGCGCTTCATTCCGCCAATGCGTCTTTCCAGGGAATCGAGTTGGCGCGTGACGCTGCCGATGCGGCCGCCAAGAACCTCGATGTTGTTACCGATGCGTATGCGCGCGGTGTGGTATCGATAATCGATTTGCTCGACGCGCAGAACGCTGCTCTGGTAGCCGAGCAAGCTGCAGAAAATGCGATCTACGACTTTCTGATCGACTTCATGAACGTATCGCGCGCGGTAAGTTCGTTTGGGTTCTTTACTACCGAAGAGGAGACCACCGAGTTGTTCACGCGTTTGGATGCCTACTTTGATTCGGCCGGCATCGCCCCGGATCTTCGCCGGTGAGAGTGCCGGGACGGTCTGCGCTTGCCGTGTTTGCGGGCACTGTGGCCGTGGCGGCTGGAGTGGGCGGGTGTGTAGAGAAGGCTCCGCCTAGTGAGCCGATGGTCAGACCGGTGCGCTATGAGAGGGTCGAGAGTACCGGCCTGGGGCGCATACGGGCTTTTGCGGGTACGGCTAGGGCCGGGCGGCGCTCGCATCTGAGCTTTCGCGTTGCCGGTTCGGTGCGCAGCATTCATGTCGTCGTTGGCGAGACGGTTGAGGCCGGCACTGTACTGGCCGAACTTGACCCCAAGGATTATCAGCTTCAGGTCCAAGAGGCCGAGGCTTCTCTGGCCCAGTCTAAGGCCGAGGGTCGTAACGCGGCTGCCAACTACGAACGCACCCGCGCGCTCTACGAAAACCGTAACGCCTCACGCAACGATCTCGACGCTGCGCGGGCCGCTTCAGAGTCTGCACAGGCCGCTGCGCGTTCGCTTCATAACCGTCTCGAGCTGGCGCGTCTGCAGCTTGGTTACACCACGCTCAAGGCTCCGGTCAACGGTGCGATTGCGGCGATCACTACCGAAGTAAACGAGAACGTTCAGGCCGGTCAGGCTGTGGTCACGCTGACCAGCGGTTCGCGCCCCGAGGTCGAGATAGCGGTACCGGAAGTGCTGATCGCGGATCTGCGTGAGGGGATGCCGGTACGTGTAGGACTGGCCGCGCTCCCCGGGCGGTTTTTTGATGCCGTGGTTACCGAGGTCGGGGTGGCAGCAAGCGGTAGCGCGACGACTTTCCCGGTGACCGTGCGTCTGAACCAGAGCAACGTCGGTGTTCGCCCGGGTATGGCGGCCGAGGTCCGTATCGTCTTTGGCGGTGAAGACAACAAGAATCGCATCTTAGTACCTCCGGTAGCCGTAGGTGAGGATCGTATCGGTCGTTTCGTCTTCGTAGTTGAGCCCGAGGGTGAGGGCACGGAGGATGGGGTGGCTCTAGCGGTAGCACATCGACGCGCGGTGTCGGTAGGCGCGCTCTCCGAGCGCGGGCTCGAGGTCCTATCGGGGCTTTCAGAAGGAGAGTTCTTGGTAACCGCGGGAGTGCGCCGCATCAAGGACGGACAGCACGTCAAGCTTCTGCCGCGCTAGTTGTCAGGATCATGAACATCACTGAGCGCGCTATTGCCAGCAACCGCATCACCGCAGTGGCCGCCGCTATGATCATGCTGGCTGGGCTGTCGGCCTTCAAGACTCTGCCTCGCAACGAAGATCCCGGCTTCATCATCCGTACCGCCACGGTGGTCACCTATTATCCGGGCGCCAGCCCTCAACGTGTTGAGCAGTTGGTGACCGAGAAGATCGAGAAGGTCATTCAAGAGATGCCTGAACTCGATTCTGTGACCAGCGAGTCGAAGAACGGTGTGTCGATCATCTTTGTCAATATCCTCGAGCGCTACAGCGACATGCAGCCGCTGTGGGATAAGCTGCGACGCAAGGTTGAGAAGGCCGAGCCCGAATTGCCCGAGGGCGCGTTCAGGCCGGTGGTCGATGATGAGTTTGGCGATGTGTTCGGCATCATCATTACCGTAACCGGTGATGGGTTTTCCTACAGCGAGCTCGAAGACGTAGCCGATGAGGTTCGCGATGAGCTGCTGCTAATCGGTGACGTCGCTAAGGTGGAAATCTACGGCGCTCAAGAAGAGCGCATCTTCGTCGAATACAGCAACTCGCGTCTCTCGGAATTCGGAATATCCCCGCTACAGCTCCAAGGGATACTCGAAGCGCAGAACATCGTCATTTCGGGCGGTGATATCAACACTGGTTTTGAGCGCATTGCGCTCGAACCTTCGGGCAACTTCGAGTCCGTAGAAGATCTGCGGCGTGCCGTGATTCAAGTTCCCGGGCGCAGCGAGCTGGTCTATCTAGAGGACGTAGCTACGGTCTCGCGCGGCTACATCGATCCGCCCAGTACCAAGATGCACGCCAATGGCGAAGAGTCGCTCGGATTGGCGGTGTCGATGCGGGCCGGCGGAGACATTATTGCCCTTGGGGAAAACGTAAGCGCGCTCATCGACCGTGTGTTGGCCTATTATCCCATCGGTATCGATTTTGACTACATCCAATTTCAGCCTGAGTCGGTACGCGCCAAGATCGACGACTTTGTAGACAATCTGCTCCAGGCCGTGGTTCTGGTGACGGCGGTAATGTTGGCGACCCTCGGCATACGCACCGGATTGGTAGTAGCCTCGTTGATCCCCATGGCCATGCTCATGTCGCTGATGATCATGCAGTGGATGGGCATCGGACTGGATCAGGTGTCTCTAGCGTCGTTGATTATCGCCCTGGGAATGCTCGTCGACAACGCAATCGTGATGTCCGAGTCGATCATGGTCCAGATGGGCGAGGGCAAACCGCCGGTACGTGCGGCGGTAGATTCGGCCAAAGAGCTACAGGTGTCGTTGCTTACGTCGTCGCTGACTACCGCGGCGGCGTTCTTGCCCATCTACTTGGCCGAGTCGTCGTCGGGCGAGTACACCGCACCTCTGTTTAAGGTGGTTACGATAACGCTGCTCAGTTCGTGGCTGCTATCGATTACGCTCATTCCCCTGCTGTGCGCGCGATTCTTGCGCGTCAAGCCCGGTGAGGGAGTCCTCGACCTAGACAGCCGCTTGTACGCCGGCTATCGGCGCATGCTAGTTGGACTGTTGCGTCACCGCAGCGCGACCCTGGTTGCTGTAGTCATGGTGTTCGCGCTTGCGATGAAGGGTTTTGCTTACATTCCTGCGATCTTCTTCCCGCCCAATGATCGTCCCACCTTTACCGTGGACCTCAAGCTTCCGATGGGAACGCCGATCGAACGAACTGAAGAAGTCGTCGACCATGTAGAGGGCTTCATGAGTTCGGATCTAAAGGTCGGTAAGTCTCGTCGCCAAGGAATCGTCAACTGGGGCACTTTCATCGGCCAGGGTGCGCCGCGCTTCATCCTTACTTACTCCCCCGAAAAGTCTGCCGCTGAGTACGCGATGATGGTCGTTAACGCGAGCTCACGAGCGGTTATGGACGGCGTGATGGCGAGGCTCGAACGTTTCTGCAACGAGAACTTCCCCGATCTGAAGGCCACCGTGCGTCCGTTGGAGATGGGTCCACCTACCTGGCCGCCGATTGCGGTCCGGGTGTCGGGGCGCGACGAAGGCCGTCTTTTCGAACTTGTGGACAGTATCAAGGCCGAACTCGAGAGTATCCCCGGTACTAAACTAATCGACGACGATTGGGGTGCTCGTTCCAAGAAGATCCTCGTGCAGGTAGACCAAGAGCGAGCCCGTAGAGCTGGAGTTACCAGCCAGGATGTCGCGATATCGTTGCAGACGTTTCTAAGTGGTTTTGAGACCACCGAGTACCGTGAGGGCGACAAGCTGATCCCGGTGACGATGCGCTCGCTAGCCAGCGAACGTCAAGACATCGGCAAGTTAGAAACCCTCAACATTTACGCCCAAGCAAGTGGGCAGTCGGTACCGTTGCGGCAGGTAGCCGATATCGAGGTTCGCTGGCAGGCCTCGCGCATCGCACGATACGACAGGCTTAAGACGGTCACCGTCGAGGCCGGCCTCGATGCTGGGGTGACCGCCAGTCGGGTGAATTCGGTCTTGGTGCCATGGCTCGATGAGCACTCTTCGTCCTGGCCGCTGGGCTATTCGTGGGCACTAGGGGGTGAGGCCGAGAGCTCGGGTGAGAGCAACGCTGCGATTGGTGCCAAGCTACCGATCGCAGGTCTCATTATAGTCCTGCTGCTGGTGGGGCAGTTCAACTCGATAAGAAGGCCTCTCATTATAATGCTGACCGTTCCCCTGGGGCTGATCGGTGTTGTCGTGGGCCTGCTTGCGGCCCAGTCGTACTTCGGTTTTATGACGCTGCTCGGAGTGATCTCGCTGGCGGGCATTGTAATAAACAATGCCATCGTTCTCATCGACCGCATTGGTCTGGAGATCGATGAAAACGGTTTGAGTGCCGACCGTGCGATAATCGAGGCGGCGCAACGGCGTCTGCGGCCGATCATACTCACCACCGGTACTACCGCCGGCGGTTTGGTTCCGCTGTGGCTGGGCGGAGGCCCGATGTGGGAGCCGATGGCGATTTCGATTATCTTCGGACTGGTCTTTGCTACCGTGCTTACTTTAGGTGTGGTCCCCGTGCTTTACTCGGTGTTGTTTCGTGTAAACTTCAAGGACTTTGCTTAGGTAGGTCCCGGCTCGGACTCGACGGCAAGCACTAAATGATTCCCGCATGGCGATAGTTGACGACGATAGGTCTTGGCGCGGGGTATTCGTCACACGTACCTCGAGGTTGGCTCGTGCACTAGAGCGCCGCCACGCTCTGCAGGGGGTCGGCGCGCGCTGCCGTGTGGTGGAGACTGCCGAAGTCTATGCCTTGGATGTGTGGCTCGAGCGTTTATGGGAGGAAACCCGGCCCGAACGCTTGATGTTATCGGCCGCTGCCGAGCGGGTGCTGTGGGAGCAGGTAATTGAGGCCGATGCCCGTGCTAATGCCGACACCTTCTCGGCCGATGTTGCCGAGCTGCTCGATCATGTCAATCTAGCCCGTCTCGCTGCCGAGGCCTGGAAGCGCATTCACGACTACTCGCCACCGCCCTCCGCGCTTAGCAGCCTCACCGTCGAAACCGCAGCATTTGCCCGTTGGACCCAAGACTTCACTAGGCGTCTGGATCAACGCGGCTGGCTGAGCCGGTCTCAGCTTGCGGCCCACGTGAGCGCCGCGATCGGTGATGGCCGCCTGCAACCGCCGACGGCGCTGAACTTCGTGGGCTTCGAGCGCAGCTGGCCAGCCTTGGATCGTTTAGTAGAGTGCTTGCGGGAATCGGGTTCTAACGTCAGTGCCGATTGGGAGGCCAACGAGGCGCGGCCCGGGGCTCCGGCTCGGGTGGTTGCTTACACCTCGGCTCTCGAAGAGGTGCGCGCGGTGGCACGCGAGATTCGCGAGTTGCTACGTGGCGAGCGCAGCTTGCGCGTGGGTGTGGTGGCCGCCGACCTTTCGGCTGCCCGACCTCTGTTTGACAGAGTCTTGGCCGAAGAACTGCACCCCGCCTCGGTCCTGCTCGACCAGCTCGATAGCCCACGTCGCTTCGATCTTGCCGGGGCACCGGCGCTGAGCGACTACCCGCTTGTAGCTCACGCCCTCGAGCTGCTGTCGCTGAGGCCGCGTGGCAACGAATTTTCGCTGATCTCTCGCGTGTTGCTCTCTCCCTATCCCCGCCTATCGTCTGCTGATGACCAGGCGCAAGTCGCCTATCAAAGAGAACGCGAAGGCCGAGCCCGCACTGAGGTCTATTTACGTGACCGGGGCTGTGTCCGTGTCAGTCTCGGACAGCTAGCCGAGGGGTTACGCCGCAGCGGTGCGGGGCTTAGTGCATCGCGAGTGGAAGCTCTGGGTGCACTGATGCGCGACGATGACGCGGCCTCCCCACGGCGCTGGGCCGAGCGCTTCAGCCGCCGTTTGCGGGCAATGGGCTGGCCGGGAGGCGAGCTGAGCGAAAGCGAGGGTGTGGCCTATGCCCGCTGGGCTGAGCTACTCGGTGACTTCGCCGCGCTCACTGAGGTGTTGCCTGAGGTTGGCCTAGCGCAGGCACTAGCGCGTATCTCTGAGCTCGCTGTGGACAAGCTGGTGCAGCCGCCATCGGCAGGGCTGGGGGTGCAGGTGATGGGGCCGCTGGATGCGGCCGGGCTGCGTTTCGAGCGGCTCTACCTTGTGGGTTTTAATGCCCGTGCTTTTCCCGCGGTGGTGTCGCTTCAGCCGTTGTTGCCGGCTCGTTGGCAGGCTGAGCAGGGTCAGCCTCGCGCGTCGGTGGCAGCCGAGTTCCAGTTCGCCGAGCGTGTGTGGCGCGGTTTGCTGGACTCGGCGCCGGAGGTGATCGCCAGTTATTCGGTGCTCGGTGAGGGCGATGAGCCGCGCCAGCCAAGTCCGTTTCTTGCCGGGCCGGCGGCGGCGCTGAACATGGTGCCGACGGCGCCTGATCACCAGCCTTGGTATCGCGAGCTGGTCGAGGACAGCTCTCAGTATCTTGTTGCGCGCGAGCCCGACGCGGCGCCTCCGGCTTTGGTGTTGAGCGGTGGCACCGGTCTGCTCGCCGATCAGTCGGCCTGTCCGTTTCGTGCGCTGGCCGCACGGCGTTTACGCGGCGAGGCGCTGCAGGCTCCAGCTCCAGGACCGCAGGCGGATGTTCTAGGCAGCCTTGTCCATGCGGCGCTGGCTCTAGCTTGGGAACGAATCGGCGATTCACGTGCGTTGCGGGCTTTGGATGAGGACCAACGTCGAGCCTTGGCGCAAGAGCTTGCTACGGCGCTGGCAAGTGATCCACGCTACGGGCTTGAAGCGGGCCTGCGCGCGACAACCGCGGCGTGGCTGGCCGATCTTGTCGGCGCCTGGCTGACCTACGAGCAAAGCGAGCGGTGCGGCGAGTGGCGGGTGTTGGCCTGCGAGACGGTCACCTCGATGGAGTTCCAGAGTGGGGTGAAACTCGCGAACATTAGGGTGGACCGTGTCGACCAGCTTGAGCAGGGCGGGGTGGTCATTCTCGACTACAAGACCGCGAGCAACGAGAGCAGCTCCGGCAAGTGGTTTGGTGAGCGGCCTCGCGATCCCCAGTTGCCGGTGTATGCCTTGGCGCTGGCGGCCAACGGCAGTGAGGACGGCCGGGTTTTGCCAGGATGCGAAGTTGCCGCTATCGGCTTTGCCAACCTGGCCTCGCGCGAGAAGCTTTCGCTGAAGGGACCGCCGGAGTGCGAGGTCCTGCCTTCCGGCGGGTCTCGCAACACAGGCGGTGAAGAGTGGAGTGGGTGGCACGATCAGCTTGGGCGCTGGCAACGAGTGCTCGATGATCTTGCCTGGGCCTACGCCGAGGGCCGCGCCACCGTCGATCCGTTGTCGTCTTCGGCTTGCAAGTACTGCCGACGCGAAGCGCTTTGCCGGGTTTTCGAGGGGCCCGGCGTGCAAGACAGTGAGGAGGGCGATCTGTGAGTGCGGACAAGGCCACGGCTGGCCCGACACTCGCTGACGACGCCAGTCGTCAAGAGGCCCTCGATCCTTCACGTAGTTTTGTAGTCCAGGCTCCGGCTGGATCGGGTAAGACCGAGCTGTTGGTACGGCGTTTTCTGGTGCTCTTGGCGCGTGCGGCTGAACCGGAATCGGTGCTGGCGATGACCTTTACGCGCAAGGCCGCCGGTGAGATGCGAGAGCGTGTTGCCGCTGCTCTGCGTGAGGCCGCTAGTGATGAGGACTGTGAGAGCGGCTACCGTCGCCAACGCATCGAGCTGGCCCGAGCGGTGCTCAAGCGCAGCCACGATCTCGGCTGGGGTTTACTCGACGACCCCAGTCGCCTGCAGATCTACACTATAGATAGCCTGTGTGCGCGTCTGGCGGCCGCGTTACCGCTGCTCAGTCGTTTTGGTGCTCGCCCGCGGACTATAGAAGATGCCAGGCCCTGTTTTCGTCAGGCCGCACGGCGCACGCTAGCGGCGGCGGCGGCGGGCTCGGGTGACCTCGCGGCCGACTTGGCACTGCTGCTCGAGCGTTTCGAGATGAAGATGGGCTTGGTCGAGAGGCAGTTAGTGGCGATGCTCGGTCGTCGCGAGCAGTGGACGCCTGCGGCCTTGGATGCCCACAGTTCTGATGATGATGCTGACTTGGTGGATGCTTTCGAGCGGCACTTTGCCGTGATCATGGGTGAGGCTCTCAGCGATCTGGCTGCCTCCTGTCCACCCACGGTCGCTCGCGCCGCCTGTCGCGCTGCAAGGCTCAGTCGAGGCAATTTCGCCGAGCTCGACACCGAGTGCCCCTGGCCCAGCCTGGAGCGTGTCGAGCAGTTGAGTGGCAGTCTCGATGCGATTGCCGTGTGGCGTGAGCTTGCCGAACTTCTCCTGGTAAAGACGGGCAAGCTACGAACCAAGCCGGATAAGCGCCAGGGGGCGCCTCGCGAGAGCGAAGCGAAACAGGCCTTCAAGGTGTTGTTGGAAGAGGCAGCCGCGGCGTTGGGCGAAGATCACCCCTTCTTGGCTAAGCTGGCGGCGATGCGCACGTTCCCCGACTCGCCTCGTTTCAGCGCTGAGGGGCGCCGTGCGCTGGCGGCCCTATTTCATGTCTTGCTCGCCTGCCACGCTGAGCTTTGGCAGGTGTTTCGCCAACAGCGCGAGGTAGACTTTACCGAGGTCTCACTGCGCGCCATCAACGCGCTTGACCACCCCAGCGCACCCAGTGATTTACTCGAGCGCCTAGACCATCGAATTTCTCATCTACTCGTCGATGAGTTCCAAGACACCAACGTGTTGCAGTGCGATCTCATTCGCTGTCTCACTGCCGCGTGGAGCGGCGGAGACGGGCGTACCTTGTTTCTTGTCGGCGATCCTATGCAGTCGATCTATCGTTTTCGTAAGGCCGAAGTCGGGCTGTTCTTGCAGGCGGCTTCGGGAACACGCTTGTTTACCAATGTCGAGACCGAGTCTCTGCGCCTCGGCGTCAACTTCCGCAGCGACTGTTCGATTGTTGATTGGACCAACGCCTGCTTTGCTCGAGCGATGGGCAGCGTCAGCGACGCTGCCCAGGGTAGGGTGGCCTACGCGCCCAGCGAGGCGCGCGATGGCGCCGACGAGGGAGCCCCGGTAGAGCTTATCGGCTGGACGATGGCTCAAAGTGAAAGCGACGAGGAGAACTCGCAAGCGCAGACGCAGGAGGCAGAAAGCGAGGGCTTGGCGGATCTCATAGCAACAGAACTCGCAGCCGCGGCACGCGAGCGCGGCGGGACAGTTGCGGTATTGGTGCGCAGTCGCAAGCATGCACAGGCCCTCACGGCGGCGTTGCGCCGACGTGGTGTGCGGTATCGTGCTGCGGGAGTGGATGCTCTGAACAATCGTGCGGTGGTGCGAGACCTACACTCGCTTACTCGCTTTGTTGTCCATCGTGGCGACCGCCTGTCAGGATTGGCGCTGTTGCGTAGCCCATTGGTAGGCCTGTCGCTCGCCGACCTTTGTCTGCTCGTCGAAGAAGATGGTCGTGATGTTGCCCAACGACGCGCGTTGGAGCGCGACACGCGATCGGATCCGGGCTCGGGCCCCGACCATGAGCCGGTTGTCAGCTACGCTTCAATCACCGAGCTGCTGGCCGACGAGCAGGCACTGAGCCGTATCAGCGACGATGGCCGTGTTCGCCTACAACGTGTCCGCGACATTCTTAGCGCTGCGCGTTCTCTGCTCGGCCGTGTCTCGGTTGCGAAGACCATAGAGTCGGCCTTCGTCGAGCTTGGCGCAGCAAGCACGGTTGGCGATACCGATCTGCTCGATGCGCGTGCGTTCTTTGACGTGCTGAGTGACTGTGAGCAAGCTGCTGGGCTAGATTGCGATGAACTCGAGCGTCGTTTGAATGAATTGACCGCCAGCGCCGACCCCGACCCGAGCATCGTCATCGAGCTGATGACGATGCACGCGGCCAAGGGCTTGGAGTTCGATACCGTGGTGCTGCCATCGCTCGGGCGCAAAACCAATGGCGGGAGCATGGAGCTTGTAGCCTATGAGACCGAGCCGGCCAGTGGTCGCATGACCATAGTCGCTCCGCTTCCTCCGAAGGGCCGCCGTGATCCAGATGAGGAGAAGTTTGGGCTGCTGACTCGTCGCGAGAAGGCTCGTGACGATGCCGAGTCGGTGCGCCTGATCTACGTTGCAGCAACCCGCGCCAAGCACCGCTTGATACTATCGACCGCTGCCCTTGGCAGCGACAAGAAAGGGGATCTGAAGAGGCCCGATAAGGGGTCATTGCTGGCGGCGCTATGGCCGAGCCTCGAGCTGGTTTACCAGCAGCGGGAAGTTGTGCTCGACAATAGTCAGGGTGAGACGCCGCAGCTCACGCGCGTTGTTAGCGATTTCTGCCTTCCCGAAGCCCCCGCCGCGGTTGCCGACTGTCTGCGCCTACACCGTCCCTCGGACAGTAGCGACGATCTTGGCGAAGATGACGCTGAGAGTTCGCGACTTGCTCGGCACAAGGGGACGGTGCTGCACAGCTGGCTCGAGCATATCACTCGTGACGGCCTCGAAGGTTGGAATGTGGAGCGGGTACGTAGCGAGCGCAGGCGTATCGAGAGGATGTTGCGTAGCCAGGGTATCTGCGCCGACGAGCTGCGCGAGGTTAGCGACGAGGTGGTGGCGGCGCTGTGCCGCACGCTCAGCGATGAGCGCGGACGTTGGCTGTTGTCGCAGCATGACGAAGGCCACTGTGAGTGGAAGCTCAGTCGCTTCGGTGAAGCGCAGGGGACCGATGGGCTCTCGGACCTGATGGTTGCCAGCATTGACCGAAGTTTTGTCGATGAGGATGGGTTGCGATGGATCGTCGATTACAAGTCCGGGGGTTTGCCTGCGGAGTCTTCGCTCGTGGAGTTTCTCGAACAACGCCAACATCACTACCTGCCGCAGCTGCAGGCCTACGGCGAATTGCTCCACGAACTGGAACCGCAGCGTTCGATCGTCTTAGCGCTGTACTTCCCCGAAATAGATGGCGGCTGGTGCCAGTGGCCATTCTAGAAGCCGAAGGAAACTACTGCCAGCACGTCTAAGTTTGCACCGGGGCGTTTGCGCAATCTTGCTATCGGTCTAGTGCAGTAGTGTGTGGCGACGGGTCGCGCACGGGGTAAACGGAAGTAGCTCATGAAGTGGACAATTGTGATCATGTTGGCAGTGATGGTGGTTGGGTGCTCCTCGAGACACATGGATGTCGCAATGGAGTCGTGGCGTGGCGTCCACGTAAATGAAGTAATAAAAACCTGGGGTTATCCAGCCCATGACCTCGAGGTGGCTAACCATCATCTCTACTATTGGACGAGCAACAACTGCGAGCGGATTCTTGACATTGACGCTGAAGGTATAGTCCGAAGTTGGGAGCAGGCCGGCGGAGGTTGCCCCGTATTCAGGGCTGACGTCCAGCGCTATGCTAGGCCGCAGAGTCAGGCCCGACAGGCGCTCGCGACATCCAGGCCTGGTCCCGCACAGGGCTACTCGCCCGTTGCTCGGGCTAGGCGCCAGGCGCGTAGGTAAGCGGCAAGAAACCTAGGCTCACCAAGCAAAGCCATCTACGCGAGTGAAGTTTATGCTCGTGTGCTTCGTCTCAATGACTCAGGAGGTGGTGTGGTGGTGCGTTTGAGTGATTTCCCCCTTTCTCCTTCCGCGTCCAGTGGCGATGATGAAACCGCGTTTGTTGCTGGGAGCAAGTCGCAGTGGTCTCTCGAAGACGCGGAGGACGTAGACGTCTACGCCGCGGCGGCGGCGCGCGCGAGCGAACGAGCATCGCCACAGCCGTCCCCGGAACTTGCTGCGGCTTCGGCGAGGGATCCAGGGGAGTTTGCGCAATTTGTTGCCTGGGTTGGCAAGGTTGCCGGTTCGATTGCCGCTAGCGTCTTTAGCGCCGCCAAGTTTCTAGTCTTCTCTATAGCGTCTTATGCCCGCGTTCACCCTGTGCACTGCGCGGCCAACATCATATTTATCGCTACCATCGCTCTGCTCATCGCCACCGGGTTTAAGGTAAACGAAGAGCTGATAACCCAGCGGCTCTCCGGGCGCACGGTTTCGGATCTGATTGCTGCTTCTCAGTACACTCGCGCCTACTCTCTTGGCGAGCTCAAGGAGCGTAAGGAGCGCGAGTTCCTGCGCGTGGGGGCACCCGAATGGGTCCAACGCGAAGCCGTCAAATCCATCCTTGCGGCCTCGCGTGAGGCCGGGCTTTCTCTCGAACACCAGGCGGTGCTCTTGGCCACCGCCGAGGTGGAGTCGGGGTTCAATCCGATGGCCAACGCTGCCACTACCACCCGCGTGCAAAGTC
>CAZPPZ010000062.1:0-14242 GCA_964588545.1 uncultured Myxococcales bacterium | reverse complement strand
ACCTGTTAGCAGAGACGAGCAGCAGTAGCAGATCCTCAGCGGAGACGTCCTCGAGCACGAACAAGTAGCGTCTATCGGGCTGCATCGCCCGCATCCTCGAGAAACACACCCTCTACGCCATCAACCTCGGCAAGCTTCACAGTCACCTGCTGGCCGCGCGAGGTTGGAACATTCTTGCCAACGTAATCAGCACGTATCGGCAACTCGCGATGGCCACGATCAACAAGCACCGCAAGTTGCACGGAGCACGGCCGGCCAAGATCGGTAAGGGCATCAAGCGCCGCGCGGACAGTGCGGCCGGTATAGAGCACATCATCGACGAGTACGACGATGAGATCATCGATATCGAAAGATACTTCCGTGGGCCGCAGGTGCGGCCCCGGTCCTTGGCGACCAGCATCGTCGCGGTAGAGGCCAACATCAACCGTACCTACCGCGGGCCCCTGCCCTTCGATCGCAGCAATCTCCTTGGCCAGGCGCTCGGCCAGCGGAACTCCGCGAGTGTGGATACCAAGTAGAGCCAGCGTGCCGGCACCGCCGTTGCGCTCGACGATCTCGTGAGCCACCCGCACGATGGCGCGCCGTATCTGCGCGTCGTCGAGAATAGGCTTACTCAAAGGCGTGGCTCCGTCCTGGCACAAAAAAACCCCACCGACTTAGCGGCGAGGCCTTCAAACGAACAGGGCACTGCGCCCCCTGCAGAAATGCGTATATGTCACTCAAGCTACCCTTTCCGACCTCTCTGGGCCGAGTTAAAGGCGATCAATCCCAACCTAAATAAGGCCGACAGCGCTAGCTGTCAAAGCCTCCCTCAAGGTTCGAGCCTGAAACCAGACAGACCTAGGGTATCCTCATACCTATACGACCCCAACGCGGGGTAAAATTCTCGGCATCCCAGCTCCAATACAAAACAAAGGCCTTGCCCAAGATGTCGTTTATCGGCACGGTGCCCCAAAAACGGCTGTCGTGGCTATGGTCACGGTTGTCTCCCATTACGAAGACCTGTCCTTCGGGCACCACAAACGAGGGGAAGTTGTCGCGTGGCGTCCGTGCCAGGCGCGCCGCTATGCGCTCGTAATGGGCATGCGGGTCTTCCATCTGCTCACCGTTGACAAACAGCGTCTTGTTGCGGATCTCTATGCGATCCCCAGGTAGCCCTTCGACCCTTTTGATAAAGTCTTTGGACGGGTCCTGAGGATAGATGAACACGATAACATCATCGCGCTCGGGTCCGTGGAACTCGAATATGCGCGTCCCGAGAAAAGGGATTCTCAGCCCGTAGATAAACTTGTTAACCAGTAAGTGGTCGCCGATCTGCAGAGTCGGCAGCATCGAACCGCTCGGAATCTTGAATGCCTGCACTACGAAGGTCCGGATAAACAGCGCCAGAAGCACGGCCATGAACAGCGCTTCAGCATACTCTCTCCAAGTAGAGGTCTCTCGTGTAGAATTATCGCCCGCCATCTCTCGCCTACCCGCCTGCTCGCTCTACTCGCCGACCTTGAGGACGGCGAGAAAGGCTTCCTGGGGAATCTCGACACTCCCCACCTGTTTCATCCTCTTTTTCCCTTCTTTTTGCTTCTCAAGCAACTTGCGCTTGCGCGTGATGTCGCCACCGTAGCACTTGGCGGTTACATTCTTGCGCATGGCCTTGACGGTTTCCCGGGCAATCACCTTATTGCCTATGGCCGACTGTATCGCCACCTCGAACATCTGCCTCGGTATCAATTTCCTCATCTTCTGTACCAGCTCACGCCCGCGAATATAGGCTCGGTCGCGATGACAGATTATAGAGAGGGCATCGACGTTCTCTCCGTTTATCAGCAGGTCAAGCTTGACCAACTTACCCACACGAAAATCCAGCGGTTCGTAGTCTAGAGAGGCGTAGCCGCGCGAGGCGGATTTCAACCGGTCATAGAAATCGTAGACCATTTCCGAAAGTGGCAGTTCATATACGACGATCGCCCGCCCTTCGGCCGGGAAAGACAGGTCGCGCTGTACGCCCCGCTTATCCTCACATAGCGCAAGCACACCACCGAGATACTCGGTAGGCATGTGGATGGTTGCCAGAATAAACGGCTCGGCGATGGAGGCAATCAAAATTGGATCAGGGAGCTTGGCGGGGCTGTCGATCTCGAGGACACTGTCATCGCTGCGTGTCACCCGGTAGGCCACAGTAGGCGCGGTGGTAATCAACTCCAGTCCAAACTCGCGCTCGAGCCGCTCCTGGGTGATCTCTATGTGCAACAGTCCGAGAAACCCGCAACGAAAACCAAAACCAAGAGCAGCCGAAGTCTCAGGCTCAGACGAAAATGCCGAATCGTTTAGCTTGAGCTTGTCGATGGCGTCGCGAAGCCCCTCGTACTGAGCGCTATCTACGGGGAACAACCCCGCAAAGACCATTGGCTTGACCTGCTTGAAGCCGACCAGGGCCTGCTCGCAGGGGTGCTCGGCCGAGGTCATGGTATCGCCGACCTTGGCCTCGGCAACATCCTTGATACCCGCAGCCACAAAACCCACCTCACCGGCCTCCAATCCGGCAACCTCGATGGGCTGGGGGCAAAAAGCACCTACCCGCGTAACCTCATAGGTCTTGTTCGACTGCATCATGCGAACACGGTCGCCCGTTTTCAGCCGTCCGTCCATCACCCTTACCAGCACCACGGCACCTAGATAGGGGTCGAACCAACTGTCAAAGACCAGAGCCTTGAGCGGCGCATCCACAGTCGCCGCGGGTGCAGGAACCCTCTCGACTATGGCCTCGAGTACCTCGGTTACACCAAGACCGGTCTTGGCACTGACCTCGAAGGCGCCGCTGGCATCGAGCCCGATGAGCTCGTCAATCTCACGGCGGACCGCCTGCGGGTCCGCGCTTTGCAAATCGATCTTATTGAGTACCGGAATGATCTCGAGATCACCGTCGATTGCCAGGTAGGTGTTGGCTAGAGTCTGGGCCTCGACCCCCTGACTGGCATCGACCACCAGCAGCGCTCCTTCGCAGGCAGCCAGAGCTCGAGACACCTCGTAGGAAAAATCAACATGACCGGGGGTGTCAATAAGGTTGAACATGTAGCGATGGCCGTCGCGGGAATCGTAGTACAAACGCACGGCTCGCGCCTTAATGGTAATTCCCCGCTCCCTCTCCAGGTCCATGTCATCGAGCAGCTGGGCCGACATATCGCGCTCGGCAACCGTACCGGTCATCTGTAGAAGCCGGTCGGCCAACGTCGACTTACCGTGGTCGATATGCGCGATGATGGAGAAGTTGCGTATACGGGTAGCGTTCATTTAGCGTTGGCCTGGAATGGGGCGCAAGGAGACGCGCCGCAACCAACCTCGCTACGACCGCGAGCGGAAGAAGTCAACCGTAGCCGTCAGGCCCTCACGCAAATCAGCCTGGGGCTGCCACCCCAGCGCCTGTCGTGCAAACGAGGCATCAAGCACCGAACGCTTGAGCTCGCCCTCGCGAGGCTCCGCGTGACGCGCCTCCCCTGGGCCGCCGACCGCATCCTTGATGATCGAATAGAGGTCGTTAACGTTTGTCTCGATACCGGTGCCGATGTTCACCGGACCGACGAAATCGCTCTCAAGTGCGGCCATGTTGGCACGCACAACATCGCCCACATAGGTGTAGTCGCGGGTTTGCGACCCGTCACCGAAAATCTTGACATTCTGCCCGGCAAGCAGGCGCTTACTGAAGATCGCCACCACCCCGGCTTCACCGTGAGGATCCTGACGCGGCCCGTAAACGTTGGCATAACGCAGGGTTACGTAGTGTATGCCGTAGACCCGATGATAGTAGAACAGATAGTGCTCACCGGAGAGCTTGCTCACGCCGTAGGGGCAGACTGGATGCGTGGGCAGACTCTCGTCAAAAGGAAGCTTATCGGATTCGCCGTAAACGGTTCCACCCGAGGAGGCGAAGACGACACGCTTGAGTCCCGCGGAGCGACCGGCCTCGAGCAAGTTGATCATTCCCAGAACGTTTACATCCGCATCGTAGGCCGGTTCCTCGACCGAACGGGTCACACTCATCTGCGCAGCATGATGAATGAGAACCTCGGGTCGCTCCGAGGCTACCAGGGCAGCGGCCGCAGGCGAGCGAATGTCGATCTCTTCTAGACGCGCACCCTGCGGAACATTATCGCGATGGCCACCGCACAGATCATCGATGACAACTACATCGTGGCCGGCCTTGAGGCAGGCATCAGCTACGTGTGAGCCGATGAAACCGGCTCCCCCTGTCACCAAGATACGCATCAGACCAGGCCCAGCTTGGATCTAAAATAATCGATCGCAGCCATCAAACCTTTTTCGAGCGGCACTTTGGGCTCCCAGTTGTCGAGTATGCGACGCGCCTTAGAAATATCCGGTTGCCGCACCTTCGGGTCGTCCTCGGGCAGGTCACGGTAGACTATCTCGGACTTCGATCCCGACAACTCGATTATCTTATCAGCGAACTGCTTGATGGTCATCTCGACCGGATTTCCAACGTTGACAGGATAGCCTTCGTCGGACCACAGAAGCCGTACTATGCCCTCGACCAGGTCATCTACATAGCAGAAGCTCCGCGTCTGCTCGCCATCTCCGTATACGGTGAGCGGCTCGTTCTGCAGGGCCTGACAGATGAAATTCGGCACGACCCTGCCATCGCGCATGCGCATGCGCGGACCATAGGTGTTAAATATGCGAACAATGCGCGTCTCGACCCCGTGAGCACGCATATAGGCCATGGTCATGGCCTCGAGGAAACGTTTGGCCTCGTCGTAAACCCCACGCGGGCCGACAGGATTTACGTTACCCCAGTAGTCCTCTTGCTGTGGATGAATCAGCGGATCTCCGTACACCTCTGAGGTCGAGGCAACGAGAATACGCGCGCCTTTGGCACGCGCCAGGCCAAGCGCGTTGTGGGTTCCCAACGACCCCACCTTCAAGGTCTGAATAGGCAACTCCAGGTAGTCCACCGGACTCGCCGGCGACGCGAAATGCATGATCACATCAAGCTCACCAGTGACATAGACATAGTTGGTGATATCTTGTTCCTGGAATGTAAACTTGGGGTTAGTCAGTAAATGCGCGATATTGTCGCGTTCGCCGGTCAACAGATTGTCAACGCAGATAACCTCGTGGCCATCTGCGAGGAAACGTTCACACAGATGCGAACCTATAAATCCGGCACCACCAGTAACTAGGACTCTCGCCATCCGATCAACCGTCTCCCTCTAGATTATTCCAATCGCACACCGCAAAACTCAGCTCACCGCGATAACCTGGCGGCCGATCGAATAATATGCGAAGCCAAGCTTGGCCATCGCATCCGGCTCCCAAAGGTTACGCCCATCAAAAATCACGGGTTCTTTGAGCAGGCCCTTGACCCTATCGAAGTCCGGACGCCGGAACTCGTTCCACTCGGTAACCACGAGCAGCGCATCGGCGCCCTCGAGGGCTTCGTAGTTTTGCCGGTGGTAACTTATACGGTCACCGAAGATACCACGTGCAACTTCCATGGCTTCGGGATCGTGCACCTTGACCGTGCAGCCATCAGCGAGCAGCGACTCTATCAGGCCTATCGACGGCGCCTCGCGCATGTCATCGGTGCGAGGCTTAAACGACAACCCCCAGATCCCAAAGGTCCGGCCTTTGAGGTCGCCGTCGTAATAGCTCAACAGCTTCTCGTACAGACGCCTCTTCTGGCGGTTGTTGGCGTCGTCGACGGCGCGCAACAGCGGGAACTCTAGGTCGTTCTCCGAGGCGGTATGAACGATAGCGCGAACATCCTTGGGAAAACACGACCCGCCGTAACCGAGACCAGCGTAAAGAAAACTCATGCCCAGGCGCTTGTCGAGGCCGACACCCTGGCGCACCGAGCTTACATCCGCCCCTACGCGCTCACAGAGATTGGCGATCTCGTTGACAAAAGATATGCGAGTCGCAAGCAGCGAGTTGGCAGCATACTTGGTCATTTCGGCGCTAGCGTTGTCCATCACCAGGATCGGCGCACCGCCTCGGCAAAATGGCATGTAGAGGTCCTTGACGATCTCGGCGGCGCGCGCGTCGGCACAACCAATGACGACACGGTCGGGCTTGAGGAAGTCTTCGATCGCGGCCCCTTCCTTCATGAACTCCGGGTTCGAGACGATATCGAAGGGATACTCGGTATTCGCCGCCATGATCTCTCGTATCTTGGCGTGGGTGCCAACCGGTACGGTGCTCTTGGTAACGATGACACGGTAACCGTCCATCACCTTGGCGATGTCCTCGGCCACCTTATAAACGAAACGCAGGTCCGAAGATCCGTCCTCAGCCTGGGGGGTGCCCACGCCAATGAAACACACCAGCGCATGGCGCACCGCGGTAGCGAGGTCGGTAGAGAAGGCCAGGCGGCCCTCCTCAACGTTACGCTTGATCAGCTCCTCGAGCCCGGGCTCGTAGATCGGAACCCGGCCCTGACGCAGCTTCTCGATCTTGTCTTCGTCGATGTCAACACAGATAACGTCATTTCCGCTCTCAGCGAAACACGTTCCTGCTACCAGGCCTACATACCCGGTTCCTACTACGCAGATTCTCACATGGCCTCCTTCAGCAAGACTGCCGAGGCAGCAGACAGGCAGAAAAACCCTCAAGCCATATTATCAGCGGCCCCTGGAGCCAGCAACACTCGCTGCGATCCGCGGGCGGGGGGGCCAAGTCTCGGCTGGCTACAACTGCGCCCATCCTCCCGCGTCGTTAATATCCGCGGCCGCCACGGCCTAGTCGATCAGCGCAGCCCTCGCCGGCGAGGCTGAGCCCGGCTCATCCCCCTCCCCCGCACCAAGATCTTCGGCAACAACATAAATCGGCTTGTCCTGGCTCTCGTGATAGGTGCGGGCGAGCATCTCGCCAAGCAGTCCAAGAGTAACCAGCTGCACCCCGGTGACCACCAACAGAATTGCCAAGAGCACGATCGGCCGACTGCCGAGTTCGACGCCAAAAAACACCTTTTGCGAAGCCAGCCACAGCAGCAACGTCGAGCCTACACCACCGACCACGACCCCGAGCGTGCCGAAAACATGAATAGGCCGGGTGGCAAAACCAGAGAGAAACTTGACCGTGATCAGGTCGAGGATGACGCGCAGTACCCGCGACAACCCGTACTTGGATACACCGTAGGTTCGCGGACGGTGGTTAACCTCGAGTTCAGCGATCTTGGCTCCCATGTCGCCGGCTATCGCCGGGATGAAGCGATGCATTTCTCCGTACAGGCGCAGGCTCCGGGCAATATCACCACGATAGGCTTTGAGCATGCAGCCGTAGTCGTGAACACGCACGTGAGTAGTCAAGCGAATGACAAAATTGGCAACCAACGACGGCAAGCGCCGCAGCCAAAATCCATCATGGCGGACACGGCGCCAACCACTGACCAAGTCGTAGCCCTCGGCCAGCTTGTCGAGCAGCATGGGGATGTCGGCCGGGTCGTTTTGGCGGTCGCCATCCATGGTCACCACGACAGCCCCGCTGGTGTTGCGCAAGCCACAGGCGACAGCAGCAGTCTGCCCGAAATTCTTGCGTAAGGTTATTACACGAACCCTAGCGTCGTGCTCGTGAAGCTCTCGAAGCACCTGCGGTGATTCGTCTTCAGAGCCGTCGTCTACATAGATAATCTCACAGCTCAGGCCGAGAGAATCGATCGTCGCTTGGATCTCGGCATGCAGCGGCGCCAAGTTTTGACACTCGTTATAAACCGGAACGACAATCGAGAGGTCCATCTATACCCCACAACTCCAAGCCGGGCTAGGAGTGAAAGTCGGTCAAAGCCATAAACTGGCGGAAGCGCTCATCGACCTGGTCTCGGGTCACCTGGCGCAGGCGGCCGGGGCCAAAGTCCTCGACGCAAAACGACGCCAGTACACTTCCGTAGACGATCGCCCGCCGGAGTGCCTTGCCATCAAAGTCTTGCTGCTCAGCAAGGCTGCCGAACAACCCTCCGGCAAAGCAGTCACCGGCACCAGTAGGATCAACGACGTGCTCGAGCGGGAACGCCGGGACCGCGAAGATCTCGCCGGCCGAAAACTGTAACGCGCCATACTCACCACGCTTTATGAGCAGGGTTTTGGGACCCATGTCGAGAATCTTACGAGCCGCAGCGACAACATTGCGCTCGCCCGAAAGAAGCGTCGCCTCCGAATCGTTGATACTGAGAAGATCGACGTCGGCGAGCAGACCCATTAGATCGTCGCGTTGCTCACTTATCCAGTGATCCATCGTGTCGGCACCCACGAGTTCGACCGAGCTTAGCTGCGAGAGCACGTCGGATTGTAGGCCGGGCTGTATGTTGGCAAGGAACACCAGCTCGCTGTCACGGTAGGAATCGGGGAGCTTGGGCGCGAACTCACCAAACACGTTGAGCTGCAGGTCGAGAGTGTCGCGAACGTTCATGTCCTCATGGTAACGCCCGGTCCAGCGAAAGGTCTTGCCCTCTACCTCCTCAAGGCCATCGAGACTAATTCCACGGGAAGCCAGGAAGTCGCGCTCGCTTGCAGGAAAATCGCTGCCAACTACTCCCACCATGTTTACCGGTGCGAAGTAACTCGCGGCGATGGAAAAGTAACAACAGGACCCGCCAAGCACGTCATCGGCATTGGCCTCAGGGGTGTGGATAGAGTCTAGGGCAACCGAACCAACTACACAGACAGATGAACTCATGATCGCATTTCCTTAATCGCTAGCGTTGAGGACCCGGCCTGCGACAGTATCCAGCGCTTCGCGTTGCTCGCTAGGGATACGCTTGGGGTCGGTGATTATGGCGTTGTCGAGAGCGTGGCGGCAACCACACTCGCGAGCTCCGCCGACGCACCCGGCAAACAGCACAACCGCGCGCTTGGCGAGCTCGGAATTGGCGGCCAGAATAGCCAGGACTTCTTCTATTTCGACCGTCTCATCGGCACTGCGCCAACAGTCGTAATCAGTAGCCAAGGCCAGGGTTGCAAAGCAGATCTCCGCCTCGCGGGCGAGCTTGGCCTCTTGCAGGTTGGTCATGCCGATAACGTCGCCGCCCCAGGCGCGGTACATATGGGATTCAGCCCGGGTCGAGAACTGCGGGCCTTCCATGCAGACGTAGGTGCCGCCGGCGTGAACCGTCGCTCCAGCCTCGGCCGCACAGCGCGCCGCTGCCTGCGAAAGCGTGGGGCAAAAGGGGTCGGCAAACGACACATGAGCCACCACCCCATCGCCAAAAAAAGTCGATATCCGTCCGCGCGTGCGGTCGATGAACTGATCGGGGACCACCACATGGCCGGGTTCGATATTCTCACGCAGACTACCAACCGCCGAAATTGACAGTATAGCGTCGGCGCCGAGCGCCTTGAAGCCGTGAATGTTGGCCCGGAAGTTGAGCTCGGAGGGCAAGACACGGTGACCAATGCCGTGACGCGGCAAGAACGCTACGGTCTGCTCACCGACGCGTCCGACTACGTAACCGTCCGAGGGAGCCCCAAACGGGGTATCGATATGCACCTCGCGGGCATCCTCGAGACCATCGATCTGATAGAGGCCACTGCCTCCGATAACCCCCAGCATTGCACTTGCGTTGTCGCCCACTCTAGCTCCTAGACAGAGTAATCCAAGTCGTGGATTGACCCTCCTCCCCTGCGTCGCGCAGGCTACCCTATGAGACTTGCGAACTGAACCCTCGCAGTCGGCCGACGGCGCGTACAGGGGGCCGCGTAGCGGAGAAGGAAGATCTGATCATCTCGAAGCTGGATTGGGTCAGAGACTCGCGTAGCGAGTTGCAGTTGGGTGACGTGAGGAACCCGCTTGCGACCGGCTATGACGAAGGATATGTCGCACCGGACCGAAGAGCTGGGCCTCACAGATCTATGGAAGGACTGCCAACGAGGACAGACACTACAGCAGAAATAGAACGAATGGTTCATGATCGCGTCATGTCGCTCTCCGGCGCCGTACGGATGCGGATGGCTGCGGATATGTTCGCCGCGGCGCAGCGCATGGTCCTGGCATCGCTACCGGCCGGCCTTCCCGAGATCGAGCAAAAACGTCGGCTGTACGAGCGGATGTACGGCAGCACGCTCCCGCAGGGGTAGTGTTACTTTAACGTCGTAGACTTCGGCGCTAGAAACGTTTGGGGGCGATAGAGGGGGTTGGTTGGCTTAACCTGGATTCTTTGGCTGAGACGCCACCGCTACGAATCTAGCCCTTATCCGCGACAGTTTTCGCGATCCCTTCCTTGGACCCATCGGGCAGACCTATCGACTGGGCATGGGTACTATGTTTCTTGCCAAGGTTGGAGTACAGGAAAGCTCCGGTGTAGCAGCCGATTTTTTCCGCTAGCCGAGACACCGAATGTTACGACTTAGGGAGTTCGCGAAGGATGTTTATTCGTAAACACGAGCAACATCCAGGATCGCGAACATCTGATTCGTACCATCGAGATCGTCGCGGCCTCCCCCTCCGCCCTCGCACCGTCGATCGCTCTCAACGCCGCGATCCATCAATTCTCCAAACGGCACGAGACGTGGTTTCGGCGCATGGAGCGCCAGGGAATCGACATGCGCTGGCTGGACGGTCGGGACTATGCAGAGAACAATGCGAGATTGGCACTATCTCGCCGGGCACGACGGCGGCTTCTCCCGCAGGATCTCGTCGATAGCGCTTAAATACTGACGATCGGCTTCGCGAGCAGATTCTGCTTGTGCTTGTGCCGCAGTGTCGGAGCGCCGATGCCCACGTTCGTCGCGAAACTCGGTGCCTTCAAGAACACCGTTAACATAGGTAGAGCGCTCGCGAACCGTCCCATCCGGGTACCAAGCTTCCGTGCGGCCGTCGAGTTGCCCGGAAACATATTGCGTCGCGAGCTTCCTTCCCGAGCCGTACTCCGGCCCGTACCAAAGGTATACGGTTCCGCTGATCTGGTCGCTGACGTAAGGGATCTCTGCAACCTTCTCTCCACTTCCATCTGACCGATAGATGGTAAAGACACCGTCACGGAGTCCGTTGGCGAATGCACCAACAACCTCGATCGTCCCGTCGGGAAGAACAAGCTCGTACTTCCCGCTCGGAACAGCTCCGAGGCACTCTGCTCGGACGACGTAGTGCACCAGTTCGAAACGAGGCTCGATGTGCCAGAGCCTCCCTTCGCCGGAGTGGATCGGACCAGGAAGTAGGTGAACCTCGATCTTGCCTTCCTCGTCGCGAAGGTAGACCCACAGCATACCCAGCGATCTCTGGGTTGTAGAGTTCGGTACGTAGATCCCGCCGCCGACCAGTCGCTCCGAACCGAAAAGAAGCCGCTTCCTCTTGATAGGATACGGCGCTCTATAGTAAACGCCTCGTTTGTCCTCGAAGGCAGCTGGGTACACTCCGTAAGGCAAGTGCACGACCACGCCATCCATCGTCGCATAGTAAGACTCCTCAAGGACAAACTGGGTATTCGGGGCGTCCGGGGAGGTCAAAATTGGCTGAGGCTTCCGCGTGGGACCAATACAAGCCGCAATAGCCAGAACGACCAACACCAAACTAGCGCACGGTCTACGAACCATCTCTCACCTCGCCGTTCAACGTCCGACTTCATCGCCTTGTTATAAGGCATGCGCGGCTGAGGGAACACCAATCCACGGCCGTGAATGTTGGCCCGGAAGTTGAACTCGGAGGGCAAAACACAGTGACCAATGCAGTGACGCGGCAAGAACGCTACGGTCTGCCCACCGATGCATCCGACTATGTAACCGTCCGAGGGAGCCCCAAACGGGGTATCGATATATCCTCCATGGATACTCACCTGCGAACCTTTTTCGCCCGTACGCATCGGGGCGATCACTGATCGATGGCGGGCAATGTGTAACTCTAGTGCACTAATTGCTCCGCCTTCGTCTTGTCCCTTGATCTGCCTGGTCGATAGACGTTCTCGATCTTCGCAGCCTCACCGGCTCGGCTACTCAGCATCCGCAGCACGATGGCTGCGATCTTGCGCGCCAAGGCAAGCTTGGCAAGATTCGGTTTGGTGCCGGCCTCCAGCAGCCGCTCGTACTCGGTGTAAATCGGCACCCGCGCGCCCTGCATGATCACGCTCGTCGCCGCACCCTTGAACGTATCTTTCAGCACATGATTGTGTTGCCGCGACAGGCCACGTGTTTTGGCGACCTGTGCGCGCTGCCACTGACCAGCGTCGGTGCGAATCCAGTCGGAGCTCGAACGCATCACGATGCCAAGTCCACAATAGCTCCAGAATTGCCGCTTCGTACGGAACCTGTGCGGTGTGATCACGATCGGCAACAACCGAGAAACCCGAATCGGGCCAAGACCGGGCGCTGTTTGCAAGACATGTGTGATCGGATATCGCTTCGATTCTGCTATCAACTCCGACTCTGCCTGCTTCTTTAGATCCAGTAGCAAGTCGTAATGTGTGTACAGCTTCGACGTTGCACGGCGTAACGCCGCTGGTAGCTGACTTTCGTATTGCGCGCGGCTTTTCACACCGTAGACCGCCTTGCCGGCCACTCGTATGGCTCGCGAGCGATAGACTGATTTCAGCCGCAACTGCACTCGCACGACATCGCTCACAAGCATACCGTGTACGCGCGCCAGCTCGCGCAGTGCGGCAAACTCCTTCGGTGCCTTGTACACCGACTTGTCCACGGCTCCGATACGTAACCGCTCGGCCAACGCGTAGGCATCTCACCGATCGCTCTTCGGACCACGGCTGCGGGGACGCTCCGATCACCGTGCCTCTCGCCCTCGCCGGCTCGGGCTCACGTGTCGCTCGAGGGTTTCGTAGAGCCACGCGCTTTACTCGCCTTCTTCTAGGGTCAAATGGCGATGGCCCGGGATGGCTCGAATCGCCTCCACCAGTGCTGCACCGTTTGTTTCTACTGGAAAATCTCGCAACCGCTTGCCCGTCTGCGAGACAATCGCCAGCGTGCAGCTGGCAACAGCGGTGCCACGAGACGTCATGTTCGCCTCCTCGCCAGTTCGGAGGCTCAGGTGTCTCCTCTCGTCAGCTGTTTTTGATGTGCTAACTTGAGAATCGCCGATGAGGTACGGAGACACCACCCCTTCATAGCGACGCCGCACTGCGGGGCGCCGACTACTGGTATTTGGGGACTCGCAGACGCCACTCCCCTATGATGCCTATCCTCTCCAGCGCGCCGCGATTCTCGGCGATGCTACGCCCGGTGCCGGGCCTGGTGCCGGTTGGCAATCGAAAGCCATTGTAAGCCATCGCACTCCACGTAATGGCCGAGTGCGTGCGTTCTAGACACCGAGGGATTGGTTTGGTAGTGCCCCCGTGAGGCGCCCCCCGATCAGAGCCGCTGCTGCGTCGGGCGGCAACGGGAATGGAGGAAGCCAGGTCATGCTGGACAGAGTTTCGAAGCTTCTGTTCGCTGCGCTACTAGCCCTCCCTAGCGCTGCAGGCGCCGCAGGTGTAACTGCCTGCAGTCAATCGGTTGCTGGAACAGCAACGCTCACGGGCATTGCGCTCCCGCGGATCTTGAAACTAAAAACCTCGACGGTGGCGGGCAATGGTGACAACGGTATACGGATCAGCGGGAACGAAGCTCCCCCAAAGGCCCGCCTCCGAGACTGCAGCATCGACGGCAACGCGGGCGACGGCCTCGAAGTGTCCGGACACCCGTCAAGAGTCACGATCAGCTCCTGTTCATTCGACCGCAACACCGCCAACGGTGTCACGGGCGCGAAGAAACTCAGAGCCAAGGACAGCTCGTTCAACGAGAACGGAGAGGTTGGCATCGAGTCGGCGTCCGGCAGCCAGTGCCGCGTCACGTTGATCAACTGCGGCGTAACCGGCAACGCTCGTTTCGGTGTACATGCCGGTCCCGATGAAACGGCTTGCGCCAAGGCCGGAGTGCGCCTGAAAGGATCGACCCTGACGGGCAACGCGACCGATAGCGGCTGTTTCGTCACCAAAAGCTGCGCCGACTTGGCCTCGGATGTCCCGCCAAGGCTTGACGTTGCCACGACGTGCGAGCGCAGCTACCTGATTGCCAGCGGTCTCCCCGGTACGAACTGGTCGGTGTGCAGTCTCGACTAGCGAACGACAGCGGACGCGCTGGTGCTCGACGGTGTCTACGAGGTGGACGAAGTTGCTGGTGAAGCACGCTTCATAGCTCTGCCGCCGCCGGGTGATGATGACATCGAGCGAGTTCTCGCGGCGGTCGCCCGCAAAACACTTCGCGTCCTGTCCCAAAACCCAGCCGACCGAAACCTCAGCCGTAGCAACGGCTTGCGG
>CAZPPZ010000061.1:0-14355 GCA_964588545.1 uncultured Myxococcales bacterium | reverse complement strand
TCTCGCCAAGCGTCTGTGCAATACGCGGCCGATCCCAGCGTAGAATGGGCCGAACCCGACTATGTTGCCGAGGTGGCTGTGGTTCCGAACGATCCATTCTACTCCAGTGTCGGAACGTGGGGGCAGAGCTATGAGGATCTTTACGGTCTACACCTCACGCAAGCTTCACTCGCTTGGGACTTGTCCGGCGGCGAGGGGATTGTCATAGCAATCGTGGATACGGGGATTGACGAAACCCATCCCGACATTGCCGCCAACATATGGACCAACCCCGGGGAGATCGCGGGCAACGGTATAGATGACGATGGCAATGGCTTCATCGATGACCTCCACGGCTGGGATTTTGCCGACAATGACGATAGGGCGACCGACGGCAACGGACACGGCACCCATGTGGCCGGGATAGCCGCGGCTGTGGGCGGCAATGGGGTAGGCGTGATCGGCATGGCGCCGGGAGCACGGCTGATGAGCGTGCGAGGCCTCGACAACGACGGTACTGGTTTTGCCTCCGACTTGGCCGAATCCATCGTCTACGCCGCCGAGAACGGCGCCGACGTTATCAACAATAGCTGGTCGGGCTCCTACATCTCGCAAGTCGTGGTCGATGCTGTCACGACGGCACACTCGCTTGGTACCGTTGTCGTGGCCGCGGCAGGCAACAAGGGTCGCTCGGCCGATACCCGAGAGCCTGCTGGGATAGACGGCGTTGTCACGGTGGCGGCTACCGACGACATCGATACCGTCGCCTCATTCTCGAATTTTGGCGACACCGTCAATGTCGCCGCACCGGGAGTCGACGTGCTGTCGCTGCGCGGGCGTAACTCGAGCAACGTCGGCGGAGAGGTTGTCGGCGATGACTACCTCAGGCTCAGCGGAACGAGCATGGCGGCCCCTCATGTTGCCGGATTGGCGGCTGTGCTACTAGGCTTTGATCCTACGCTTAGCCTCGATGAGGTCGCCTGGCATCTTGAACTCAACGCCGAGCAGCCCGGCTATCCCGGCTATGAAGGACAATTGCGAAACCCTTTTTATGGATGGGGGCGCATCAATGCTGCCAACGTTTTCAACACGCCGCCGGCTACGACCCGCCTGCACGGCTCGCTCGAGCAAGGTCACGCGTTTCAGGATGTACAGATCGCCGACATCGGTCACTTGGACCTCGAGTTTACGACGTTATCCCCCCTGGCGTGGACGGCAGTGACCTCGACGGGTCTGACAGCGTCGCCGCCTGGTGGAAACGGTCCCGGCGAGATCGCGCTGTCTTTCGACACCAACGGGCTGGCCGTCGGAAGCCACGCCAGCCGGGTTACGATCGACGCGCCCGCCTCTTCCGACGGTGGAACGATGCAAACCTCCGCCGTGTATGTACATCGCGACGAGCGCATCGTTGCCCCGACATTTATCCTTGATCCCAACTTGGGGGCACCATCCACGCTGGCGATCGATAGTAACGAGACCGGAACGTTGCTCGCTTGGGCGCAAGTGGAAGGGTTACACTCCTTGACGTTCAGTATCGCTGCGGCGCACGTAGATAACGCCAGCAACGTAAGCGGCGCTATTCAGCTGTTCGTCGGCGGCGAGCGCAAGGGCACCGTACGCGTAACCAGCGATGGTCATGACTATCTCGTTGTATGGAATGAGATCGATAGCGAGTTCGACGCATACGACCAGGGGCCCGACCAGAACATCGACCGTATACTAGCCATGCGCGTGGGAGCGGACGGCACTCCCATCGACGGCAAACCGATTGAAATCGCCCGACAAAGAGACCGTGAGGGTCACTGGTTCCGGCCGATCGGGGTTGCTTATGCCGGTGACGTTTACACGATCCTGTATGCCGATACCGACATCCGCTCACGTGGTGACAAGACCCGTCTTTACCTGCGTCGCTTGCGTCCCGATGGTGTTTTTACCGGCAAGGCGCAACGGATCTGGAACGGATTTTCCATAGGCCAGGCCATGGCATGCACGGCCGACAGCTGTTTGCTAGCCTGGGCTGGATTCAGCGGCAGACGGCCGAGTGGCATATTCACCTGGTCGCTTTTTACCTTAAAGTTGACCGGCCATAAACTAACCTCTGCCGACCTTCGCCAGCAGGTAGACCTCGTGGGTGAGGTTCGCGATCTGGTTACCGACGGTACCGGCTATCTGGCCGTCGGGAGTTGGACCAAACTATGTGGCACAGGCGTAGACGAGGTGTTTTGCCGTCGCGACGCGCTCGCCCTGCGGCTGGATAAGGACGGCAATCCTCTCGCTCCCGCGCGGATCGTGCTCAACCAGAACTCGCCCTTCGAATTGGCAACGTTTCGCACCGGCTCGGGGGCGGCGTTTGACGGCTCGGGCTGGTTAACAACCTACCTATACTGGAGCGTCACCAACGGCACGCCCACCAGGAATATTTTCGTCGGGCGCCTCACCGCTGACGGTACGTTGATCGACAGCGAGGATGAGGGATTGCTCGTGGCCTCGAGCCCGATCTTACAAGGGACTCCCCCGCTGATAGTCAAGGATGCCCGACACAGCATAGTGACGTGGGTGGATTGGCTGATACCTACTGCCCCGGAACGACGAATAAACGTCGTCAGCATGTTCCCGAGCGCCCTGTCCCCCAAGTATACGACGGTCAAGATCGGCAGCATTGGAACCGTAGGACTTTTGGAGGGAGATACGATCAAGCTTGCGCTAACAGCAGCCGGCCTCGACCCTGCGACCGCGACATTTTCAGCGACCGGACTCCCCGACGGTGCTGTTTTGGAGAGCGCGACCGGGCTGTTCACGTGGAGGCCTACAGGGCTTCAGGCGGCGAGCTACGCGGTTCGATTCGAAGCCAACGATGGTAGCGCAAGCGTGGGCGAGGACGTCACCTTCGAAGTCACCGAGGCACTGCTGACTCTTGGCGGTACGGCAAAGGATCAGGCTACCGGCCTGCCCGCGTCGGGCGTCGCTCTTTCAATCAAAGGCAAAGGCACACCCTCTAAGCGTATGACGATGTTCACCGATGGTGCAGGGCGCTTTAGACTCGAGGGGCTCGCCCCCAACAAACGCTACAAGATCACGCTGGATAAGCCGAGCAGTAGGCGATTCCGTTCGCAACCGCGCTCGCTCAGGGTGGAACTGGGATCTTCGGACGACACCTTGGCACAGTTGCTGATTCGGCCGAAGTAACATCGCATGGGCAGCGGAATAAACCGTCGTGAAACCCAGGCACAAATGCGTGCTTTGCCTGCACCTGACGCTAACCGCGATTGTCATATCGGTCGCTTGGGCGGCACGGGCTGAATCCGCCTGGGCAGCCCAAGATCGTCAGGTTGCCTACCGCGACGGGAACGGGCAATGGCAACTCATCTATGAATCCGAGTGGCCGGCCCAGCCGGGCGTTGTCAGGAGTTGAGGGGCTTCAGACCCGCGTAGCCGGTAGACTCGGCAGATGACGCCGATCAGCTACCGATACTGTCACTTTCCTCCCGTGATTATCCAGCACACCGCGTGGCTCTATGCGCGCTTCACCCTGAGCTTCCGCGACGTCGAGGAGCCGCCATCTGGTGCAAACGAGCTATGTTCTTGCGGTAGCGGGGTCTGGTTACCATAATCTTCATACGAGGACATTCGCCAAGAAGTGCGTTTGAATTACCTACCCGCCCATCCTGCTCACTCCGTCGTACAAAAAAGAATTATTTGCGAGTATGAGGAGCGACACCGGCCTGGGAGCATCCGAAACTCTAAGTGTGCTACGTCTCGATAGATGTCGAGAAACGACGCGCGATCACAATCGCCGTCACTCCGGCGACAATGATGCGCCCCGACACTACGGCCGCCTTTTCGTCGAAGCGTCGCCCCTGCTCAAGGAATGTGATGAGCGCATGTGGCAGATTCACAATAAAGGATGTGTATACGCTCTTGGAGATTGCGAAGACTGTCGCGAACAGCATGCCGACCAGCGTCATGCGACCAAGACTGGCGATCGACTGGTACTCGATGCCATAGCCGACGTGGTAAATCGCGAATGCGAAGGACGATATCAGGACCGCAGCCCAGCGACCGGCCCATCTCTCCATCCGGATCTGGACGAATCCGCGGAAGAAAATCTCTTCGAAGAGGGTAGACATGGAAAGCGCGATTACCAGGTAGAAGAGATCGTATGCCTCGGGCACCTCAAGGCCGTTGATACGCCACGGCGTCATGATTGCGGCTATCACGATCCCTACCGCGACCGCGTAGCGCCAGTTCCTCCATCCGAGACCAATGTCTTCAAGAGCTCCGCCTTCGACGCGTACTGTATAGTAGAGCGGGAACACGATGCAGAGAGTCAGTGCTGTGAAGATGTGATAGCCGAATACCCTCATCAGACCGAGGTCGAACTGCCACGTGCCGATATTGGCTATCGTAACACCAGCTACCATTGTGATGGCGACGGCTGCCGACTTGCGTTCTCGTGCTCTTGTTCGCGGCATAGCCTTCTACTATCCCTCTACCGCCGTGAGCTCGATGCGGCTACACAGACAGAGAAGGTGCCAAGGATCTCGCTGCTCACGCCGTTACACGTCTAGGCGCTGTAAAGGCCAACGATCGCTCTCCGCGTATTGGTGTTCCCTCAGCATGCGCAGGGGCCTAAACTGCAGGCAATGATCCGTTCTCGGTGGTGTAGTTAACGGAAAGTGTCTTATAGGACGTTTTCAAAAGGGCGTTTGGAATGCCTTCCTCCCTGCTCGCTTTTGTCTCAGGCCAATCTCGCCGGCTGAATCATCTGCCCTCGTGTTCTCGTAGCTCCAGCCTCAAGCACCTGGGATGAAGCCGGGGGGCATGCGCCGCTGTTGCGACAGTGCGGCCTAGTTAGCATAACGTTCACACCCGTAGCCTCGCCGATACCTGTGCTCGGAACTAGCCGTAGCCGTGGAGAACCTCGCATGGAGCTTTGCGCGATGAATCGCTATCTCGTTATTTTGATCGCTGGCTGGGCGCTGCTTGCTCCTGCTCGCTATGCCGATGCCCTTGAGGAGGTCGCGAGGGTGTGGGAGGTGGACGGAGGGTCTTACTGCTCCTACGTCGAGCCCGAGCTTCCTAGCAGAGCGTTCTTTCTGAACGCGCGTTGGAGCTTCACGGCGACCAATACTAGCGTTTTGTTTCAGGGTGATCCTACCACGCTGACCTGGGGGTTTGTGAGGGACGGGATTGCGGGGACGCTCCCCGGCGGAGTTTGCTCGGGCGACTCGAGCATCGAGCCATCCTCGGGTAGCGACCTGATCGCGTTCATGGACAGCCTGTTCGGAGCGGGACCAGGCGGGAGCGATCTTAGGCTACGGCCTTGGTTCCCTACCTTCGAGTCCGTGTTTACCGCCTGGGGCAATCTAGACGGTGTAGAGTATGTTTACGAAGCGGCCGACGACGGCGTTGCGCTGTCATTTCTCTACCAAGGGATTCTCGGCACGCGGGCCGATATTCGCATCGCGGGGCATTTTGTCGACGGACAGTCAGGGCCGAACATACTGGCCTGCAACTTCTTTCCCAACACCGGTGACATGATCATCGATACCGGCAACACGACTTTCTTTGGCGCAGCCGATACTACCGGTCTGCGTAACGTTCTCTCGCATGAGCACGGGCATGGGACGGGCCTGCGTCATTCCTGCCCGAACGATCATACCAAGCTGATGGAGCCCTTTGTGAGCACGGCTTTCGACGGACCCCAGGAGGACGATATTCTGGCGGCCAATAGGGCCTACGGAGATGCGCTGCAATCTCCGAGCAGTGGTGGCGACAACAACTCGGTGGGAACTGCGGTCGCACTGGCTGCGGTGGTTGATGGCGTGGTGGCTATCGAGACGGCGATCAGCATCGACGCTAGCAGCGACGAAGACTGGTTCAGTGTGACGATTCCAGCCGAGAGCCGTGCCACCGTAATCGTGACCCCGACTGGCAGCATCTATCCCAACGCTCCGCAGAATCTTGACGGCTCGTGTCCTTCGGGAACACCCTTCGATGCCCTGCTGCGAAGCGACATCGCTGTGGAGTTGCGTGGTCTTGGTGGCGTGAAGACGCTTGCTCGCTCTACCCGTGCTAAAGCCGGAGAAGTAGAGGCGATGTACAACGTCGCACTGAATGAGGGGGCGGGGACGTATTACGTCCGAGTCTTCAACGACGGCCCCGACCAGGCTCAGATGTACGACCTCAGCCTCGCCCTGGTTTCTCCGCCTTCGCCACTGCTGTGTGCCGCGGCTCCGGTGGCGGGCTGCCTCGAAGCTTCGCAGGCCCAGCTTCAGTACCAAGAAAGTTCAGCTGGAAAAGAGAAGATGAAGCTGAGGTGGAAGAAGATTGGCAGCGTGACTACGCTGGCTGCCTTCGGCGATCCGGTCCGTGGTCTTACCAGCGTTGCCGCCTGCGTCTACGACGATAGCGACACGTTAGTCGTCGAGCATAGTATCAACCGTGGTGGCGCTGCCTGCGCTGGCGCGTCGTGTTGGAAGAATAAGGGATCGACGGGCTATGGGTACAAAGACAAGGAGAGCTCCGCCGACGGTGTGTCAAAGATCGGCTATAAGAGCGGTGATGTTCTCAAGGGAAAGGCTGAGGTGAAGGGCAAGAACAACGCCAGCAAGGGGCAGATCTCGTTGCCCACTGGTGTCGCGGCGATGCTCAGTGGAAATAGCGCGGTTACCATCCAGATGCTCACCGATAACGGCTTGTGCATAGCGGCAACCATGACCCGGGTTAAGAAGGACGACGGCATCCGCTACCTGGCGATCAAGAAGTAGTCGCCAGCGGGGCGCAGGTTCGGTGGGCCGGTCGGTCTTGCCAGACCCAATAGAACGTGTTCTACTTTGTGCGCTGCGCCACTCTGGGGCGCTGTGTCGGCTATGCAGTTCAACATTGCTGATCTCTTCGAGAGTGTCGTTTCGGTAGCGGGGGAGCGAGAGGCTCTGGTCTGCGGGCAACGCCGTCTCAGTTATGCCGAGCTTGACGCTCGCGCCAACCGCTTGGCGCACTACCTGTCCTCCAAGGGTATAGCTGCCGGTGATCACGTCGGCATGTACATGTACAACTGCGCGGAGTTTCTCGAGATCATGCTCGCGTGTTTCAAGATTCGCGCGGTGCCGATCAACGTCAACTATCGCTATGTTGCCGACGAACTGCGTTACATGTTCGCCAATGCTGATCTCGTTGCTCTGTTTTATCACCGCGAGTTTAGCCCGCTGCTCGTCGAACTCGCCGAGGATTTTCCAGCGCTGCGTCGCTTCGTCTACGTTGATGACGAGAGCGGGGCGGATGGCAACCCTCTCGGTGCGGTCTCGATCGAAGAGGCGATGTCCAGCGGTTCTCCAGAGCGCGATTTCGCACGGCGCTCGGCCGATGATCTCTACATAATCTATACCGGGGGAACCACGGGCATGCCCAAGGGTGTGATGTGGCGTCACGGCGACTTGTTGTTTGCCGGGCTACAGGGCGGCAATCCGGGGGGCCCGCCAATCTCCAGGCCCGAGCAACTGGCTGAACTGGTCGAGCATAATGACTCTCCGATGGCGACCTTGCCGGTGGCGCCGTTTATCCACGGTGCCGCCCAGTGGGGCGCGATCATTGGTCTATTTGGCGGCGGCAAGGTGGTCGTGCAGCCCGGGCGTAGTATGCGCCCCGAGCTTATCTGGAAGCTGGTCGAGAGTGAGCGCGTGGCAATAATGACGATCGTAGGTGACGCCATGGCCTCACCACTGGCCGATGAGTTAGAGCGGTCGGCTGCCGACTATGATCTGTCTTCGCTGATCGTCATAGGTTCTGCGGGTGCGATTTTCTCGGAGTCGGTCAAGCAAAGGCTGCGAGCAAGACTGGGCGAGACCATGTTCATCGACAGCTTCGGCTCGACCGAGTCGGGACATACCGGGTCGATGACACTGGCTCGCAGTCAGAGTGAATCTGGCCACCCACGCTTTGCGGTTGCCGACAACGTTACCGTGGTCGACGCAAAACTGCGCCGTTTGCAGCCCGGCTCGGGTGTCATGGGTATGCTTGCACGCAAGGGGCACCTTCCGGTCGGCTATTACAAGGATCCGGAAAAGACCGCCAAGACCTTTGTCGAGATCGACGGCGAGCGTTGGGTTATTCCCGGCGACTTGGCCACTCTCGAGAGCGACGGCACGGTCACCGTCTATGGCCGCGGTGCGGTGTGTATAAACAGCGGCGGCGAGAAGATTTTCCCCGAGGAAGTCGAAGAGGTGCTAAAGGCTCACGCCGCGGTAGCCGACGTGCTGGTGGTCGGTGTGCCCGATGAGCGTTGGGGGCAGCGGGTGGCGGCGGTAGTGCAGTCGCGAGCGGGCGTGAGCACCAGTGTCGAGGAACTCCAGGCCCACTGTCGCCAACATATCGCCGGCTACAAGGTGCCGCGTGAGTTTTGTATGGTTAGTCGCGTGCAGCGCCAACCCAGCGGTAAGCCCGACTACAAGTGGGCGCGTGAACTCGCCTCAGCCCAGAGCAGCCACTGAGACCCTGGCTATTCGTCGATCAGAGTTAGCGCCTGTCTTGGGCAGACGCGCAGCGCCTGCTCGACTTTGCTGCGAAGAGCGTCGTTAATGCTGTCTTGCTTGACGATCAGGTTGTCCTCGTCGTCGACTTCAAAGACCTCTGGGCAGACCCGCATGCAGCAGGCATTGGCTTCACACAAATCGTAGTCAACGACAATTTTCTTCATCAGGCTCTGTCCTCCCCGGAAACTTGCGCTTCGGGGGTGAATCTTACCGGCATTTCCTTGATGCCGTCAATGAAGTTCGATCGCAGGTAGCACACCTCGCCATTGAGCACGATATCGGGAAGACGATGCAGGATCTCAGCAAAGATCGCGTTCAACTGCAGGCGTGCCAGGTTGGCACCCAGGCAGTAGTGCTCTCCCACACCGAAGGCCAGATGCTCGTTGAACTCGCGATGGATGTCGAAGCGGTCGGCATCGTCAAATACTTCCTCGTCGCGATTGGCCGAGGGGTACCAGAGAATCACCTTGTCTCCCTCACGAATCTTGCGGCCGCGAATCTCCATGTCGGTAGTCGCGGTGCGTCGAAAATGCATTACAGCAGGGTTGTAGCGCAACATTTCTTCGATGACGTTGGGCAGCAACGAGGGGTCAGCGATGACCTCACGGCGGGCCTCGTCGTGCTCGAGCAACAGCCGCATGCCCTGGGCGGTGACCGTGCGTGTGGTCTCGTTGCCGGCGATTGCCAGCAACAAGAAAAACGAGTCGAATTCACCGGCCTGTATGTGCTCGCCATCGACCTCGGCCTCGATCAGTACGGTGGTAAGGTCGTGCATGGGGCAGCGCCGCCGCTCATCGGCCAGAGACTCGGCGTAGCCGTACATCTGCGCAGCCGCTTCCTTGGCATCATCCATGTTGTGCTGAAACTCAGGGTCGTCAAAGCCTATGAGCTTGTTACTCAGATCATAGACCAGGCGGCGGTCTGCCTCAGGCACTCCGAGCATCTCACAGATGGTCGCCATGGGTAATTGAGCGGCCACGGAGTCGACGAAGTCGCACTCGCCCAGTGCGGCAATACTATCTACGGTGGCCCTGGCGAGCTGGGCTACGTGCTCGCGCAGCATGTCTATACGTTTGGGCGTGAAGCCGGTCGACACCAAGCGGCGGAACTTGGCGTGCTTGGGCGGATCCATGTTTACCATGAGTAAACGAACCGCCTCGAGATCGTCATCGGGCAGCTCCCACATGTTGGTGCCACCGCGCCACGAGGAGAATTCCAAGGGCTGACGCGAGATACTCTTGAGATCCTCGTACTTGGTTATGTTCCAAAAGCCGGGACCATCAGCCTCATCTTGCCAGTGCACTGGATCGCTACGACGCAGTTCGGCAAAATAGGAATGAGGGAATCCCTGGGCAAAATTATCCGGGTTGCTCAGGTCTAGCTCTGAGTTCATGCGCGGCTCCTCGTACTAAGCTAAGCGGCAGACCAACAAACGTTCGTTTGCTTTGCGATTATTGCCGTAGCCTGACTATGATGCAAGTGGACGCAGCGAAATGAGTGACGAAGCGAAGACGGTACTTTGGCCCTACGTGCGGGCTCAGCGCGAGGATGCTGGTGGGCTGTGGGCCGAAAAACGGCGCTTGGCCGATGCTATGCGCCGGGTCATCGAGCATCTGGTGGTGACCGATGCCCCGCCCGAGCAGCTCGCCCGGGCGGCCGACCGCTTGGACGCCTTTGCCGACACGCTCAGCGAGTATCCGCGGTCGAGCTCGTTTCCGGGGTTTAGCGAGGCGGCCAATGCTGGCGACGTTCATGCCTTCTTCGATCAGAGCCCGGTAATTGGCCTGTCCAATCCTCTGGCTCCTCCGCTCTGGCTTCACCCCGAAGGCCAACGCGTCAAGGGTCGCGCGGTTTTTGGTGCAGCCTACGAAGGTCCCCCCGGCTGTGTCCACGGCGGCTTTGTAGCGGCTGCCTTTGACGAGGTTCTAGGCTTTGCGCAGTCGATTACTGGAAACCCGGGAATGACCGGCACGCTGACGGTGCGCTATCGTCGACCAACGCCCCTGCATCGAGAGCTAATATTCGACGCAGGGGTCGACAGGGTCGAGGGACGAAAGATTTTTGCTAGTGCTACGATAACCGCAGACGGTGAGTTAACCGCCGAGGCTGAGGGGATCTTCATCAGCCTGGATGCGAAACGTTTCGGCGAGATGATGGCCAAGAAGAACGCCGGTGATAGTGGCAGGGAAAGTTAGCATGCGGGATCTAAACGGTGAATGACAACCTCCCCAACGAAGACGGCCGCGGTACTACAGCCTCGCGGATACTCGATGCGGCCGAGTTGCTGTTTGCCGAGCGTGGCTTTGCCGGTACCGCAGTCAGGGATATCGCCGCGGCGGTGGGGCTTAACCCTGCCAGCCTCTACAATCACTTCCCGGGTAAGCAGGAGATGTACGAGGCGGTGCTCGATCGAGCGTTGACGCCGATTTTCGAGCTTCTCACCGAGCTTACCTCGACCCGACCCACGCCTGGTCGTGACGAGCGCATCATTGAGGTCATAGTCGATCATATCGCCGCTAATCCGGCGATTGCACGCATCCTGCAGTTTGAAGCGCTAGGCGGAGGCGCGAACCTGGCGCGGCTGGCCGGCCGGTGGCTGGACCCGATCTACTCCAAGGGTATCGAGGCGCTCCGATCCAGCCCCAACATCGAGGGTTGGGATAGCCACGAGCTGGCGCTGCTGGTAGGCGCCTTTCACAACATGATTCTCGGCTATTTCGTCATGGCACCGGTGCTCAGCGGTGTTCTCGGTGAGG
Source organism: uncultured Myxococcales bacterium (assembly GCA_964588545.1). Taxonomy (GTDB): domain Bacteria; phylum Desulfobacterota; class Binatia; order UBA1149; family SPBQ01; genus CAZPPZ01. The sequence goes on along the minus strand of CAZPPZ010000061.1, from coordinate 3,089 downwards.
ACTTGAACTCTTCACGAGCGCTCGCTCGGCACAAGGTGTTCCTGCGCAAGGTTGCACATTATCTTGTCGGCACCGAGTTGCCCGCTACTGAGTAGCCGGGTGGTCATGCGTGTCGGCGAGACTATCTAGGCACACTCGGCGGGGCGGGGAAGCGGCCCGCCCGGCTCGGTCGTGCTATCGTAGGTCGTTCGGAGGCCCAGCTCCGAGCTTCCTCATGGACAGCGTTTCAACTGAACTGCGGCAGCGTCTGCCGGGGCTGCTTAGCGCTGCAGCCGATGTCGCGCTTGGTCGGCCGGGGCTCAGAACCGCTCGATTTCTTGCCGAGAGCTGGCTTGGCAATGGCGCTTCTAGCCGCCCGTCGCTGAGTTTGGCGCTCAAAGTAGCCGCCGATGAGTCTTTTCGCACGCTCATGGTCGCGCTCTCTTACGCTCCCAGCCGGGCAGAGCTGCTGGAGATCACAGCGGAACTAGATGTTGCCGAGCGCATGTTTGGCAAGCGCGGCTGGATAGAGGATCCGCTGCGCTATCATCGTCGGCCGCCCGCGCTACGCACGCCCAAGAGTCGGCGAGTCAAATTCTGGGGCTCTGACTACAGCCACCTGCGCTTCGAGAGCGGCTACCAGCCGCGTCGGGGCGAGCCCGGCCGACAGCGCTGGCTGTCCTACCAGGCCAACCGCACGGCCCATGCCTGGGTGCTGCGACATCGGGGGCGGCCGCGCCCCTGGTTGGTCTGTGTGCACGGTTTTCGTATGGGTTGGCCGACGGCTGATTTCACGGCTTTTCGCGCCGCGTGGTTGCATGGTGCGCTGGGCTTGAACGTAGCAATTCCTGTGCTGCCGCTACACGGTGACCGCAAGGTTGGACGCCGTAGCGGCGATGGATTCTTTGCCGGCCAGGTTCTCGATACCATTCACGCCGAGGCCCAGGCGCTGTGGGATCTGCGCCGTCTGCTCAGCTGGATCCGCTCGGTGGGTGGCGACAACATTGGCGCCTATGGGGTCTCGCTTGGCGGCTATACGACGGCACTGCTAGCCGGATTCGACGGCGATCTTTCCTGTGCTATCGCCGGCATGCCACCGGTTTGCTTTCCCTCCATGCTGCAACGCCATGCGCCAGCACAGCTGTTGCGCGGTAACCTCGAAGCGGGGTTGGATTGGGAGCGGATCCGTCGTGTGACTCGCGTAATTTCGCCACTGGCGATTGAGCCAATAGTGGCCCCCGAACGTCGCTACATGTTTGCCGGACTCGCCGATCGTATGGTCCCGCGCGAGCACTTCCTTGAACTGTGGGATCACTGGAGTCGTCCCAAGATGCTATGGTTCGACGGCAGCCATCTCTCCTGCACCTGGGAGGGAGCAGTCAGAGAGTTCGTTCACCGATCCCTTTACGAGGCCGGTTTGCTTCGGCTCGATGACGCGTCTGCTCCAGACCTGCATTGAGGCGTACGCAATTGTCCACCCCGGGCCAGTCTTCGGCGCGGGGTTTGCATCGTCGTCCCTGAGTGCCCGAGCGTAGGGCGGGAAGCCCCGCGTATCGTGGGTTGGAGGGATGAGGTGGCAGCTTTTCAACGTCAAACGTCGAGATTGAGTCTATCGGGGGTGGTTAGCACCACCGTTCTGGCAACGCTGTTGCTGTGGGCCTTGCCCCACGGTGCCAGTGCTGGTCCGCTGCGTGGGGGCTGGGGGCTTGGCTCGGAGCTTTTCGTGCAGCGTTTGGTGCTGCGGGCGCCGATCCAGGATTCGCTGCTCGATAGGCTTGTGGCGTCGATCGAAAACGATGGCGGTGTGCCGGTTCCGGTGCTGACTGCCGCGGTTAATAGCGCGACCGTGGGTCTGAGTGCATTGTCGTTTAGAGCGGCGGATATCGCGGCCGGACAACGTTTTGCCAGCTCTACCACCGTTATGCTCGACTTCGGCGTGGGCAGCGACTCGCAGACCCTGCATATCGGTGGGGAGCGTGCAGCGGTGGCACTGACCATCGAACATCGATTCCGCTAGCTCGGCCTATAGTTTCGGTGCGCAGCGGGCAGTGCTAAGCACAGTCATGCGCGAATGGATCGAGACCGCCACTAGGCCCGACGTAGTACGCCGCGGCCTCGCCTATGCGGCTATCGTCGGAACGGTGTTGATAGCGATTAACCACGGCGACGCGATCGTCCGCGGCGAGGTTGACCGCTCGCGACTCATAAAGATGGGGCTGACCGTGGTTGTTCCCTACCTCGTCTCTACCTTCTCGAGCGTCGGAGCTCTGCTCACTAGCTCTGCTTCCGACCAAGACTCTGACGGCGCGCGCTAGAACTCCAGCAGCAGTGTTGCGTAGTAGTCAAGATCGTTGTGCTCGGTGCGTTTGGTCAGGATGTTTGCACCAACGCTGACCCTCTCGTCTTGGGGTTTACTATCGTAACGGTCCTCGATGCCAAGACGCAGTGTGAGGTTGTGCTCGGGGTCCAGATCGATGTCCCAGCTGGCTTTGGCTAGCGAACGCAGCTCACCGAATTCACTGAGATCGGGGTAGACGGTTAGCTTGAGGGTTAGCTTGTGGTGTTTGGCCAAGCGCTGTTTCCAGTCGCTACCAAAAAGCAACTCGGGAACGATAGATTGGTCTTCCCCGCCGAGTTCTTCGGAAAGCCCTGCGCCGATACGCCCAACTATGGAAGCGCTGTCGCTATCAAGAAAGGTATAACCGGGGCCGCTAGCCACCGACCAGCGTAGGTCGTAATCCTTGAACTGATCAACGTCTGTGGTGGCCTCCAGAAAGTAGCGCAACGGACTGTCGTTGGCTAGCCAGTCGTTACGCAGGCTGGCCAGGATTTTGCTGTCGGTCAACTCCAGACGTGGTCTATCGACTAGCCCATCGCCATCGCTATCACTGCTGTTCTTGCTGGCGGCCTCGGCGCGTACATAGGTGATCTCCGCCGACATTTCGCCGCCGCTGTGCTGGCGTTGGGCGCGAGCCGAAAGCCTCAGATTGTAGCTCTCGCTGTTGCCCAAGGCTCCGTTTAGCCCCAACTCGAGGCCGAGCAACCACTGCGGGCTGCGCGCAGCCACGCTCACTGCATCGTCGCCAACACCGTCGGCGTCGGGCGGCTTG
>CAZPPZ010000060.1:0-14494 GCA_964588545.1 uncultured Myxococcales bacterium | reverse complement strand
CTACCGTGCAGGCCACACCGTCATCCGTTACTGGCGCGCTGCCGGCCTGGCAGCCCGCCACCGCGTCGCAGGTCTCGGCGCCGTTGCAAAACTGACCATCGTCGCAAAGTAGAGGAGCGCCAGCCTGACAGAAGAAGTCGACACAGGTCTCTATGCCTGTACAAACATTGCTGTCGCTGCAGTCTGAATCGCTATGACACTCAGCCTCGGCAAAGACCTCTATAGCCTTAAGCGACGGATTCTCTATGGCCGGATGGGTGTGAACAAACTCAATGAACAACTCGCCATCAACAACCGGAACAACCATCGATCGCACCACAGCTCGCCCACTGCCTCCGGCCTCAGCGACCTGATCAAAGCTGTCGTAGTAACGTGTACCTTCGGCTTCGATGTTAAACACCCTATCTCCGACCAAAGCGGTGCCAGTAAAGATATTGGCGAAGTATAGGTTCACCAGGTAGTTGCCGTTGGGCACAGCAAAACTGTAGGACAGTTCGAAGCCCGAGGGTTGGTCCGAGTGCTCGCACTGAAAGAGATCCTCAGTGCTCTCATCGTCACAGCCAAACAGATCGAATATTCCACTGACAACGCAGTTCTCGCCGCCACCCGAGAGGTTGCAGGTGCTGCGCTTGAGCTCGCTACTGAAAGCAAAATCAGCATTCCATAGGTCGCCGTTACAATCTGTTTTGCTTCCCGCACACTCAGGAGAACCGGTTGGCCTCAACGCATAAGCATTAAGCCTAATCGGAGTCGAAGTGTTGCCGTCCACGGCGATCGGGCCGTACGCGAGATTACGAGGATCGAGGGGATAGGGGTCGCTTGCATCCGCCAGGCCATCATTGTCATCGTCGGAGTCATCCACACTGCAAACGCCATTTATACAAAAGTTTCCAGACGGACAGTCGAGCTGCGACACGCACAGTTCCCGGCAGAATCCAGCGTCACACAGCTGCCCAGCAGGGCACTGAAGGTCGTCAACACATACATCGCCAAGATCGGCAATGATTACAGCCGACATATCGCTGGTACGGCCGCTACCGTCAGCATCCAACACCGCCGCGAAAATGTGATTGATGCCGCCAGTCGCACCATTCTTGGAGAGCATGACCGGTACGTCTACGCTGCCGTCGCTGCCAATGGTCGCCGCATATTCGCGGATCGCTACCGCCGTGTTAGCCTCGAAAGGATCTTCGTCAAAGATGGGCACCGTACCAGGCTCGAGAGCCCCTTCTACTACCATTAAGCGCAGAGACTCTCCCGGCTGGCCGCTAAGGCGCACGGTCTGCGCAAAGCCCGACACCACTACCGGTGGCGAAGGAAATCCGAGCAGCTCGATACCGGGAGCAGCTGGGCCGCCGGCTTTTACGATGTTTTGCGAACCGCCTTGGCTACCCGGCGTTGGAAACATAGTAGCCGTCAGGATCGCCCCCGTATCAAATTCGATCTCAAGCCGCGCCCCCGCAAGTTCAAACCCCGACACAGCGCCACCGGGGCTACTTCCGGCCGAGCCTTTTATGCTGGTATGGTCAACGTCACCAGAAAAGGTGAAACTTTCGCCCGGATCGAAACCGAGGAATTCTATCTCTAAGGCGTCAAATCCCCCATCATGAGGAAGATCGAACACGCCGTTGCCAGGAACAAGCGCGCAGCGTTGGTCCGAACTGTAGTCGAACATGCCGGTGGGCACCTTCTCGGGCCCAGGGGTAAAACACTTCGCGACAACGTCACCCGCCAGTCCTTGAGGATCAAAGACGACATCCATCAAGAATGCGGTGGAGAGATCAAAACGCACACGCACGATGCGCTCACCCGCAGTCGAATCGTTGCTCAGAGAGAACGATCCGGAATTAAAAATACTACCGTCGAGCGTTTCACTCGGAGTAATAGAAAGAAACGCTTCCGGTGCCGACCAACCAAGCGTCGGCACCGACACAAACGTGATACACAGGGCGAGAGTCCGTATTATACGGCCAGCAGATCTACGCATATAAAATTACACCTTCAACTGTCCAGATTCGTTCGTGAAGAACGCTCTCAAAGTCTGCTTAAGGGACCACACTCTGGACTGCGACCCCGACCCGACTTATCGGCCTTCTACGACGAACTTAGATGACACTAGCGAGCATCACCCGATTCGAGAGTTAACGGCCCTATTAAGTGCGTCAATGAGGTGATAGGCAGATACTTTATATTTTCTCTAAGCCGATATCGACTGAGTAGAGGAGTGTTATGCGTTGTGTGCAAAAAGCTGGAGGGTAAGATCAACCGCAAGGCCTGTGAAGCAAGGATCGCTTCAGCATGTGAGGGGCAGCTTTGGTGGCGGCGCTATGAACGAGTGACCCATTGTAGGGGGCAGGCAGCCCTCCCCCCGCGTTTGGATAGCGGCGCTGGCGTACGCGCCCATCACCGTATATCCACAGCTGTATCGACACGGATAGAAGGTCTGCTGGACTTTAATGCCAAGGGAGCGAGACGATGAAACCCACCGACTGTACGCTGTTTAGCGGCGCTGCTCATGGTGCCGAGGCCGAGTTCGGAGCAATGGCCGAGCGCTACGGCATCACCGAAGTAAACTTTTCTTTTGAAGGCCACAACGATGCCCGGTCCCGCGGGTTAAGTGTGCTCAGCGACTCCGACCTCAATCGCGGCGACGTCAGTTTGGCCTACCTAAGCAAGCTCATGAACCGTCGTTACCCCGACACCCCGCTGTTCAAGAGAGTGCTGCAGAGCATCTGGCACCAGATCAACAACGGCCAGGAGATCTATGTGGTTGGCAAGATCCTCGACGACGACACCGTCAAGGGAGGAACTGGTTGGGGCGCGGAATTCGCAAAGCTATGCAATAAAGCGCTGTTCGTGTTCGACCAGGAACGCGCAGGCTGGTTTCGTTGGTGCGGAACCAGCTGGGAGAGCTGCGATCCCCCAACCATCACCCATCCCCATTTCGCCGGGACAGGCACCCGATTCCTTGACGAATCGGGCAGTGAGGCTATCGGGGCGCTCTTTGCTCGCACCTTCGGCTGACACGATCAGCGCAGCATATAGGCGACTCTGCTTAGACCTATCGGCCGGCCAGCTCATTAACCACGCCCAGTGCCTCGGCGACATGACGTTGAGCCGAGAACTGAGAGCTAAACACGTGGCGGACGATGCCCTCGCGGTCGATCACATAGGTGGCGCGACCCGGCATCAGCCCCAGAGTCTTGCGAACCTTGAACGAAGAGCGCAGCTCGCCGTCGTCGGCTAGGAGCAGGAACGGCAGACGGTGGTTATCGGCAAAGGCAAGATGACTACTCGCACTATCCGAACTAACCCCGATGACCACCGCACCCGCATCAGTGAAGTCTTGATAGGCATCGCGAAAACTGCAGGCTTCTTTCGTACAAATCGGCGTCTCGTCCTTCGGGTAGAAGAATAAGACCACCGCCTGCTTGCCGCGAAAATCCGCTAACGACACGCGCTTACCGTGCTGATCTTCAAGGCTAAAATCGGGGGCTTTCTCACCAACCATATCAGTAGTACTCCTGGCTCACTTGCGCTTAGCCGAGCCCCAGTAGTTGTACGTCATAGGCTTGGGTCCAGGCAGATACATGGTCTCGAGGGAGCTGACATCGAACCCCGCGGCGGCGATCAAATCGGGAATCTTACGGTTGAGATTGCAGCCACCTGCAATATTTTTCCAATAAGGATTGAGGCGGTTCTGCCAACGCGCAACCCGCACATCGGGCGCGGCACCATGTTCGCAGAATATAAGCTCTCCGTCCGACCTAAGTACGCGGTACATCTCTCCCAGCGCCTTGGCCGCATCGGGGATAGTACACAGAGTGTAGGTCACTAACACGGTATCAAATCGCTGGTCATCGACAGGGATTTCTTCGCTTGAAAGTTGCAACAGCTCAACATCTAGAGAAGTTGCCGCAGCCCGCTTGGTGGCCATACGGCCGAGTTCCAGCGAGGGATCGAGGCCCCACACCTTCTCCACTTTGTCGACATCGTAGCAAGCCAGGTTGAGACCCGAACCGATACCAATCTCCAACACCTGGCCACGCGCACGAGGAACGACTTTGTCTCGCTGCATCATGATCGGCTTCTGACGCATCGCTACATCAAGAAGCTTGGGGAGGACATAGCTTTCGTACAAACCCACGCCCACTCTTTCGCATCGATACTCAGCTGGTACAAACAACAGCAACCATGCTGCCATATTTGAACCTGGCAGTGGGCTAACTTCTTCTCGCAGTCTCCACGACAACTACGCCCCACCGTCTCGCGACCGGTGGGGCGTAGCCCTGAGTTTACACCCAGATCAGCAGCACTCGGCGATCAGGGGCAACCGCCAACTCCCGGGGTGTAGGCCGTCACACCATCCGAGCAGAACGTCGTCGCCGCAGCCGCGTTGGTAACGAGCCCCGGTCCCGGCAGCCCCGCAACCGAATTGAGGCCTGTATTACCAGTGGCACCTACACAGAACGCGGCCACACCGACCGGTGTGTTGGGATCCGCGGCGCCGGTGGCCGTGATCGGATCGAGGAAGCAGCTACGCCGCGTCGTAAGCGTACAGTTGCCTCCAGGCAAGCCGATGATTGCCGGGCTGCAGTCGGCGTTGCTCAGACATCCGATAAATCCTGAGCCATTCGACAGCAACAGTCCGTCACAGAACCCGTCGTTCGGACCGGTAGTGCACTCGCCACGACCGCCGCCAATATCGCTGCACAGTCCATTCTCGCAGCTATTCGGGAACACAGCACCGTCGGGATTCCCACAGGTTCCGATGCCTATGCCCATGCAATCGGCATTACTGGTACAGGTATCGGCCGTGAAAGTACCCGGCCCGGTCAAACACTGACCGCAGGGGCATAGCGACTCGGCGAACACGGGGAAGCCACACTTGACCCCTGCCACGGGCAGGGCCGAGGTACCGGTAGTCTGATTCAGAGAAATCTTCAGGCCGGTACCCGACACGTTCTTGCCCGAAGCCGGGAAGCAATCGAGACTCGCGCCCGCGCCCGCGCCACCCGGAGCCGGGAAGGACTCGTGGAAGGCCCCAATGTCGCAAGACTGGCCGTCGTTCAGCCCCTTGAAGCAAGTACCTCCGCGCAGCCCATCGTTGGCCGTAGCATCGTAGTTGCTACAGGTGCCATCGTTGTTGAAGGTACCGCTGGCCAGACCGGTGTCGCAGTCGAGATCGGTAGCACAGCCGGAACCTACAAGCCCCGCCGTGCAGGTACCGCCGCAGACCGGACACGGCAGAACCAGGCTCTCGCCAAGATGAGCCACCGAACGCAGGTTGGCGGTAATCGCCCCGCTGCCCGCGTCAACATTAGCGGTTCCCGAGATGTCATCGAAGAAGCGGTTGACTACACACACCGGCGTGTTGCCTGAAGACAACGGCAACGGCGCGCCGAAGAAGCAATCGCAGATCCCACCCCCACAGTTAACGTTATCGACCGCGAAGGGCTGGTCGCAGACAGTGCGATTGTCCCCCTGACAACGGCAGTAGCCGGGGTCAGGATTGAGCCCGGCTACAGTACAGTCGCCGCAAGGCTCCGCGTTCAAAGCGTCGAAGGGTCCTGGGCAGATCAGGGTGCCAACCGTGAGAACCTGATCGTTGATATCCGACCCGTGGGCAATCCCGGTAAAGCCAGTATCAAGACGCGTAGTCGTGATACACCGGCCGAGCCCAACATCGCAGGTACCCACCGGGCAATCGAGATTGCTAGTACACGCAACCCCGGTAGTTCCAGCAAACAGGACCAGCTCGCCGCGAGTTGGACACTGCACATCCTGGCAACCTACCTCGCCTGAACCAGGTCCGCACTGACAAGTCGCGTTGCAGCCGTCGCCAGGCGTGGTGTTGAAGTCATCACACTCCTCTCCCGCGGTAATATTCAAGACCCCATCACCACAGGCAGCGGCGGTACAATCGGCGTCACAGCTCGCTGACTCGCCGGCATCATCGCAAGACTCGCCAGCGGCCGGATTGGTGAATCCATCACCACAGGCGGGAGCACTACAGTCGGCATCACACGCCGCCGAGTTGCCCGCGTCGTCGCAGAACTCACCGCTGTCGGTAATGCCATCGCCGCAACTTGCCGGCTGGCAATTGGTGCGGCAGGCATCCGGAGTCACATCACTGTTAGCGCCACCATCATCACAAACCTCGCCGGAGGTCGTGTTCAGGGTGCCGTCGCCACAGATAGCTAACGAACAGTCAGCATCACACGAAGACGATTCGCCGGCGTCATCACACTGTTCACCAGCCGTGGTATTTACGGTGCCGTCGCCACAAGCGGCCAAAGTACAGTTGGCATCGCAGGCGGCAGATTCACCAGCATCGTCACAGGCTTCCCCAGCATCGATGACACCATCGCCGCAGCCAGCCAACTGACAATTGCTACGGCAGGCATTGGGGAGCACATCGCTATTGGCGCCGCCATCATCACAAGTCTCACCCGCCGTCGTGTTCAGCGTCCCGTCACCACAGCTGGCCAGGGTGCAGTTGGCATCGCAGGCCGCCGACTCACCAGCATCGTCGCAGATCTCGCCCGCAGTCGCGTTTACCGTCCCGTCGCCGCAGACCGCAGGGGTGCAGTTGGCATCACAGGCCGCCGACTCACCAGCATCGTCGCAGATCTCGCCCGCAGTCGCGTTCACCGTCCCGTCGCCGCAGACCGCGGGGGTACAGTTGGCATCACAGGCCGCCGACTCACCAGCATCGTCGCAGATCTCGCCGGCCAGAGCATTCACTATGCCGTCACCGCAAACAGCCAAAGTACAGTCGGCATCACAGCTGGCCGACTGACCGGCGTCATCGCACTGCTCGCCGCTGTCGGTTACGCCGTCGCCGCAGCTTGCCGGCTGGCAGTTGCTGCGGCAGGCATCGGGGGTCACGTCGCTATTGGCGCCGCCGTTGTCGCAGCCCTCACCCGCTGTCACGTTTAGGGTCCCGTCACCGCAGCTCGCGGCCGTGCAGTCGGCATCACAGAGCGCCGACTCACCAGAATCATCGCAGGACTCACCAGCAGTCGCGTTTACCGTTCCATCCCCGCAGACCGCGGCGGTGCAGTCCGCATCGCAGGCCGCTGACTCCGCACCATCGTCACACTCCTCTCCAGCACTCACATTGAGAGTACCGTCCAGGCAGACCGCAGCAGTACAGTCCGCATCGCAACTGGCAGACTCGCCACTATCATCGCAGCTCTCCGAGGCCGCGCTGTTCACAAAACCATCACCGCAAACCGCCGCCGTACAGTCCGAGTCACACACCGCCGAGTTACCTGAGTCGTCGCAGGCTTCGGGTGCTTCGGCCACCCCGTTACCACACTGACGGCAGCTCCCATCCAACAGACCGTTATCAAACGTGTCGCAGCCTCGGTTTAGCCCATCGTAGGCGTTGATCGCCGTGCACATCCGGCAATCGCTAGCCTCGGCAATACAGTCGGCAAAAGCTTGATTGGTCGCCGTAGCTCCCTGGCACTCCCCGGGAAACGCGGCAGCCAAGTCTACTCCCACACACTTCTTATCAACCCCGCTTACGATCTTTCCTCGGGCTTTGCTCACCTTGTTCTTGGCATCATCCGAAATACACGCCTCGAGCCCTGACGCGTCGGTTATCACACCGTCCTTCAGACCACTCTTCTTACACGACACAAACTGCTTGCCCCGAGTCGCGGCAAACTTCTCGTAGGCCTTGGCTACCGCCGACTGACATCCCGCTCCTGCCTTGTCGCTCAGAACTGCAGCATCCAGATTCGCTCCATAGATGTCGTGGAGCAGGCTCAGCTCCTCGGCTACCGCGGCAGCGTTGATCACCGAAGAGTCGGCAAAACCAAACGACGGCGGCGTACCCACACATTTCTTCGCCTGCCCCGAGGCGGTCTTGCCCTGGGCCTTGCCTACCTTGCCCTTGGAATCACCAGTCACGCAGGCCTCCGCCGTGCCCGTGAGCTTGCCGGCTCCGGCGCTCTTCAGGCACTTCGAGTTCTCCTTACCTTGAGTCTTGGCCACCTTCTGGCCACTCTTGTTCATGGTGTTGATGCAGCCCTGATCTGCCTTGTCTACGCTTTGCGCTGCCGCTGACTGCGGCAGCGCAAACGCGGCAACTGCCATTAGGCAAAACAGTCCTCTAAAAGCTGTGGTGATTCGAGATGCGACCATGTCTCCTCCTCGCGCGTTGCGACTGCCCACCCTGGCCGATCTCAGCATTACAGCGACACGGTCGTCAGGGCTGACGGGTGCGTCGCTGCGATGCTGAGATTAGCCAAAGTAAACAGTGGTCGGTTAGCTACAAACGTTCTTGGTGATCTAATCAAAACAGCGAGGCCTACGTCAAGACCCAAAGCAGAGCTTGCAGAGTATGGCGCGGCGCGTCACGAAGTCTTGCTGCCGGTAGCCCTGAGCTCAACTCCCCCTGGAAGCTGTATAGTCAAGGCATGCTAGTACAAACACAGCGGCGCAGGGTCAAGGGGAAGTTGGCGATTGGCCTCTTCGGCGCTCTCGCCGCCGAGATAAAGGCGGCCAGCGATCAGCGCTGTGGCTACCCACAATGGGGGTCAACGCTCTGCCGCAACCGCTTCAGTCGCTCGGAGCCCGCCGCGATCTCGACCGGTCGAGCAACAATGCGACCATCCCTAGCGACGCGAGGGCCAAACCGAGAGCCTCTCGTGCTTCCTCGCGCTGATACCAATTAGCGTCAATCGCGGGTGCAAGAATCGCGAATCCCACTAGATAGGCCAACAAAGCTACCAGCGGCAGCAGAGTGCGGCGGCCGCAGGCGGTCAGCGCCGAAGCAAGCGCGGCCAGACCATAGAGTAGTATCCATAGCCAGGCATCGGGATCGTTGTACTGAACCGCGGCAAACACCGAAAAAACCGCTACCATACAAATCGCGACAGTTCGCATGATAGTCGTCAGGGTTTGGACTTGCGGCCTGAGCCGAGAATACTGTCAATAACTCGGCCGATTTCATCGTCGGGTCGAAGTCCCTTAGCCGCGCCAAGGCTATCGACCAGCCCGCCGACGTCGCCAAGCCCCTCGGACAGGTTCTTAGACAGCCCTTCGGTGAGACTCCCGACATCACCGAGATTAGCCAAGCCGGAACTGAGATCATCAAGAATCTTGCGCGGCCCGCCAGCCTGGACGATCGCTTGGAATATCGCCGTGGTAACGATCGAGGCAAGCTCTGCCACATCAACGCCAGAACCGTCGGATCCAACGTCGTGAAGCACTATATCGGGGACGGCGACTTTCACCTTACTCGGCTTGCCCACAATAGAAGCCAGGGTCATCTCGGCACTGACGCCGGTTATACGTAGCTCATCTATGACTAACCGCTTAGAGGAAGCAGCATCCGCCTCTGAGGAGTCGGGGGCTGTGGACTCGAAGCTCTCAAGACTCTTCATAACCACCGAGTAGTTGCTGCCCTTGCGGTTTCGCTCCAATACCACGCGAACACCGTCGAGGACGAAACTCTTAGCTCGAACCGTATCGTGCATAAGCGACAGCAGGTCTAGTTCGAGGCTCGCTGCGCCCAGCTCGAGAAAGTTGGCTTCCGAGAACCCATCAGGATTGGCCACGGTTAGCCCGTCAATACCGAAGCTCGCCTGGGGGAAGCCCAAGCCAATCGAGACCCTCTCGACGGTAGTCTCTACGCCGAGGGCGTAGCTGCCACCCTTTTCCACCGCCGTCTGCGCCAGGCGGTCGAGGTACAAGAAAGCCGAGCCCCCGGCCAAGGCCACCGCCACAACCACGACAAAGATTAGCTTGAACAATAGTCTTATCATGCGATCGATATGCCCCCATTGGCGATAGTGCTCGACGACCGAACTCACTTCCATCACACCTGTGCAGTTCCAGTCCCCGCCGGCAGAATTGACCCCTCAAGCAGAACCGTCTATGAAGCTCGTTTCGCGGCCGAGCGCTCGTCTCGCAGCCGCCGCAGTAGCCTAGGGTCCTCCCGGTAAGCTGGACCCATTTAAGTAAAGGGTATCGAAGATATTGAAGACCATCGGGCGACACCTCATCGCCGAGTACTACGGCTGCGACACCCGCGTACTTGACGACCTCGAACTAGTCGAGGCTCACATGATTTCGACTGCGGAAGCCATCGGTGCCACGGTGGTTGGCCGGGCCTTCCACAAGTTCGCACCCCAGGGGGTAAGTGGCACAGTGGTTATCGCAGAGTCGCACCTGTCTATTCATACCTGGCCGGAGGCAGGCTACGTGGCCGTCGACATCTATACCTGTGGCGGGCTGGATCCGCGCATCGGTTTCCGTTACCTGGGCAACGCCCTTAGCGCCAGCAGCTGCCGGGTACAAGAGATAGTCAGGGGTCTACCCGACGACGTCGAAGATGACCGCCAACTTCTACCTAGCGACGTGCAGATCATCACCCACACCGCCCTCCCCGAAGACATCCCACAGCCATCCTGATGTACCCGGCGAGCGGGGCAACAGCAGCAGTCAGCAACGTCAGGCCCAACCGCCCGGATCATCCACGGTGACCGATTCGCACAAGATCCCTGCTGCCCTGCTAGAAGGCTCAGAACTGCCGGAAACCACCGGAAGTTTTGACGGCTGTTGGTACGCGGAAGAAGACTTCGGCGCGGTAAAGCTGTGCATACGTGTCGCCGACAAGCTTCACGAAGAGAAGTCCGAGTACCAGAAGATCACCGTCTACGACACTGCGTTTTTTGGCCGCCTGCTCACGCTGGACGATGTCGTGATGCTCAGCGAACGTGACGAATTCGTCTACCACGAGATGATGATTCATGTGCCGCTGTGCAGTATGCCCGACCCCGGGTCGGTACTGATCATCGGAGGAGGCGATTGCGGAGCTCTGCGCGAGGTTCTACGACACCCCTGTATAGAGCGAGTGGTGCAGTGTGATATCGATGAACGCGTAACTCGGGTATGCGAAAGCCATTTTCCCTGGGTCCATGCGGCTGTCGCCGACCCACGAGCGGAGCTCCTCTTCGCCGATGGCGTACGCTACATCGAAGAGCACCAGAGCAGCTTCGATCTCATCGTCATCGACTCGACCGACCCCAAGGGACCTGCCGTCGGGCTGTTCCTCCGCGACTTCTACCAGAGTGTCGCTCGTGCACTCAAGCCCGGGGGAGTTATGACAGCCCAAACCGAATCCCCACACTGGGAAGCCGCAATGGTAGGTGCCATCTATGCCGAGCAGCGTGCGGCTTTTGAGCACAACTCGGCCTACATCTGCTCTATACCAACCTACCCCAGCGGCTGCTGGACTCTGGCCTACGCCAGCAACGACCGTGGGCACGACGATTACTTTGCTAGCGAGCGCGCTGCGGCACTAGCCCGCGACTGTCTCTACTACAATGCAGAAATTCACTCAGCCGCGTTTGCACTGCCCAACTTCGTCGCGCGCACGGTTCGTGCAAACGAGAACGTCTTCCAACGTTTCGACCGGCAACATCGCCTCTTCCTAGACCAGGCCAAGGGCTAAGCGCGGCTCTGGTGTCGAGCTGAAAAACCATGGCTGAGTGGGAAACCGCGATCGATCAGAGTATCGAGGCTCTGGGTGAGCGACTAATTACTGTACGCCGCTACCTGCATGCCCACCCCGAACCCAGTGGCGAGGAGTTCGCGACCTGCGATTACCTCGCCCGACTTCTTCGCCAAGCCAAGCTCGACGTTCGTATGATCCCCAGTAAGCGCGGATTGATCGTAGAACCTCAGAGTCAGGGAGCTGCTCCTCGGGTTGCAATGCGCGGAGATATAGACGGGCTGCGCCTCGATGACCAGAAGAGCGTCGAATACCGCTCTACCACAGAGGGAATTGCACATGCTTGTGGACACGATGCCCACGCCGCGATGATCGTCGGTGCAGCGCTAGCCCTGATCGATTGCGCAGACCGCATGCCCTGGCCAGTGATCTGGCGTGCACTATTACAACCGGCAGAGGAGACCTCGCAGGGTGCAATCGAAATGGTTAAGGCGGGAGCAGTGGACAACGTCAAGGCGATCGTCGGTCTACACGTCGAGCCAGAGCGTCTCACAGGAAAGGTAGGTTTCCGTAACGGCACGCTGACTGCCTACTGCGACGAGATCGACGTAACTATCCGTGGCAGGGGCGGCCACGCCGCCAGGCCTCACCACGCCGCCGACCCGGTCGCGGCGGGCGTCCATTTTCTCTCGGCGGGGGATCAACCACTCCCCCCTTCCCTGGGTTCACCCGAGCCGCTCGGGGTGGCCCTTCGGGCTATCCACGCCGGGACTGCACGCAACGTCATCCCCACCAATCTTACCCTGCAGGGAACTGCACGAACCCACAGCCATGCGGCGCGAGAACACTTCGAACGCCAGATCGAGACGATCGCTAGTGGAGTTTCCACCACAACCGGCTGCGAGGTAAGCGTGGAGTTCAAGCAAGGCCCAGATGCCGTCGTCAACGATGACCGCGTAAGTAGTATCTGCCGAACGGTAACACGGGCGCTACTTGGCGACGACAGTGTAGAAACCATTGAAGAGGCAAGCATGGGGGGTGAAGATTTCGCCGAATACCTCGCGCACACGCCGGGGTGTTTCTTCCGCCTTGGCGTAGGGCGCGAGCATGTCAGTGCCGTGCCATTGCACTCCGGCCTCTTCGATCTCGACGAGAAAGCCTTGCTTATTGGGACAAAAATACTCGCTCGCTCGCTCGTATCACTAGACCGACCCGGTGGTCTGTGACGAGGCTAAAGCGACGGAGCTCTACCTAGGCCAGGAATGCGCGCGGATCTTTACCGAAGCGCGACGCACATTCGAGTGAACAGAACCAGTAGCTCTCCCCTCGATAGCACAGGTTACCCGCAGCTCGTTGACGATCGACACGCATATGGCACACCGGATCTATGGCCGTCAGCGATCGCTCGCTGACGAAATGTAACGAGTACAACGCAACTGGCTTGCGCATGTTGCGAAAAGCAGAGACGCCAAGGCTGGTTACGTCAACGCCGATTCGCCTCGCAGCTTGAGCCACTTCCGAAGAAGATAGCACTTCATCGCCATGCGCTTGCATGAGTGCGGAAAATCCTGCGAGGTCTATGAAGCAGAAGGTGACATACCCCAATCACCAGTCTCCCGTAAGAACGGGGGGCGGCATTTTACCTTGCCCGACCGGGTAACACCTACCGGCTAGTCGTCATGACCGTGACCGTGATGACCCTCGTGACCGTGTTCATGGGCGTCCCCATGGCTGTCACTATCGTTGTCACGATTCGCGCTAGCACTGCCGAACCGTATCTCGGCAGCACCGCTGCCATCTGAAGCGAAGGTAACCACCACTCGCGTTCCTTTACCTAAATCAGTTCGACTCGAGACCTCGCCGCTGCCAGAGAGATAGCGAGTCGCCGGCCTAAGTCGGACCACGTGGGACTCACGTTGAGCATCAACAACCACCATCTCCGCCTCGGAGACCGAGTCTATCGTACCCATCAACTTGTTATGCTCACCACCGTGAGCATATACGTAGCTGCCGGTAGCGGCGACCAAAGCTAAGGTGAACGTCATTATCGTAATCCGTTTCATCGTCTATACTTCCCCTGATTAGTGACTGTGTCCGCCGTGCCGAGCGGGTGCGGGGACACCCTCAAGAAACGCACGCTCCAGATCCTGTTGTTCGAGTTCAGCCCTGCTAAGCGGGTTCATGCTTTCCATCTCAACGAGATCGGCCTCTGAGAGCTGGTCGAGACGGCGGATGAAGTGAACCAGTTTCCAACTCGCCGAGTCCTCCTTCGCGTTCCCCGATCCCCAGGCGGGCATACCCGTCAGCCGTATCCCGTTGTTTATTATGTAGAATAATTCACCATCGCTCAGGGACTGCGTAGCACGCTTACGCATGTCGGGAGCTTTGGGATAGAGGTTCTGTCCTATAGTAGTGTTTCCGCTTCCGTCGTTGGCATGGCAAATCGCACAGTGATCGGCGAAGTGTTCTCGCGCCTCCGCCAAGTCATCAGCATGCAACACCACAGGGTTCTTCATTGACCGAGCCTTGGCGGGCACAGCCAAGCGACGCATCTGCCTGGCGACTATCGCTTCGAGCCGAGTCGGTTGGTCGCGAGCACTGAAGCCTCGTCCTTGGACGGAAAACACTACCACGCTCAAGGCGATAGGCACGGCAACGAGAACCGCTATCATCACCCTCATCGAGAGGGCTCGCTCTGGTGTGCAAGCCGACGCTCGAGAACGATCTCGTAAATCACCGGGATTATCACCAGCGTCAGTATGGTCGAGCTAACAAGACCGCCGATCATCGGTGCGGCGATACGCTTCATCGCTTCTGATCCGGCCTCTGATCCCCACATGATGGGGATCAGACCTATAAGTGTAGTCGCGACGGTCATCACCTTGGGCCGTACGCGCTCGACCGCCCCCTCGATAACCGCAGCACGCACACCGGCCTTGTCGCGCAACCTGCCCTCTCGCTGGTACGGCTCGTAGGCCTCGTCTAGGTATACGAGCATGACTACCCCGGTTTCAGCCGCCA
>CAZPPZ010000059.1:0-14607 GCA_964588545.1 uncultured Myxococcales bacterium | reverse complement strand
GGAACGATGCGCCGTCCGGGGTCGTGCTCCCGCAGTCGAGCGCGGATATCCAGGTGTCCACCCGTAGTGTCGGACGGCTGCCGGCAGCGGTGATCGTCGTCGGCTTTTTTGTGCTGATGAGGCGGGCCTACGCGGCGGCCACATGGCGGGTCGAGGACTTTGATACCGCCAGGCACTCTACCTATGCGGTTGGCAACGCGCTACTTGGCGAGTTCATCCTACCGTTTGAGCTGGCTTCGGTGGTGCTGCTCACGGTTTTGGTCGGAGCGGTGGTGCTGTCTAGAAAGGAAGTCGCAGAGGGGGACCAGCCTCGGTAATCACGTGATGTTTGCGACGGTGGGGCTTCAACATTTTCTGGTTGTCGGGCTGATACTATTTTGCCTGGGGCTGTTCTGCGTTTTGACCAGGCGTAACGCCATCGGCGTGCTCATGGGGGTCGAGCTGATCCTCAATGCCGCCAATGTGAACTACATTGCTTTCTCACGGTTCGGATCCGGTGGTTATGACGGCCAGGTGTTCGCGGTGTTCGTCATTATGCTGGCCGCGGCTGAGGCCGCGATCGGATTGGCGATAGTACTGGGAATCTACAGCCGGGTGCGTTCGATCGACGTCAGCGACATGAAGGCGCTGCACTGGTAGGCGGGTAGGCGGAAACCGAGGAAGCTACGAGTGGAACACGTCGTTCAACATGCCCACGAGCTCATCGAGCACAGCTCTGAGCTGCTCAGGTGGATTCCACTGTTGCCGCTGATCGGCGCGGTGACCAACTTTCTTGTCGGCACGCGTATACAGCGGCGCTTTGGCCGGGCGGGCGTAGCCGGGCTGGCCAGCCTGATGCCGATTCTAAGCTTCGTGCTCGTGGTCATCAGCTTTTTCGAGCTACGTGGCCTTCCGGCAGGCGAGCGGCTGTTGATCGACACGGTTTTCCCCTGGATTCACATCGGCAGTCTTTCGGTCGACTTCGCTTTCCAGTTCGACCCGCTCTCGGCAGTCATGACTCTGGTGGTTACCGGAGTTGGCAGCATCATCCACCTCTACTCGTTTGGCTACATGGATGACGAGCCAGCGGCGTGGCGGTTCTTCGCGCTTCTCAACCTCTTCATGTTTGCCATGCTGTGCCTGGTACTCGGCGACAACCTACTGGTGATGTTCCTTGGCTGGGAGGGCGTGGGACTGTGTTCGTGGGGGCTGATCGGGTTCTGGCATAACGACCATACCAACACCTCGGCAGGGAACAAGGCATTCCTCGTCAACCGCATCGGTGACTTCGCGTTCGTCGTGGGCCTGTTCATGCTCTTTTGGAGCCTCGACTCCAGCGGCCACGGCACCGTAGTTTTTCGTGAGCTCGCCGCTGTGGCTTCGCATCTAGAAGGTATGACGATTTGGGGCTGGTCGGTTGCGACCGTGGTTACCATGCTCTTCTTCATAGGTGCCACCGGCAAGTCGGCGCAGATTCCGCTGTACGTGTGGCTACCCGATGCCATGGCCGGGCCCACGCCGGTATCGGCGTTGATCCACGCCGCCACCATGGTTACCGCTGGCGTCTACATGATCGGTCGGCTCAATTTCTTGTTCAGCATGGCGCCGCCGACGCTCGAGTTAATAGCAGTAATTGGCGCGGCAACTGCGCTGTTTGCTGCCACCATCGGGCTGGCGCAAAACGACATCAAGAAGGTTCTGGCTTATTCGACTGTGAGCCAGCTGGGCTACATGTTCCTCGCCATGGGTGTGGGTGCCTATACTGCCGGAGTCTTTCACCTGGTAACCCACGCTTTCTTCAAGGCCTGCCTGTTCTTAGGCTCGGGCAGTATCATCCACGCCATGCACCACGAGCAGGACATGCGACGGATGGGTGGCCTCAAGGACTACATGCCGCGGACCTTCTGGACTTTCTTGATTGCGACCCTGGCGATCTCGGGGCTCCCGCCGCTGTCGGGCTTCTTCTCCAAGGACGAGATCCTGTGGAAGGCCTACCAGCACGATCCGCTGCTGTGGGCGGTGGGTTTCGTGGCCGCGGGGATGACTGCGTTTTATATGTTCAGACAGGTCTTTATGACCTTCTTCGGTGAGTGCCGCGCCGACGAGCATACCAAGGAGCATCTGCACGAGTCTTCCGGGTGGATGACCTGGCCCTTGGTTGTACTCGCCGGCGGAGCGGTGGTCGTCGGATTTCTCGGCGTGCCCGAGGCGCTTGGCGGCTCGAACCTCTTCGAGCACTGGCTTGCGCCGGTGATGGGACACGGTGGTAGTGGACACGCGCTGCACCACGATCGGTCTACCGAGTACCTGCTGATGGGCGCTTCGGTGGCGGTTGCTGCCGGCGGGATCTTCCTTGCCTATCTTATGTACTACCGCAAGACCTTGAGCCCCGACTTGTTTGCCAAGGCGGCAGGGGGAGTCGCGTACAAGCTGGTCTACAACAAGTACTACGTTGACGAGATCTACTACGGGACTTTCTTGAACGGGACTCTGGGCTTGTCTCGCGCGATGGCGTGGTTTGATCGCAACGTCGTCGATCGCATCGTCAATGGTGCCGCCACGCTCACGCGAGGTACATCGTGGATAAACGGTACGATCGATAGCTACATCGTCGATGGTCTAGTCAACATGACCGCTACCATCGTTCAATCCTTGGGCGGGGTAGCTCGCCGGGTGCAGACTGGCAGCATTAATTCCTATTTGTACATGATCGTCGCTGTTGTAACGGCGGTGCTGTTCGCACGAGCTTTTTAGCTGAGAGGGAAGCAGAGTGGATAACATTCTCACCTATATGACCTTCATCCCGTTGGCAGGGATGTTCGTCATTCTGGCGTTGCCGAGGGCCAACCACAGCCTGATCAAGGCAACCGCCTTGGCTGTTACCTTGCCGCCGTTAGCGATGGCGATTTGGCTTTTCGTCAACTTCGACCGCAGCACCGATGGTATGCAGTTCATGGTCCGCCATGCCTGGATTCCATCGTACAACATCCAGTACATCATGGGTGTCGACGGGCTGTCGGTGACGATGATCCTGCTGACCGCGCTGTTGTGTCCAATATGTCTGTTGTCGTCGTGGAGCATTGAAAAGGGCGTCAAAGGGTACTTCGCGCTCTTTCTGCTGCTAAACACCGGCATGATGGGCGTGTTCTGCGCCCTGGATTTCTTCCTCTTCTACATTTTCTGGGAAGTCATGCTGCTGCCGATGTATTTCCTCATCGGTATCTGGGGTGGCCCGCGTCGCGAGTACGCTGCGATAAAGTTTTTCCTCTACACCCTGCTCGGTTCGGTGCTGATGCTCATCGCCATGCTCGGCCTTTACTTCTACAACGAGCCGCACACCTTCGACATGTTGGTGTTGATGGACAACGCCAGCACCTATAGCCGCAGCTTTCAGAGCTGGGCATGGATCGCGCTGTTTATCGGTTTTGCGATCAAGATTCCGGCTTTCCCCTTCCACACCTGGCTGCCCGATGCTCACGTCGAGGCCCCCACCGCGATCTCGGTGATCCTCGCTGGGGTGCTGCTCAAGATGGGGACCTACGGGATCCTGCGCATCTGCTATCCGATCTTGCCGGCGGCTACACTGCACTACGCCTGGTACGCGTTGGCGGCGCTTGGAACTTGGAACATCGTTTACGGTGCGTTCTGTGCGATGGCCCAGACCGACATGAAGAAGCTGGTGGCCTACTCGAGTATCTCTCACATGGGATACGTGATGCTCGGCATGGCCACACTGACCCCGCAGGGAATAAACGGGGCGGTGTTGCAGATGTTCAACCACGGGACGGTCACGGCCATGCTCTTCTTGTTGGTTGGTGTGGTGTACGACCGGGCGCATCATCGCGACATCAACGGTTTCGGTGGTCTAGCCTCGATCATGCCGACCTACACCGGCATCATGACGATTGCATTCTTTGCCGCGCTCGGTCTTCCCGGGCTATCGGCATTCATTTCCGAAGTTCTGGTGCTGCTTGGAGCCTGGCAGTTTAGCCCGCCACTGGCGATCATTGCTGCTAGTGCCGTGGTGCTGACCGCTGGCTACATGCTGTGGATGCTACAGCGCGTGTGGCTCGGGCCGGTCAACGAGAAGTATGTCGATATGCCTGACGTCAACACTCGCGAACTGGTGATGCTGGTGCCGCTGGCGATAATTGTCATCATCCTTGGTGTCTATCCGCACGCCGTGTTGGATTTGATCGATCCCACACTGGTCGCGCTCAACCACACCGTTGCTTCGGCAACCCAGGCCGCCGCACAGGCGGCGGTAAGCATACCGTAGGCGGCGGATGGACCTTAGCAATCTCGAAAGTCTGCGCTACGCCTGGCCCGAGCTGATCCTGGCTGGCACCGTGGTGTCGTTGCTGATGGCTGAGCTGTTTGTACGGCGTAAGGCGGTGCTCGGCGAGGTCGCGTTGCTCGCGGTTGCGAGTGCGTGTTTGGCTGGTGCGATGCAGGCCGGTGGCTCGCAGGGCTGGCTGTTCAACCACATGGTGGTGCTCGACTCGTTTGCGATTTTTTTCAAGATCGTACTTGGCTTAGCCGCTTTTGGCGCGATTTGGCTTTCGATCGGTTCCAAGGAGCTGGAGAATCAGCATCTGGGCGAGTACTACGTGATCTTGGTCGCCTGCACCCTCGGCATGTTCTTTATGGCGTCGGCGAGCAATCTACTGATGGCTTATCTGGCGCTCGAATTCGTCAGTCAGAGTTCTTATATCCTCTCGGGTTTTATCAAGGGCAGCCGCCGCGCCGGTGAGGCCGCGCTTAAGTACCTAATCTACGGTGGTGTAGCCTCAGGGGTGATGGTCTATGGCATGAGCCTGATCTTTGGGCTCACCGGCTCCCTTGATTACGCGGTGATCGGCGAGCGCTTGAGCGCTGCCGGCGGCAACGGCCCGGTGGTATTCGTTGCCCTGCTGTTGGTGTTGGCCGGGTTTGGCTACAAGATCTCGATAGTGCCCTTCCACATGTGGACCCCGGATGTCTACGAGGGGGCGCCGCTGCCGGTAACCGCGTTTTTGGCGGTTGGTTCCAAGGCTGCCGGTATCGCCATGCTGATGCGATTCTTCTATCCGGGCATCTCGCATTTTGTTGGTAACGGCCAGTGGCAGGCCATCGCCGGGGTAGACTGGCCTGGCTTGTTGGTGATGGCTTCGATGGTCACCATGACGCTCGGCAACTTGGCGGCTCTGCGTCAGACCAATATCAAACGTCTGCTCGCCTATTCCTCGGTGGCACACGCCGGCTACATGTTGATGGGTCTGGTGGTGTTGTCCGACCAGGGACTGTCCGCGGCGTTGTTCTACATCGTCGTATATTACCTCATGAACCTTGGCGCGTTTGCAGTGCTGCTGATGGTGATGAACAGCTCGGGTCGTGAAGACATCGATGGTTTCCGCGGCTTAGCGTGGCGCGGTGGTGCCTTGCCCGCCGCCGCGATGGCAGTATTCTTGTTCTCGCTAGCCGGCTTGCCGCCTTTTGCCGGGTTTATCGGCAAGTTCTATTTGTTTGCCGCGGTGATCGACAAGAGCATGTGGTTGCTGGCGGTAGTCGCCGGCCTCAACAGTGTGGTCGCGCTCTACTACTACGCGCGTATCATCCGTACCATGTATTTCGACAAGCCCGAGCAGGGCGACCCGCTCGTCTCGGTGGACATTCACAACTCGGTGCTGGTTGGAGTGTTGATGCTTGGCACCGTGGTCTTCGGTGTTTACTGGACACCGATCATTTCTCTGGCCGAACGCTCGGTGCTGTTCTTCGGCCGCTAGTCGCCGGCGCTTAGCGTCTCAAGCAATCGCCACGATGCCCCGACCTGCTCATCCATGGGGTCAAATCGCGGCTTGCGACTTGCTCCTCCTCCTACGACACACGCATGGCGATGACGCGGCCGAGGCAACCTAGTCGCTCCATTTGCGTTGGTCTAGTTCTGTCCAGGGAACCAGCAGGCCATACGATCTGCTCTGCCCCTGCTTGCCGGCGTAGACGACAACGACATCGCAAGGTTTAGATGGTGTGGCAATGTGCGCCCGGACTCGATTGGTACCGGCAGACAAACTGCCAGAGGCAGTCTCGGCCGATTTCGCTTCGAGGAGTTTCGCGCGATACGGGTGTTCAATCACCAGGTCAGCCTCCGCCATGTCGCGATCCCGGTAGAACGACAAGCCTTGCGCCGCGCAGCGGATGGGAGTGAAGCTGTTCGGAGTGTCGATGCTTGGCACCTTCACCCGGTGCTGTTTGTAAGCAGTTCGTCTAAACTACGCAGCCCTTCCTCGATGGGAACGATACGGATGTTTCCTTCGTGATACTCTCGACTGCCACCGTATAGCATGATGGCTGCGGCGGCGGGGTAATCGGCGCAAAATTCGCGCAGACCGCGCAAATCAGCCGGACGCACAGTCGCCGTTCGCTTGACCTCGATCGCTAGTAGTCCCTGCTCTCCGTAGAGTATGAAATCAACTTCGAGGCCGGAGCGAGTACGCCAGTAGTATACGCCGTAGCCGAGTTCGCGGTAGTCGTTGATCGCGCGAAGTTGTTGCAACACCAGTGTCTCGAGCGCGGCACCGTCGATTTCGGCGGGCGAGTCGAGCGGCCCCGCGGGTCGCAACGTCCGAAACACGCCCGCGTCGAAGAAATAAAATTTCGGGTGCGCAGAAAGCTTTCGCTTCGCTCGTCGCTCGAACACCGGAACCTTTACCGCCAACAGGAGATCCTCAAGAATGCCGAAGTACTTCTCGACGGTTTTGCGCTGCACCGAGCACTCACGAGCCACCTGCAACATATTGAGTGGGCTTGCCTGCGAGAAAGAAGCCGCCTCCAGAAAGCGTCCGAAAGCGGCCACGTTGCGCGTAAGCCCCTCTTGTTGCACCTCTTCCTTTAAGTAGGTTGCAACGTAGCTTTGAAGGTACGCCTTGGGGTCCGGATCGACGTAGACGCTTGGAAGGCAGCCGAAACGTAAAGAATGTGTGAGAGAAAAATCCGCACCCAACTCCGTAGCCGTAAGCGCATGCATGAATCGCGTACGAGCACGTCCTGCTAACAGGTTGACTCCCTCTCGGCGTAACTTGCGGGCACTAGAACCGGTGAGGACGAAGCGGAGGTTTCGCCCCTCGATCAATCGGTGCACCTCGTCGAGCACCGCCGGTACTTTTTGCACCTCATCGATCACGACCATTCCATTATAGTCGCTGCGGATCAGGCCCTCGAGGCGCTGCGGCGCGGTTAGTAGTTGCGTATACAGACCCGAATCCAACAGGTCCAAATAGACGGCCTCAGGGTAGGCGGTCTTCACCCACGAGGACTTCCCCGTGCCACGGGGCCCAAATAGGAAAAAACTGAGGCTGTGACCGCCTGGCGTCAATCTGGCGTACATGTTGCCATATTAGCCATCGTTTTGGAGGTATCAAGACAAAAATGCGTATATTTTACTGACCGAGATCCTAGGGAGCCATGCCAGGCTAAAGCAGGGCTTGACAGTCGAGAAATAAGTTGTAGGTTACAATTATTGTGGAATGCAGACTAATGCTGAAGGGGATAACCGGGCCAACACAGCCAACCGCGCAAGCTCGGTGGGCAGGATGGGCGGGCCGCACAGAATGAACTGGACGAAGGCTTTTCGCTCGGCTCTGACCGGCGGCTATCGGCGTTTTAATGCCCTGCAGCGTGGCGAGACCCGCTGCTTCGGTGTGACCATGTCTCAGTGTCTAACCCTCGAGACTCTGCTCGAGCATGGGCCGCAGAGCGTACGTCAGTTGGCCGAGCATTTGGGTCTGGATGACAGCACCGTAACCCGTCTGGTCGATGTGCTGGTTCGTGATGGATTGCTCGAGCGCAGCCGCGCGGATAGCGGCGATAGGCGCCGGGTGTATGTGGCCTTGGCGGCTAGGGGTAGCGAGCTTGCTACTACGCTGCAGACCTCGGCCGATAGCTACTGCGAGCGCATTATCGAACGCATACCCGAGCAGCAGCGCGCCGACGTGCTTTGCGGTTTACAGATTTTGTTTGAAGCCCTCGACGATCTTCCCGCGGCCTGCGCTGTAGCCGAGGGTTGTGCGAGGGCCGAGAAAGCGCCGCGGATAGCGCGCCGCAACAATGAGCCCAGTCAGGAGGAAAGGTCATGACAGAACACGATGCAGCAACTAAGTCAGTCCCCAAGGATGCCGATGGTGTGCGCGAGATGGTACGTGCGGGTTACACCAGCGTAGCCGAGCGTAGCTCGGGCTGCTGCGAGTCGGGCTATGCCGAGCGCGTAGAGACGGTGGGCCGCAAGCTTGGTTACAGCGACAAGGATCTGGCCGCGATCCCCGATGGAGCCAACCTCGGTGTTGGTTGCGGTAATCCCACCGCGATCGACAGTTTGCAGCCCGGTGAGACCGTCGTCGATCTCGGCTGTGGCGCGGGGATGGACGTATTCATAGCTGCGCGCCAGGTGGGATCAGCGGGCCACGTCATCGGTGTCGACATGACCGAGGCGATGATCGAGAAGGCGCGGGCAAATGCCACTGCCGCGGCGGTGACCAACGTAGAGTTCCGCCTCGGGCGGATCGAAGAGCTGCCGATCGAAGATGAGAGCGTGGACGTGATTCTCTCTAACTGCGTCATCAACCTCTCACCGGAAAAAGACCTAGTCTACGCGGAAGCCTATCGTGTACTGCGGCCAGGTGGACGCTTGATGATCTCCGATCTGGTTCTCGAGCGCGAGCTGCCCGACTTGGTCAAGCAGAGCATCGAGGCCTATGTAGGCTGTATCGGTGGTGCGAGCCTGCGACCCACATACCTACAGATCATTCACGATGCGGGGTTTAGCGAGGTGAGGGTCGAAGGCGAGGGCAAGTTTTCCGACTTGGTGAGCGAAAGCGATCCCCAAGTGAGGGAGGCGATGCAGCGTTTCGACGCGACTGTCGAGGAAATCCGCGAGATGATATCTGCGATAACCAGTCTGCGCGTGTTTGCTCGTAAGTAAGCAGGCACCGGGTTTTGGCCTGCGGTCTTTTGGGTCCGGGTCGCAGGCTCGTTATCCTAGGCCATGCCATTCGGAGTACCGCTAATGCGTTCTTGTACGCGAACAGCCTGGATTGTCGCTACGCTGCTGTGCCTGGTCATGGCCGCGCCGGCTCAGGCTCTAAACCACCCCTTCGGGTCGAAACCCTTCTCGTACCTGGGCGCGAGCATCCTGCCCAATCACGTTAACCCGGCGGCTCTTGATCAAGCGGTCGCTGATTTCTACGATGAGTGGAAGTCGCGCTACGTCTCTGAGGAGTGCGGCACCGGCCGCTACGTTATTATTACCGGCACGCAGCCTGGCAACCTCACGGTATCCGAAGGCCACGGCTACGGCATGATCATCACCGCGCTGATGGCTGGGCACGACGCCAATGCCAAGGCCATCTTTGATGGCATGTACGCCTATTTCCGTGAGCATCCCACCGCTACTCACGCCAGTCTCATGGCGTGGAACCAGAACAAGTCGTGCAACGATGTCGATGGAGTCGACAGCGCCTCCGACGGAGACTTAGACATTGCCTTTGCGCTACTGCTGGCTGACAAGCAGTGGGGAAGTTGCGGGCCGATAAACTATCTAAGCGAAGCGCTCTCAGTGCTGGCCGACATCACCGATGGCGACCTAGATAGCAGCGGCCGCTACGTGACGCTGGGCGACTGGGTTACTCCGGCGGACTCGCAGTTTTACGCGGCCACGCGGACATCAGATTTTGTGCTCGACCACTACCGCGCCTTTGCAGCGGCAAGCGGCGATACTGTGTGGAATGGGCTGATCAACGAGACTTACTCTATTGTCGATTCGTTACAGCTCAGCCATAGCCCGGTCACCGGGCTGCTGCCGGATTTTGTTCTCGATCCTCTTGCTACCCCAGTTCCCGCTGGCGCGGGCTTTCTCGAAGGGCCCGACGATGGATCTTATGCCTACAATGCCGCACGTGATCCATGGCGAATTGCGAGCGACTACCTAGTCTCGGGCGATGCCCGCGCGAAGATTGCGCTCGACAGGATCAACCTGTGGATTCGAGCTGCTAGCGCGGATGACCCCACGGCCATACGTGCCGGCTACCAGCTTGATGGTACTGCGCTGCCAGGGTCGAATTTCCTATCGATGGCCTTTGTCGCGCCTTTTGGCGTTGCTGCCATGGTCGATGCGGCCAATCAGTCGTGGCTAAACGCCATGTGGGATGTCGTTGCTGCTGCATCGATAAACGATGAGGGATATTTCGAGAACACCCTGAAGATGCTCGCGATGTTAGTGATGTCGGGCAACTGGTGGCCCCCCGACCAGGTTGCAGGGGGTTGTAGCGTTACGCTAACGCCCATTTGTACCAATCCTGCAAGCATCACGGATGCTCGTCTTGTGCTCAAGCGGCTGGGCGCACCCGACGGCGATGAGTCGCTACGGCTCAAAGCTAGAGTCTTTTTCCCTCAGGGTGCTCCAGCATCGTTGGTGGATGGTGCGCAGATTCTCTTGGAGGACGTGGCTGGGGCGGGTGCAGCGATGTTCGAGCTTAGCAGCGTGACCACGCCGGTGCCCGCTCTGTCGGCGGGTGTTTGCGATGCACGTCGCGACGGCTGGAAGCAAAAAGGAAGCAAGATCCAGTACCGCAACAAGTCGGGAGCTTTGGATCCACCTACCTGCAGCGCCGCTTCGGCCAATGGTCTGTCGAAGATCAAGTATCGGGTGCGCTCGCCGCTCGATTTTGATGTTTTGTTGCGCAGCAAACGCTCGATGATTGGTGACTCTAGCGGGCCAGTGCGAGTGACCTTGGTGTTTGGCGCGAGCGCCGCGGCTAGCGCCGCTGGCGAGTGCGCCACGACGAGCGAGCTGGTGTGCCAACAGAAAGGATCAAGTCTGCGTTGCCAATAGCCAGACCGCTTCGTCCCAAGTAGGCCAGCGGCTCCTAGTGAAAGCGTCGCGCCCGGTACTCTCGCCGGTGTCAACATGTTGCCGATGCGCAGCATGTCGAAGCTGCTACGAAAATGGATTATCGACTTACTAGACAGCCAGCTGGGAAACACGACGCCAAGGATATTGATGGCGCGGAGCCGTCTTTTCCGGTGTAGGTATAGCCGGGCGTTGCGCTTATGGGATCGGGTTCGACGTAAGCGTAGAACTGCTCTTCGAAAATGACGCGCGTACCCGTGAGCGGGTCTGCTTCGGGTTCGTAACCCAGGACCATCACCGGTCGTCCTAGCGCGTCGTATACCGTCTGGGTTTCTACTCCACTGGTATCGACAGACCGTACAATGTGCCCCGTACGTATCTTTTCGCGGGTGGGTCCGCGACGTTCGCGCATCATTTTCATTCCCTCGGTCTCCTCTATTGCGTTGGAAAGGCGGCTCTACGACATTTTCGGTGAATACGGAATTCGCCGAGAAGCCTGGCGGACCAACTATACCCAAGTAGGATACGTCGGCAGTGTTGCTGTCCCGATGGTGCTTGATCAGTTGTCGCGCGAGGGGCGGTTGCGGCCTGGCGACACGATCGTGACGGTTGCCGAAGAGTCAAGCAAGTGGATGTTCGCCGGGACGGTGTTCCGCTGGAATCCCGCTTAGTTTTGGAGCTAGAGAGGCAACTGAAGAAGTGATATGGGCAATCGCTCAAGCGGGAATGGGTGACCCCGCCCCCCGCCAGCCCTCACCATTTGGCCACGGTTGGCCTGGTGCAGCTTCTCCCAGACGGCTTCGGGCTTGTCGTTGAAGATCGACTCGGCATCTGCCGACACAACTTGCCAGCCCCCTCGTGCCAGTTCGTGATCCAGCTGTTTGGGTGCCCATCCGGCGTAGCCGATGTAGACGCGAAAGCTGCCGGCTGCGCTGGGGTCGGCGAGCAATTTCTCGAGCAGTGGTCGGTCGGTGCTGACATAGACGTCGTCGAAGACTCGCTTGGCATTCTCTAGCGGCTGCGCTGAGCGTATCAGCACGAAGCTCTGGCCGCGGGCTACCGGACCGCCGAGGTAGGCCCGCTCCGAGCTATGCAGGAGCCCGTCGATTCCTGGTAGGGTCTCAGAGAGCGTGACCGGGCTAGGACGGTTGATGATCAATCCTGCGGCGCCCTGGGCGCTGTAGGCGATAATCAAGACGACGCTACCAGCGAAGTTGGGATCGTTGCTCTCTTCAGAGGCTACGACGAGGCGTCCCTTGGCAAGAGCTGGGCTGCTATCGCGGAGCGCGTCGGCGTGCAGCGGCATAACCGGGGGCAAGATCAGAGATAAGGCCACGAGAGACAGGGCGAAGAGTTTTCGCAACTTACATCCTGATCGAAATCTTCAGGCAGCCATCTGCATGGTGCTCGAACATATCATAGGCGCCGACGATCTCGTCGAGCGTCATCGTGTGGGTCAGCAACGGGGTTGGATCGATGCTGCCGCTGTCGATCAAGCCGAGGAGATGCTCGAGCCTGGCGGTTCCAGCCGGACAAAAGGTTGTCACCAGAGTGCGGTGTATGAAGCTGCCATCGGTTGGCAGCGACAGGGCGGCGATACCGCCGTAGACGCCTACTGAGGAAACGGTACCACCAAGACGCGTCACCTTGCAGCAGTTCTCAAAGGTCAACTGCTTGCCCAGAGCTTCTACGGCTACGTCGACGCCGGCGCCGCCGGTTAACTCGAGAATCTGCTCGACGGCCTGGTCGGGCGCGACTACATGGGTAGCCCCCATCTGCTGCGCCATGGCTACACGTTCGGGTACCGATTCTACGCCGATTATCATCTCGGCGCCGTAGTGCTTAGCACCGAGTGTAGCACACAGTCCCACCGGGCCCTGAGCGAAGATAGCCACACGCGCGCCGGGCCCAACGCCGGCCCTCTCAATCGCTCCGATTCCAGTCGAGAGGATGTCGGAAGTCATCAACGCCGCATCGTCATCCATGCCTTGGGGAATCCGCGCCATGCTGTGGTCGGCGCCGTTTACCACAAAGGCCTCGCCCTGGGCGCCGAAGATAAGGTTCATGGGCGCCGCGTGGGTCGCGCAGATGTTGTAGTCGCCGCGGTTGCAAGGGGCGCAGTTCCCACAACTGGTCAGACAGCACGAGACCACCCGGTCGCCGGGCTTGAAAATCTCGACACCGGGGCCCACGGCCTCGACTATGCCCACGCCCTCGTGGCCCATGGGCATACCGACGGGCACCTCGGGAATATCGTCGCGGATGTGGATATCAGATCCGCAGATAGTCGCGCGGGTGGTGCGAATCAGGGCCTGGCCCTCGCCGGGATCAGCGACGTCGATCTCGTTCAGGGCGACTTTTCCAGTGTTTTCTTTGGTACAGACTTTTACCTTAGGCATGGGGGCTATTGTCGCTTCTCGGCAGCGCCGAAACAACGCCCGCGGCCGCTGTCCATCTGTCGGCTATCAAGTTGCCGAGAGCGTCCGCGCTGGCGTCTGGAAGAAACCCTGACTACAATCACGACCAGCGTGGCGGCACGAACTGCCGCGTGAAACTACAGCGAGGGAGCGGTCCAAGAGGCCAGCTCACAGGTGACATGACAGACAAAGTAACGCGACGACCCGCCCAGGGTCCTCGGGTGGCGGTTGCGCAAATTGCGCCCGCGCTCGGAGACATTCAAGCAAACATCATCAAACATCGTGAGGCCGTTGAGCAAGCGGTGGAAGAATCGGCTGATATTCTCGTCTTCCCCGAGCTCAGCCTGACCGGCTACCGCCTCAAAGACTCGGTACCCGAGGTCGCCATCGGCCGTCACGACGAGCTCATGAACGAGCTCGCGGCGCTCTCGGAGAAGGTGTCGATTCTCGTTGGCTTGGTCGCGGAGACCCGAGAGCATCATTTCTTCAACTGTGGTGTCTACTTCGAGGATGGGCAGATACGCCACACCCATCGTAAGGTCTATCTTCCCACCTACGGGATGTTCGACGAGCAACGCTATTTTGCACGGGGCCGCCGCATCATCGCTTTTGACACCAAGCACGGGCGTATGGCGGTGCTGATCTGTGAAGACATGCTCCACCCCACCGCGGCGACGATTGCCGCGTTGGATGGTGCGACCACTATTTTGGTCCCCTCTGCCAGTCCGGTGCGAGGCGTGGTCAGCGATGACGACGGTGGCGCCAACGCACGCCATTGGCGCGCGCACAACCAAGCGATGGCGCGCGCTCTTGGGGTATTTGTGGTCTATGCCAATCGTACCGGCGTAGAGGATGGCCACACCTTCTGGGGTGGCTCAGAGATTATTGGCCCCGACGGAGAGCCACTTGCGCAGGCAGCATATTACCAAGCTGGATTGGTATCGGCCGTGCTCACTCCCGAGGCCTTACGCCGTAAACGCATACAAGCACCGGTAATTCGCGACGAGGACATCGATCTTACCATCAACGAGCTGGCGCGTATTCGCGGCCGGGCCGGCGACCGCTGCGATGTTATTGGCGACCAGCAGCCGCGCGCTCGCACTGAGGGTGAGCGTCAGCCCCCGATTGCCGCCAGCAGAGATTCTACGAGTGACGAGCGCGGAGCCCGCGGCTATCAAGACGACCGACGCTCGCGCGGCGGCGGTGGCTACCAAGACGACCGACGCTCGCGCGGCGGTGGCGGTGGTTACCAAGACGACCGACGCTCACGCGGTGGTGGCGGTGGTTACCAAGACGACCGACGCTCACGCGGTGGTGGCGGTGGTTACC
>CAZPPZ010000058.1:0-14697 GCA_964588545.1 uncultured Myxococcales bacterium | reverse complement strand
CCCCCGTCGCGGCCAGCACCGACGCGAGCAAACTATAAACCAGCAACACCGACGCCCAGCCGTCACGGCTCGCCCACTGAATCGACGGCGCAGCACTCGAGGACACGTAGACGACGATCGCCAGGGTAAGCGCAAACCCTATAGCCGCCGCGCGGCCAGCTGCCACACCACGCTTGAACACCAACAGGCCGACGACCACAGCTATGCCCATCAACGAAAACGATGGAATGATGGCCTGTGGATAAAAGTCGGGCAAAAACAACGTCGAAATTACCGACACGAATACGCCCATCGCCAGGGCTATGCCGAAGAAGATGATCAGGTGGAACATGCTCTTGGCACGAGCACCGATGATTCCTTCGGTAATCGCCCCAACCGACAGCCCACGGGCCCGCATCGACATCACCAGTGCGCTGAAATCGTGAACGCAGCCAATCGTCAGGGCACCGAAAACCACCCACAGCATGCCCGGAAGCCAACCCCAGATCACCGCAATCGCCGGCCCGAGCATCGGTGATAGACCGGTTATCGAAGCGTAATGGTGGCCAAACAAGACGTAGCGGTTGGTGGGCAGATAGTCGACGTCATCTCGCTCGCTGTGAGCCGGGGTGACACGTTCGGCGGCCAACGAAAACACCTTGGTCGCCAGGTAGCCGGAATAGAAGCGATAACCGAGCGCATACAGCAACAGACACGCTACGGTCGCGACCAGCGCCACTGTTTCAGTCGCTTCCGGACACGCCGGTGCTGTTGTCACTGCTAGCGCCACGACGACGGCGTGAGCGGCGCCGCGGACGCTTCTTGCTCGCCTCACCTTCAGCCGCCGCGGCTGGCTTAGCGGCTGCATCAGCACCTTGAGCTTTCCGTGGCTGCTGCTTGCGCGGCCCAGGTCCAGCGCTGCGGCCGCGACGACTTCCCGAGCCGGTGCTCTTGCGCGAGTCGCGCCCGCGGGCTGCGCTCGTGAACGGCACCGGTTTTACGTAGAGATCGTCGTCAGGGAAGTCGTGGGGAATCTTCGCGCCCACATACTCTTCGATGGCTTCGAGCGAAAACACGTAGCGCTCGCAGGCCAGCGACACCGCCTTACCCGACGCACCTGCTCGCGCAGTACGCCCGATACGATGTACGTAGTCCTCAGGATCTTGAGGCAGATCGTAGTTGAAAACGTGGCTGACGCTCTCAATGTGTAAACCGCGCGAAGCCACGTCGGTAGCAACGAGAATCTTGACCTCTCCTTCCTTGAAGCCGTTGAGCAGTTTGATTCGCTTGCGCTGGTCCAAATCCCCGGCCAGAGCCCCGGCGCTGTACCCTTGAGCCTGGAGCCGCAGAGCCAAGTCGCTGGCGGTGTGGCGCATGTTGACGAAAATCAGCGTCCGTGACGGCTGTTCCCGTTCGAGTATCCCGAGTAACACCGGCAATTTTTCGTCTTTACCAACGTGATAAACAATCTGTGAAATATTATCCGCAGTAACCCGGTCCTCAGATACGGCAATACGCTCGACACGATTCATGTGCTCGTAGGCAAGTTCGAGCACCCGTTGAGACAGCGTCGCTGAGTACAAGAACGACTGCCGTACATCGGGCGACGGCATCTTACGTATCAAGAAACGGATGTCGTCGATGAAGCCCATGTCGAACATGCGATCGGCTTCGTCGATTACCAGCACCTCGGTCTTGTCCAGCCGGTAGGCGCGTTGGCGATAATAGTCGATGAGGCGACCAGGAGTGCCGACCAAAATGTCGACCCCCTGCTTGAGACGGTCGAGTTGCTTGACGTAGTCGACCCCCCCGTAAACGGCATGAAGTTCAAGCCCACAGTGCTTGCCCAGCAAGATGGCCTCGTCGCGAATCTGCACTACCAGTTCTCGGGTTGGCGCAATCACCAACGCCCTAGGCGAGGGCCCGCGGCGCTGCTCTACATCGCCGGCCTTGAGAATCCGCGCAAAGGTAGCAATCAAAAATGCCGCAGTCTTGCCGGTGCCGGTCTGCGCTTGTCCGGCTACATCACTGCCCTCGAGCGCAAGCGGCAAGGTCGACGCCTGAATCGGCGTACATTCAGTGAAGCCCGCATCGTCGATACCCGCTCGAACTAGTTCGGGCAGGTCCAATTCAGAAAATTTAATGGTGAACTCCTCGGACGGTTAGACGCCCTTATCCCGCGTGGAGGTCGGAGCCGCCCGGCGCACTTGGCGAAGCAGCTCCGCGAACTCCTGCGGCGCAACAAATCCAGAGCGCCGTTTCCATTCCTTTCCATCCGGAGCGAAAAACAGCGTCGTCGGGGCACCAAACACTCTAAAACTCGACAGTACACGTTCGATGAAGTCGGTAGTAGTCGTCATATCCACGGAAAGCAGCCGGATGCCCTCGGCCGCCTCAACAACTCGCGGATCGTTGAAGGTACGTTCTTTCATCTCTCGGCATGGCATGCACCAATCAGCTCCGAATTCGATCACGAACGGGGCGCCACTCAAACGCGCGCTATCGTAGGCCTCGGCCGAGAAGGACTGCCACTGCAGCTCCTCTCCGCCCTCGCCCCGTGGGGCATATACGAACACCAACACGCTCAGGGCCAAGGCCCCAGCCACACGTCGTCCCATGACAAAACCTCGGAACTCCGACCCAGAAGGGTCAAGAAATGCCAAATATACCGCCGATAAACCAATAAACGACGGCATCGCTACCGCGTTGGCTAGCTCGGGCAGCACCGGCCGCAAGAAATAAATGCCCATAGCAACGAGAACGCAGCCGAAAAAATGTTCGGTCCACTGCAACCATCCCCCCGAACGGGGCAATGACGAAATCGACCCGGCGGCCATCGCCAAGGCCACATAGGGTAAGCCAAGCCCAACCGCGAGCAGAAAAAACAACGACAGCCCCAGCAACAGATCGCCACGGCTGCCTACAAAAATCAGCAGCCCGATCACTACCGGACCGACGCACGGTGCGGCGACCAGACCCATGGTCATGCCCATGAACAGAGCGCCAAGGGTGCCGTTTCCCGATTGGCCCAGTACGCTGCCCAGACTAGAGGGCAGGCGCATCTGGTAGAACCCGAACGACGAAAGCGCCAGCGTGAACATCAACAGCGCCAGCGCCAGGTTGACCAGCGGATGCGCCAGAGCTCCACCAAACAATCCGCCTGAAAGCGCAGCTAGCGCACCTAGAACAGAAAACGTTAGGGCTATGCCCAGTGTATAGATGCTAGCCAGAAGCAGTCGGCGGTAGCGGTCGCCGCCGGCCTGGCTGCCGAAGTAGGCCAGGGTGACGCCGATCAAGGGATAGACACAGGGAGTTAGGTTGAGCGCTAGTCCGAGAAGAATCATCCCCGGGATAACCGCCCACCAACCGCGGCTGACGAGCGCAGCAATCATATCTGCCCCATCATCACCAAGACCGGCTGTCATCGCCGAATTCTCGGCCACGACCTCCAGCGACAGGGGCACGCTCAAAGTCGCCGGGCGCAGACAGACAGTGTCGTTGCAGGCCTGGTAGCGCAGTATGGCCTTCGGTTCGACCGCCGGCACTGTGCCGCTAACATAGTGAAGCTGGCCGACGACGACCACGGAGTTCTCATAAAGGCGCAGATCACGATCTCCGCCTACAGCCAAGCGACGCGTTACAGGCTGAGGGTAGGCTACCGAGCTGACCGTCATCCCCTCTGGCAGCTCAAAGGTGAGCCTAGTAGCAACCAAAAAATCCTGTGCGGGCTCGTGGCCATTGATATGCCAGCCCTCGTCGATGACAATGTTCACCGACACCTCGACATCATCACCGACAGCAACTTTGCTGACCGAACAACTTGCGGTCATGGCGACCGGTGTCGGCAACTCGGCGACGGCGTGGGAAGCAACCGCAAGCACCCCGGCAAATATCGCCAAGAGCAGTCCGGGTATTAGTCGACGGCGCCACGGATAGCGGCACAAGAGAACATGCACAATTGCCAAATTACCTGACCAATCAACAATTTGCGAGCCACATCGAAACCGCATACGGGGTCCGTACACGACCAGCCGCCACCCCGATAGGAATATAATGAGACAGTATAGCCGCATATCCATCGTCGCCGTCGCCGTGTTGGCGCTGGCCGCCAGTTACATTTTTGCCACACCCGCCCCGGTCGCGGCCGCCCAATTGCGCTCGCAGGGGCCAGTCTTGGCTCTGGGGGTCTCCACAGAAGACGAGGGCGACCTGGTTATTCCGTCGCTGGGCTGGCGCTGGGACTTCGAGCCCAGTCAGCGTTTGAGTGTTTGGGCGGCTCGGGTGGGCAGCGACCTGACTTTCGCGGTCGAGCCACAGCTAGGCATAATCGCTGGTGACCGTGACAGCTTCGAGATTCAAGTACTGCCGCTGTTTCACCTGGAACCCTTGTCGCGCCGCGACAAGCAGCTATCCCCCTACTTTGAAGGGGGAATCGGACTGATCTACAGCGATCTTCGCGGCTTCAACCTCGGGTCACGGGTGCTCTTCACCGACAACCTCGGCGTTGGCGCGCGTTGGGGCAACGGCTGGTCGCTGGGCTATCGCTTTCGCCATATTTCGCATGCCGGGATCTGGGCCGACACCAACGCCGGCCTCAACACCCACTACCTGACCCTGCACTACGCGATCGCCGCACCCTAGCGTGTCGGCGCTCGCGTGGGCTACAGTGCGACGACTTCGACCACCTCTAGGCCGTAGCCCGCGAGATTGGGCAGTCGCGGCGGGGAATTAGTGAGCAACCGTATCTTACCCACACCAACATCACGCAGAATCTGCGCGCCGATACCGTAGTCTTTGAACGCGGCTAACCGCGCACCGGGGTTCGTAGTGATCGGCCCGGGCTTGTCCTCGCCGAGCATTTCGGCACCGCGCCCATGACGACGTACGTAGAGCACCACGCCACAACCCTCCGCTGAAATCCTCTCCATCGCAGCGTGCAGCAGCTTACCGGTGTTACGCAGGTTGTAGCCAAAAACGTCCCCAGGAAAATATTCGGCGTGGGCGCGCACCATGGTGGGCACTTCAGCATCGATATCACCTTTGACCAGCACCAGGTGCTCACCTTCTTCGACATCGGTTGTATAGACGTGCGCCGTAAAGCCGTTACCAAACTTGGTCGGCAAGCGCGCGCTTGCGACCTTCTTGACCAACGATTCGTGCTGAATGCGATATTGAATGATATCGGCAACCGTCCCAACCTTGAGCGAGTGGTCACGCGCAAAGGTCATGATGTCGGGAAGACGGGCCATGGTACCATCCGGTTTGAGAATCTCACAGATCACCCCGGCAGGCTCGAGCCCCGCGAGCCGACACAGATCTACCGCACCTTCGGTCTGACCGGTGCGCACCAACACCCCGCCACCGCGGGCCCGTAACGGGAAGACGTGCCCTGGAACGACAAAGTCGCCGGCATCAGCACCAGGACTTACCGCCTCGACAATCGTCCGCGCCCGGCCCACCGCCGAGATACCGTTACCCGCCAACGCCCGAGAATCTATCGACACCGTAAACGCGGTGCCCAACGGTGCGGTATTGGTCGCCACCATCATGCGCAGGCCCAATCTGTCCAAACGTTCCTCGGTCATGGGCATACAGATCAGCCCACGAGCGTGTTTGAGCATGAAATTGATGTGCTCAGCGGTGACCAGCCCGGCAGCAACGACCAGATCTCCCTCATTCTCACGATCTTCATCGTCCATGAGGATGATCATCTTGCCGGCGCGCAAATCGGCGACGATTTCTTCCACGGGGGCGATCACGGGTACTTCCTGGCCACCCGCGGCTGCCGATTTGGGATCGCTGGAAAACACCCGGGCAATATAGCCGCTTCACGGCGCGCTTAGAAAACGCCGCCGCGGGTACCTCCAGGGGGAAGCGACTATTCTACGGTGACGCTCTTGGCCAAATTACGTGGCTGATCCACGTCGGTACCGCGCTCGATGGCGATATAGTAGGCCAACAGCTGCAGAGGAATGGTCAACAACAATGGCATCAGACTGGTACTGCTGGTCGGCACCTCGATGACAGTTGCGGCGATTTTTCTCAGTTCGTCGTCAGCGCGGTCGGTGATAGCGATAATCCGCCCGCCACGAGACTCCACCTCCCTGAGGTTACTGAGAGTCTTTCCGTAGACCTCGTCATAGGGAATTAGCACCACCACCGGCATACTCTCGTCGATAAGAGCTATAGGGCCGTGTTTCATTTCGCCGGCAGGATAACCTTCGGCGTGAATGTACGAAATTTCTTTGAGTTTGAGTGCGCCTTCCAATGCGATCGGATAGTTTATGCCACGTCCGAGATAGAGCATGTTCGAGGCATGCGCGTAGCGTCTCGCTTCTTTAGCTATCGCATCGTCCTGAGCCAGTATCTGTTCGATAAGAAGCGGTACCTCTACCAATGCTTGGAGGCATTCGGCTTCGAGCTGCGGTTCGATTCGGCCGATCAGCCTCCCGAGATACAATCCGAGTAAATAGAACGCGGTCAGCTGAGTGGTAAACGCTTTGGTACTCGCGACGCTGATTTCCGGCCCAGCGTGTGTATAAATTACGGCATCGGCTTTGCGCGCTATAGACGAGTCGACAACGTTGCATATCGCTACCACTGGTGCACCACAGGCCTTGGCGGTTTCCAGTGCAGCTAGCGTGTCGGCGGTTTCGCCCGATTGCGACACCACCACTAGCAAGGTTTTTTCATCGACCAACGGATCTCGATAGCGAAACTCGCTACCATAATCGACTTCGGCGGATAGCCGCGCGAAGCGCTCGATGATGAACTTGCCAACCACGCCCGAATGCCACGCGGTGCCGCACGCGACCAGGGCGATTCGCTCGATGGAATTGAGCCGTGAAGAGATGGCATCGAGTTCGGGTAGTAGAATGTCGCCACGCTCCTCCGACTCTTGAAGGATACGACCGCGCATGGTGTCGATGATCGCCTGCGGCTGCTCATGGATCTCTTTGAGGAGAAAGTGTTTGTAGCCGCCCTTCTGAGCCGTTACCGGATCCCATGTGATCGTGCGCGGCGCGCGCTCGACGGCCTCACCGGCAAAGGTAAACAACTCAATACCGCTCGATGATACCGACGCCAGTTCACCATCTTCGAGAAACACGACATCACGAGTGTATTCGAGCAGCGCCGGCACATCCGAAGCGACGAACGCCTCGCCGTCGCCAACACCGATAACCACCGGAGTCGCGTTCTTGGCGGTAATCAACCGGTCGGGCTCGCGATTCGACATAACCACGATCGCGTAGGAGCCCTCGAGCCTGGCAATAGCAGCGCGGGTCGCCTCGAACAGGTCACGACCATCTATGAATTCTCTCTCGATCAGATGAGAAATGACCTCGGTATCGGTCTCCGAAAGAATTTCGGCCCCCGACGCGATTAGCTCTTCACGAATCGCGACGTAATTTTCAATAATACCGTTGTGAATGACGACTACGTCAGAGGAGCGGTGGGGATGAGCATTTTGTTCCGACGGCCGACCGTGGGTAGCCCAACGCGTATGGCCGATTCCCGTCGTTCCACGAATCGGATTATCCCGCAGTGAAGACTCTAGGTTGTCGAGCTTACCAACTGCTCGGCGTATCTCGATGTCACCATCCACGATGGTAGCCACCCCGGCCGAGTCATAGCCACGATACTCGAGCTTGCGCAGCCCACTGACCAACACGCGGTCAGCCTCACGTTGCCCGACGTATCCGACGATCCCACACATCAGCCTTTCCTCTTGGTGGCTCTGCCACCGCTCTTGGGCGCACCAACAGCAAGCTTTCTCTTACGGCGCCGAAACCCCTCGACCCATCCCTTGCGGCTCATCTGCCGTTTGTCGTTGAACACCAACGCTCCAGCTTCGACATCACAAGTGACCGTCGAGCCCGCAGCAACGTAACAATCGGCACCCAGCGTAACCGGCGCGACCAGCTGAGTATCACTGCCTATCTGTACGCGATCACCAATGACCGTACGGTACTTGTCTACCCCGTCATAATTGCAGGTGATCGTTCCTGCTCCGATGTTGACGTTAGCTCCAACCTCAGCGTCTCCGATGTAGCTCAGATGATTCGCTTTAGAGCCACGCCCGATCCGCGATTTCTTCACTTCGACGTAGTTACCTACGTGAACGTTCTTGCCGAGCACCGCCTGCGGGCGTAGGTGCGCATACGGGCCTACCTGTGCCCCATTATCTATTCGGGCATCGCTAGCCACCACTCCCCACTTGATATGAACGTCAGAGCCGATGACCGTGTCTTTAAGATACACTGTTCCATCGACGCGACAGCGCGGGCCAATCAGCGTCTCGCCTTCGGTGCGGACATTGGGACCGATCACACTGTCTTTGCCAATGCGGGTCTTGGCCGACAGACACACCGTTGCCGGATCGATGAAGGTCGCACCCTTATCCATACAGCGAATGATCAGACGCTCCTGCATGATCGCCTCGGCTTGCGCGAGTTCAGCCCGCGAGTTCACCCCGAGCCCTTCGCTACAGTCATCAAGGATCACACGAGCGGCGCGTTGGTGCTGCGATGCTCGCTCCATGATGTCGGTCAAGTAGTACTCGCCCTGAGCGTTGTCGCGTCCGAGTTTGGTAAGAGCAGTAAAGAGAAACTTCGCGTCGAAACAGTAAGTACCGGTGTTCACCTCATCTATGGCGCGCTCCGATTCACTCGCATCAGCGTGCTCGATGATCCTCACGCAGCCGTCATCCGCGGCGATTATTCGGCCATAGCCACCAGGTTCGTCTACGATCATCGTAAGCACCGTCGCCGTGGCACCACGGCGACGGTGAGTTTGAACGAGCTTGCGCAGAGTCGAGCTGCGCAGCAGCGGCGCGTCGCCACACAAGACAACAACATCGCCATCAAATCCACGCAAGGCCTTGCGTGCCTGAGCCACAGCATGGCCGGTCCCCAACTGCTCGGCCTGAATCACACAGTGGGCACGGTCTTCGAGCGCCGCCGAGACAGCCTCAGCATGATGACCCACCACGCCGATCACGCGCTCGGGCTTCAACCCATCGACCGCCGAAAGAACGTGAGAAATCAAAGATTCCCCAGCTATCTCATGCAACACCTTGGGTGAGGATGAGCGCATGCGCTTACCCTCACCAGCGGCCAATACCACTGCCGCTAGAGGACGGCTGTTTGTTACTCGTCTAGTTTTCGATTTCTTGAGAACTGCCACCTGCATCAACCTTGGCCTGAGCCACCGCGAAAGGATCAGTCGCAGGCTTCCATCTTATCAAACCGCCGGTGTCCTGGGCGATGACGAATGAACCGTCGGGAAGTGCTGCAACCCCTTCCTGCATTAGCCCCGGAATACGTACGGTGCGCAGGCGTTCGCCATGCTCGTCAAGAACGTAGACCGCCTTCCACAGCGCCGACACCACCTGAAACGTACGCGAACGTGCCGACCAGTAGATCCCCGACAACGGTGCCGAAGCGACCTCATGGGCGCTGACTATACTAGCCACCTCAAATTTTTCCTTGGCGCTGCGCAACGGCACCTGCAGTTCTACAAGAACCGGCGGATCGAACTGGTTGACGGCAAAAAACCGTCCACCTTCAGCATGATCAGCCTCAGCGACAAAAGTAAGCCCCTCGATGCCATCACCCCCGCGTTTCAAGAAATTCGCGTCACCTCGAAAGCTACGGTCAATGGTAAATCGCCGGGTGATTTTGAAGTCTTCGGGTCGCAGTTCAAAAATTATTTCATGACCCTCGCGAACGACATAGAGCAAGCCTGTTGCTGGATCGGTAGTTATAGCCTCGAGATCGCCACCGATGTTACGAATCTTGAGTAGCTTTCCGCTGATGCTTACCTCAGCTACATCACCTTCGTCACCGCAGACGAACAAGCTTTTACGTTGCGCGTGATAAACGATGCCCGAGGGCTCGGCCAGAGCCTCGAGCGGCCATTCTTCGAGTGTTGGCTCAGCGGCCCAAGAAAAAACTGGCAACACCAGCAGGGCTACGGCTAACCCCGCCGAGATGATCGCGCTCATCCTCGCCAGCGCAGGCACAATCCGGTTTAGTAACAACGGTTTTCGTTCCCGGTTAGGCCGAAACACTAGCATGCCACAACGAGGGGTCAACGAAGTTGCAGAGCATGCCGGCCCCAGCAACAATATTTGCTCGTGTGACGGTTCATGGACATACACAAATTAGGATGTCGTTGCGCGGATTCACAGCTCTTGCCTTCTCACTGTTCGTGCTCCCCGGATGCACACAGGCGATACCCGCCCATGGCTGGTGGCCGTTCAGTCCTAACGCACCAACTGTTGTAGCAAACCCCATACACAATCGTCTCGAAGCGATAGCAGCCGCCGATCTCGCCCTGGTAGTCGACAAGTCTCTACTGACGCTCGAGGTCTACCGATATGGCAAGCTCGTCAACAGTTACCCCATCACCATCGGCTCGCGGCCAAAAGGTCCCAAACGTTATGAGGGTGATATGCGCACCCCCGAAGGACTCTACCACATCATCGATAAACGTCCGCACCGACGCTGGCGCTATTTTCTGGGAATCGACTACCCCAACGACGAGGACCGACAGCGCTACCAACAAGATCTCGCACTCAACCTCATCCCCACCATTGGTGGTACGGTTCAAGGAATAGGTCGTGCGATCGGCATCCACGGCAATGATCGCTCTCACGACCAAGCCAAGCGACACAACTGGACCCACGGCTGTGTCGCGATGGCTAACGAGGATATCACCGAACTGTTCAAGAGCGTGGATATTGGTACTCCAGTGCTGCTGCTGCCCTAACCCAGACCCGCGCCGCCGTGCTTGTTCCTGGCTCAGCTGAAATGATAGATTCAGAGCGTGCCGCCCGTAATGCTCATTTTGGGCGCTACCCCGTCGAGCCAGCGTGTGGCCGATCTAGCCGTCGGCGAGGCATGCAAGGCGCGGCAAACACTCGTGCTTGTCGCCATCCTCGACCACCTCGGTTCTGACAGAGTCGCGTCACAACTAGCGGAGAATGGCCTGATCGGACCAAGACCATCAGCCGGCGTGGTTGATTCTCTGCAGAGCCGTCGCGAGCAACAGCTGCTCGAACAAGCCCGGAATATCGCGCGCCGGGCCGCCGCTGCCGGGCTAGAAACTCGTACTATCGTCAAGCGAGAAGGCTATGCTGCTGCGTTGGCCACGGTGCTCAACGACGAGCGTCCCGAGACTCTAGTCGTCGCAAGAAAGCGTCGGCAGTTCCTACGCTTGCACAGCGGCGATGAGTTTCTCGAAGAACTGCAGGCCCAGCTAGGCTTCCGCTTACTTCAGCCCTAAACCAAGCGGGTTAGAGGCCGCCGGCGATTATCGAGCGCAGCACCATCGGCACTGCGTCACCGACTTGCTTGAGAAACAGCGCTAGGTCCGAGCTAGGGTCGCCAACCGCCCAGCCGTCACTGCCAAGGAATTCAGTAAGGGCGAATAGCGGTTTCCCCGTAGACTCGGGCCAGGTCAAGAACAGATCCGCCTCCTCGTCGGTAGCAACTACCAGACAGTCGGCCGCTGCTATTGGCGCGGCGTCGATCTCTATGTCAGGACAACGGTCCTTGGCGGGACAGACGCCACGGGCAGTCAGCTCCGCAAACGCGGCGCTGGCCACTTTACCGGCACCACCGGCATACCCGGCCGCGCTCACTTCGAGACGCTCACTCCAACCGTGACGTTCGATGCATTCGCGTAGCAGCGCCGAAATCGCCAAGTTTCGCGATGGATCCGAGGTTCCAAGAACTGCTATAGACTTACCACTAGCCATCGACTTAGCCGCCACTACACACCTCCATATTGCCTGTCCGAATTGTGCAGGGCCGAGCAGCGGAGCGCAACGCTATTTTCACTTGACATAAGAACCCCGCCGAATCGCCGCAGGCCGATCCACTGTGCGGCCTGGCATTGCACGAAGGTGCCAATCGCCGTAGTAACTCTCGGCTGTAAGCGGTAGCTTGGATCCTGTCAACGGCGAATCCGGGTAAGGGGGCGAACCACGGCTGAACTGATAATATCTCTTTCGGTGCCCACACCGATCGGTCGCGTGTGGCTGGCAGCACGGCCGTCGGGACTAGTCAGAGTAGAACTCCCGGGACCCAACGCGGAGCTACGCCTCAACGTGTGGTTGGCCTTGCACTTTCCAATGGCCTCAAAACGAAACGGCGTTAGCCCGATCCTCAAGAAAGCCTGCGCCGAGATCGAAGCCTACTTTACCGCTGGTCTTACCCAGTTCACCGTACCTTACGAGCTTGTCGGAACGGCGTTCCAGATAGATGTATGGCGCAAAGTCGCGGCAATTCGTTTTGGCGAGACCACCAGCTACCGCGAAATAGCCTCAGCCATCGGCAATACACGAGCCGTGCGTGCGGTCGGCAACGCCCAGAACG
The DNA here is from genome assembly GCA_964588545.1 of uncultured Myxococcales bacterium. Classification (GTDB taxonomy): domain Bacteria; phylum Desulfobacterota; class Binatia; order UBA1149; family SPBQ01; genus CAZPPZ01. Next base: position 2,335 of record CAZPPZ010000058.1, on the reverse strand, counting down.
CCAACCCCGTGCCGATCTTGGTTCCCTGCCATCGCGTGATTGGAAGCAATGGTAACTTGACTGGCTACGCTGGCGGTCTTGAGCTCAAACAGTGGCTACTCGAACACGAAGCGGCGCGCAGCAAGCTCAGCTCACCGACACCTCGCCCGCTGCGGCTGATCCAGGTACCGCGGGTTAACAGACAGTCGCGGTCGTCGACACTGCATCACTCAGCAGATCACACGCCACGACCACCTAGCAGCGTCAGTTAGACTCGTCGCGATAACGCGAAAAAGCCGCGTGGATCCACTCTAGCGTCGCAACCTCATCCTGGCAGATGGTCTGCAACAACTCGCGCGTCAGGTCGTCGTCGTCGATCGAGTCGATGGCCCGTTGCAGCGGAGCTACGGCCTCATCTACAGCGGGAAACTGCGCTACCAAAGAAGCGAGACGGTCTAGATCACTGGCGTCGGGATCGGTTATCGATGCATTGTACTCGCTCATCCAGACAGGCGTCTCGGCACTGGGAGTGCCACCGAGCTCCCGTACTCGCTCCTCTAGCAAACTCGCGTGGACAGCCTCTCGAGCAGCGATAGTACGTAGCCCGCCGACCAACACCGGGTCGCGTGACAACTCAGCCCACGCCCTCAGCGCCTTGGCACCCGAGGCCTCGGCCACGCGATAGTCATCGAGGAGGCTCGCTAGCGACATTGCCCCCACGGGCCGAGTATCGTCAACCGCTTGCGCCTCGCCGCCATCGTCGCCGCCGTCGTCAGCACTGCCGTTCTCGATCTCTCGCATCTGGCTCAGCAGCACGCTCTCGGAAATGTGGCCCTTGCGAAAAAGCGCAAGCAGCCGACTCAACTCGCGTTCGTGGTCAGCCAGCATCGCAAGCTTCGCCTAACAGGCCTCGAACAGACCCGCCATTCCCTGCCCACCGCCGATGCACATCGTGACGATTCCGTAGCGCTGCTTGTTACGCTTTAGCTGGCGCAGTAGCGTTCCCACCAAGCGTGATCCGGTCATACCGTAAGGGTGTCCGATAGCGATAGCGCCGCCGTTGGGATTGACCTGCTCGTCACTGATGCCGAGCTCTCGGCAGCAGTAGAGCGCCTGCGATGCGAAAGCCTCATTGAGTTCGATGACATCTATGTCTTCGATCTTCAGCCCGTGACGTTTGAGAAGTTTTGGCACGGCGAAAACCGGTCCAATACCCATCTCTTCCGGCTTGCATCCGGCCACGGCAAAGCCCCGGAAGATCCCGATGGGCTCGATGCCTTTTTGTTTGGCCGCGTCGGCCGACATCAACACCGTGGCCGAGGCACCGTCGCTCATCTGCGAGGCGTTGCCCGCGGTTACCGTGCCGTTCTCCTTGAAAACGGTCTTGAGCCCGGCCAAGCCCTCTAGGGTCGTCTGCGGACGGTTGCACTCATCACGGTCAACCGTCTTCTCTTCCATGACAATGTTGCCCTCCGCATCCTTGGTGGCCCACTGTACAGTCATGGCAACGATCTCATCGTTGATGAGGCCGGCTTCCTGAGCCGCAGCGTAACGCTGTTGACTGCGCAGCCCAAAAGCGTCTTGGTCCTCACGCGCTATACCATAGCGCTCGGCAACGAGCTCCGCAGTTTGCCCCATAGGATGATAAACCCCAGGCCACATCTCTTGAACCTTGGGGCTGACGATGTCGGCCGGGTTAACCTTTCCCTCGCCCAGAGTAATACTTTCAACGCCGGCGCCGATAGCCGCGTCGGCACCCTCTGCAACAATCTGGTGAGCCGCCATGGCGACGGCCTGTAGTCCCGACGAACAGAAACGGTTAACCGTGGTCCCGGCTACAACCTCGGGGAATCCCGCGCCCAACAAAGAGATGCGCGCTACGTTCATACCCTGTACGCCCTCGGGGAATCCACAACCGACGATGACGTCTTCGATATCCGCCTTGTCCAAGGCCGGAACCCGCGTCATCGCGGCGTCAAGCACGTGGGCGCATAGGTCGTCGGAACGGGTGGCATTAAACGAACCACGGTAAGATTTTGCCAAACCCGTGCGGACGTTCGATACAACGACAGCTTCTCTCATCTTGTATAACTCCTAATCGCCTGGGGACTGAAGACTCCAAGCGTTGATACTAATTGTCGCGAGCCTACGTGAATCATCGCGACGGCGCGAGCGGGGGCCCGACACCGCCCCGATTGCGCCATCGCCAGCGCATAACTCCGGATAGCATGGCTGCGTTCGTCGCCAGACCCGGACAAAGCCTGGCCAGTCAACACAGCTTAGGAGCGCTACGATCTGCCGCTAGTCGGTCGCGACTAGGTCACACGCATGTGCGCGCGCAAGCGAGAGGTTTGGT
>CAZPPZ010000057.1:0-14794 GCA_964588545.1 uncultured Myxococcales bacterium | reverse complement strand
CGAACCACCGACACGCGGATTTTCAGTCCGCTGCTCTACCAACTGAGCTACCTGGGCACTAAGCTGCGCGATGCGGGCCGGCTGTTGGTAAAGGGGCTGACCCGACCGGCTGGAAAGATGTAGCGGCGGTTACCAGGGGGGTCAAACGCGAGCCCCGGTACGGCTTTCAGCGTTCCTCGAAAGTGATCCGCGTGCGCACCCGCCAGTGCTCCTCGATGGGCTTGTTGTCGATTTCGACGTAGGGCAGGGCGAAGAAGTTCAGCGCACCGCCCGATTGGGGTGGCGACAGCATGATATCGCGGCCGCTGCTCAGCTCGAAGCGGTCGTGGTCGATGGCGCCGAAATAGCTGGCACGTTTGCCGGTGCTGACGCGTCCGGCGAAAGTGTCGACGGGGATCCAGCCCTTGTCGTCCACGTAGAACTGGGCCCAAGCGTAGGGTTGGGCCAGTGTGCCGCGGCTGGCCTTGGGGTCCAGCGCGAAGCCTACGTGGAAGCGAGCCGGGATGCCGGCGCTGCGAGCCATGGCAACAAACAAACCGTTGAAGTCCGAGGAGTCACCCGCCTTCTTGTCGCAGGCCAGCACTACATCGCCGCGGCCCGATCCGGCAGTGGCGGAGTCGTGGTGGAGCGTGCCGGTGATGTAGGAATAGATACCGCGCGCTTTCGCCAATGCACCGTTGCGGCCATGGGTAGCCTTCTCGGCCAACTCGGCGACTACGCCATCAAGCGGCGCCAAGGCCGCGGGAGTCAAGAAACGGATGTCGGGCAGGGCGGCGTAACGACCGTGGTACTCCAGGCGTTCTATCTCGTAGCTCAGACGCGCGCTTACCGGTGCGTCGAAAGGTCCGAGCGACTCCAGGTACATCATCCCGTTCTTGTGGGCGGGTTCCACGGTAAGGCGAGGATGGACATCGGCCTCGATCTTGAGATGCCCAACAAACTGCGAGGTCGAGGTGGTGGGCGCGGGAATCCAGGCTTCCAATCTGCTGGTGAACTCGGGCGGGTCGATGGTTACTTCGTAGACCACCTCGAAGCGCCGCGAGCCGCTGGCTGCCTCGACCACGGCGGGAGCTGTGCTCGCCAGCAACACCACGAGCAAGCTCAGCGCGGCCTGTGGCTTGGTAATCACCGTGCTTGGCCTCGCCCTAGCTCTTCACACTTGCTCTCGACGAAGTCGATGACCTCGGCTTCCAGCTTGGTGCGATCTAAGCGGTTGATCTCCTGGATCCCGGTGGGACTGGTCACGTTTACTTCGGTGAGGTAGTTGCCGATGATGTCGAGCCCGGCAAAGGCAATTCCGAGCTCGCGCAGCGCCGGTGCCAGGCGCTCGCAGATGCTGCGCTCACGCTCTCCGATCACAGCGGCAACACAGCTGCCGCCAACGTGGATGTTGCCGCGCAGGTCGTCATCGCGTGGGACTCTCTTCATGGCTCCGAGCGGGCGGCCATCGAGTACGATGAGTCGCATGTCTCCATCGCGAGATTCAGGGAGAAAGCGCTGCGCCATCACCTGTCGCCGTCCATTGTCGGTGATAGTTTCCAGTATTGAATTGGTGTTGAGATCGCCGCGGGTAATCCGAAAAATTCCGAGTCCGCCGCAGCCATCGAGAGGCTTTACGACAATGTCTCCACCAACCTTGTCGGCGAAGGCAAGAATCTGTGCCGAGTTGGCCGAAACCATGGTCTCGGCGATCAAGTCGGGGAAGCGCAATATGAAAAGTTTCTCGGTGGCCTCGCGCAAACCGGCGGCACGGTTGAATACGAAGGTGCGGTTTTCATCGATGAGGCTCTGCAGGTGAGTGGAGAAGAAGAAATCGATATCGAAAGGCGGATCCTTGCGCATGAAAACCGCATCGAACTCACTCATGGATACACGCGAGCGCGGTCCGAGTCGGAAGTGACTGCCCTGCACCGCACTGACCTCTAGCGAGGCGCATTCCGCCAAGACGCCATCGTTACCGTCTACCGAGAGGTCGGCTACGCCGCAGTAGTAGTTGAGATGGCCGCGGGTCTGGCTCTCTTGCAGAAAGAGAAAAGTCGTATCCTTCTCTACATCGATCGACTCGATGGGATCCATTAGCGTTAGAAACTTCATGTTGGACTAACCGTAACTGGTGGTCGCCGTCCAAGGTCGCCCCACAGGTGCTGACAGATTGCTGCGGCGACTATTGACGCGGTTTCAGCGCGCAACGTGCGCGGCCCCATGCCCACGTCGATGAAGCCGTGGTTACGGGTGATCTCGATTTCTTCCGGCGTCAGTCCACCCTCGGGGCCGACAATGCAGATTACCTTGCGCGTGTTTGGGTAGCGTTGCCTCAGGGTTGCAGGGGGATCGGGATCTGCGCGAGTGGTGAAGACCAGGCCCAGGGCGTCGTTGGGGCGCTCTGCGGCGAATTCTTCGAGGCTGCGTATGCGCTCCACCACCGGCAAGACGGAGCGCCCAGACTGTTCGGCCGCGCCCTGAGCTATACGCCGCCAACGCTCTACGCGATCGACAGCCGAGTCGGCGCTCAAGCGGCCGACGCTACGCTGCGAGGTGACCACGCAGATACGGTCGACGCCGAGCTCGACGGCTTTCTCCACCACCAGGTCGATCTTCCTTCCTTTGGCCAGGCAGGGGGAAAGGGTTAGATCTAGCGAGGATTCGGTACTGGCGTCGGTGTCGCCGGTTATTCGTACTACTGCGGTTTCGCCGTGGAAGGCCTCGAGTATGCCGACCGCTTCGCGTCCGGCCCCATCGAAGACCAGCAGTTCATCGCCCGGCTTCATCCGCAGCACGTTCTTGAGATGGTGATGGGCTGGCCCGGTGAGCACCGCTCGATCGGCATCGAGCTTTTCAGGTTCGACGTAGAAGCGGGTCTTCGGTTGGGCTGCGGCCTCGGCTGTGCTGCGCATGCGTTGAGCAGCGCTTGGCGCCTGCGTCTCTTTTTCGTGTGCCATCGTTCTCGTGTACCTGTTCCGGCCTTGGTCTAGCGTTTCTCAGGATTGCCGAAGTGCCAGTGTGGTCCACTCGCCGCGCGGCAGGACTGTGGCGACCGACCAGCCCCTTCGCGCCAGCGCGTCTTCTACCAGAGACCGACGTGAGGACTCAATGCCCGACAGCACTAAAGTCCCACCAGGTTTGACGCAGTCAGTCAGGGCCGTGGCCATGCTGACCAAGGTTTCTGCAAGAATATTGGCGACTACCACGTCAAAGCCGATGCCATCTGTAGCTATTCGAGGCGGACCATCTGCACGAACAATCTCTATCTGATCGGCGACGTTGTTGGTAAGCGCGTTCTCGCGAGCTGTGGCCACGGCCTGAGGATCGTTGTCGCCGGCCCAGACCCGGGCGGCACCGAGCTTGGCGGCGGCGATGGCGAGAATTCCGGCACCGCAGCCTATATCGGCAACACTTACTGCGCCGTCGATTAGGCCATCGAGCAGCTCTAGACAAGCGCCGGTGGTTTCGTGGTGGCCGGTACCAAAGGCCAGCCCGGGGTTGATCACTACCACCAGACGCCCTGCTTCTCGCGCTTGGGGACTTTCCCACGGCGGCGATATTTCAAGACGGCGTCCGACGGTAAGTCGCGGGAAGTGTTGTTTCCAGTTCTCGCGCCAGTCCTCTTGGTCGAGCGCGCTAACCGCCGCTGGTGGTTCGAGCAGGGCCTCGGCTGGGAGTGCGCCAACGATGCGCTGGGCAGCATTCATGGCCTCGTCGAGGCTACCCCCCTCCTTGAAAACGACGATTTCGGTTGCAGCCGCGCTCTCGCGCAGCTCGAGCGCCCGGTAGCCCTGATCATCGAGCAAGGCCGAAAGTAGATCGACACTGTCGCGGCGTGCTCGCAGTCTAATTTCGAACCAAGTGGCGGTGCTCATAAGCTTAGACCGTACCAGCCTGACTGATACCTTGAGAGGCGTGCGTGGAGAAGTATTGGCTATAGGCCACCGCGGGGCGGCGGGGATCACACCGGAGAACACCAAACTCTCTTTCGTGAAAGCTCTCGATCTCGGTGCGGATGCCATCGAGTTCGATGTTCAGCTGACACGAGATGATGTAGCAATAATTTTTCACGACGATACTCTCGAGCGTACTACCGACGGCAAGGGCCGGGTCAACGCTACGGATTTTCCGGCAATTGCCAAGCTCGACGCGGGATCTTGGTTCGGCGCCTCGTTTAAGGGCATCGAGATCCCGACTCTCGAAGAGACTCTCAAGACTTTGGCGGGCAGGGTGACGCTCAACATCGAGCTAAAACCCGACCAACGTGTCGAAAAATTGACCAAGCACGTCATCACTGCTGTAGCACGTTTCGAGGCTTTTGAGCACGTTATCTTCTCTTCGTTCAACACCGCCGCGGTCGCGATCGTTCGGCGTTTGGTCCCGAGCGCGAGGATCGGCATCCTTTGCAACAAGGGTGGGCTGTCACCCGCCTTGGAACTGGCCGAGCGGCTCGGGGCTGAAACCCTCAACCCCCATACTTCCATGATCGACCATGACCTCATCGAGCGCGCTCGCGCTAGGGGTCTGTCGGTGTGGACTTGGACCGCAAACGAGCCGGGAGAGATCTCCTTGTTGAGCGCGCTGGGTGTTGCGGGAATCTTCAGCGACTATCCTGATCGCGTAGCCAACCCGCGCCGCTTGACGCCGAGCGTGCGCCGTCGAACTGCCCGCAGTGGCGATAGCAGCGACTAGTTCTTGCCCGCAGCTTTGAGGGCCTCGGGCGGGCCGACGATAATCTCGGCGCGGATGTCGGGGTCGAGGTACTTTTCCGCCACGCGACGCACATCGGCTAGACTGACAGCTTTGATTTTGTCGGCGTATTCTCGCCCGGCCAAATAGCCTAGCCCGTAGAGTTCGTTGAAGGCCATGTCCTCAGACATTGCACCATTGGTCTGTAACGAAATCGCCCGCGAGCCGATAAGATAGCGCGCGGCGCGTTCCAATTCTTCGGCGCTGACGTCGCTGCTGCGCACCTTTTGGAGCTCGGCAAGCAGCCCTTTCATCGCCACCTCGGTGTTGCTCGGATCGGTGCCGATGTACGCGCCGAACAGCCCCTTGGCCAAACCCTTGGTGAAGAACGAGGTTACACTGTAGGCCAGGCTCTGGCGGTCGCGCAGCTCGTAGAACAACCTGCCACTTTGCCCCGAAAGAATGTTATCGAGAACCGACAAAGCGTAGCGATCGGGGTCGCGCACGGTGACACTGGGGAATCCGACTACCAGATGGGCCTGGTGGCGCTCGCTACTGCGGGTGTTGCTGCGCACGCCCTCTGGAGCCGGAGCGGGAGCTGGTAGCACGAAGGGATCGTCTACTTTGGCTATGCCGCCCAAGGCGCCACCGAGTTCGGAAACCACGCTCTTTAGATCGACGTCGCCGACCACGGTTACCACCAGAGCCTCTGGGTTGAGCGCGCGTGCGTAGAAGCGGCGCAGGTCTTGCGCAGAAATCTTGCTGACGCTGGCGGTCTCGCCGAGCGTCGTCATGCCGTAGGGGTGGTCGGGGTAGACGGTGGCAAAGGCCAGGTCGAAAGCGATGTGGGCGGTGTCGTCCTCGCGATTCTTGATGGCCAACAATAATTCGCGTCGCGCCTGCTCGACCTCTTCCCGGGCGAAGGCTGGCTGCTGTAGGGTCTCGAGGAAGAGCTCGGTGGCCTCGGCGAAGTGATCCGAGAGGAAGGATCCGGCCACACCCAGAGAGTTATGTCCGGAGAATCCATTGAGGCTGCCGGCGATCGATTCGATGTCTTCGGCCAGTTGTTTGCGGCTACGCTTGGTGGTGCCGCGGGTGAGCATTTCAGCAGCGAAGTTGGATATTCCGTTGGTGGCGGCGGTTTCCGCCAAGACCCCGCCGAGCATAACCGCACGCACGGCAAATACTGGTACATCGTGATGCTCGGCGATAATCAGACGGATCCCGTTGTCGAGCTTGAACAGGCGCGGGGCAGTGGTTTCGCTGCGGCGTACCGCTGCGGCTTGGTCGGCGCTAGAGTCGTGGCTGTCGTGTGCCTCTGCAGGTGCTGCCGCCATTTCTACTTCAGTCGCCAGTGGGGCGGCGCCGGCCGCGGCGTCCTCGGCCGATAAACGGTTGGCGGCATCGCTTGGCAATAGCGAGACCACCGTCAGGTTGTCGCGGTTGATGTAGCGCAGGGCAACGCGCTGAAGATCCTCTACCGTCGCTTCACGTATGGCCCTCAAGTATTCATGGTCGTAGTTGGGGTCGTCATGCACGGTCAGTAAGTAGCCGACCTCGCGGGCCTGACCCTGGACGGTTTCGTAGCGGAAGACGAAGTCGCTCTCTAGATTGATACGCGCGCGCTCGAGCTCCTCCTGACTTATGGGAGCTTTACGCAGCGCCGCCAATTCTTCGATCGTTGTGGCGTAGGCTCGATCCAGATCCTCGGCTTCGAGCGATATGGTGGTCACCAGCAGCCCGGGATCGGGGGGCGTGTAGGCGAATGTCCCAGCGCTGTTGGCCAACTGCTCGGTGATGACCAGCCGTCTGTACAGGCGCGAGGTCTCACCGCCACCCATCACAAAAGCCAGCAGGTCGAGCAGCGGAGCATCGGCGTGACGTGCTGAGGGCACGTGGAAGGCCAATGCCAGCTGGGTCTCGCGGACATCCATGCTGATGGTGTCAAAACGCAAGCCCTGTTGCTGTGGTTCTAGCTTTCGCTCGGGGCGCTGAATCTCGCGGGCTTGCCAGTCGCCAAACTTATCGGCGACAACTTGTTTGACGTGGGCAGTGTCGACGTCGCCGACAACGATCACCGTAACGTTGTTGGGGGTATAGAAGCGGCCGAAGAAATCCAGGACTTTCTCGCGCGTCAGTCCTTTGATTGATTCTTCGGTGCCGATCACGGGGTTGCGATAGGGGTGCTCGCGGAATGCCGTGGCGAACAGCGAGTTGAAAACGCGCCGTGATGGTGAGTCCTCGCCACGCTTCCATTCCTCGAGCACTACTTCGAGCTCTTTGTCGAGTTCGTCTGCGTCGAAAGAAGAGTTGCGCACGGCGTCGGCGAGTACGTCGATCCCCTGGTCGGCGTAGGCCGAGGCCAGGACGATGTGGTAGACGGTTTCATTCCACGAGGTCCAGGCGTTTATCCGGCCCCCGGCAGACTCGACCGCGCTGGCGATTTCGCCAAGCCCACGGTTAGCGGTGCCTTTAAAGAGCATGTGCTCGTGGACGTGGGCGACGCCAGCCTCGATCGCGCGCTCGTCGGCGGCGCCGGCACCAACCCAGACCTGCAGGGCGGCTACCGGCGCAAAATGGTCTTCGCGGATCAGTACCCTCAGACCATTGTCGAGACGGTATATGGTAGTGGCGGGGTCGCGGGCTTCGATCGGGGTAGTCTTCATGGCGCTACATCCAGTGTTGTTGAGGCCAATGGTGATGATGGCGGCTGCGCCTACGCAGAGCGTCACAAACGTTCGGAGATTTCTCATCATAGTTGTCGGGGCAGGAATTTGATCCCGATCCCATGGGCGGCGCTGCGAGTCAAACCGTGCTAGACTTGCGACGTACTCACCGCTCGTATGGCTTCGACGTGGGAAGCGGCGGTTGGAGGTGTGGTTGTCATGAATGGTGTGGATATTGTTGTTGTTGCTGTTCTCGGGCTGTTCGCGTTTCGCGGTTACGCTAGTGGATTCGTTCACGAAGTGCTCTCGTTACTTGCGCTGTGTGCCGCATTTTTGGCGGCCTTTCGTTGGACGGGGTCGCTGGCACCAAGAATCGCCGAGTCAGTTCCCGGACCTGCGTTTCTCGATACCGGCGTAGCCTTCTTGATTCTGTTTGGGTTGACCCTGACCACAGGCCGCTACGTGGTTACTACGGTGCGTCGCATGTGGTTGCAGGCGCACAAGTCGTCGGCCAATCGTATAGCTGGGGCGATATTTGGCACCTTCAAGGGTGCGGTAATAGTTGGCTTTACTCTGTTGGTGCTGCGTGGCGCGGCGCCCGACGCCTACGCCTCCGAGGATCTTCCTGAGGGAGCAGCCAGCAAGGTGGTAATGATCAACGCACAGGCTGAGGAGTCCTATCTGGGAGCGAGGCTCGCGGACTTGACCGGTGGAACCTTCTCTGCACTTATGGCCAATGCTGAAGGACAGGTCCGTTCGCTAGCAAGCGGCGGGGGTGTTGCCGAGGGGCCGTGATACCAGAGGAGAAAATCGCAGAGATCAAGCAACTCGCGCGAATCTCCGAATTCATATCCCCACACGTCCCACTGAAGAGCCGCGGCCGTTCGCTTCTAGGCCTGTGCCCCTTCCATACCGAGAAGACCCCGTCGTTTTCGGTAAACGATGAGAACGGCTTTTACCACTGTTTCGGCTGTTCGGCCGGCGGCAACGTCTTTAAGTTCCTAATGGAGGTCGAACAGCTCAGCTTTCCCGAGGCGGTTCGCAAGGTGGCCGATCGCTACGGTATCGAGGTGCCCGACAGCCCAGACCAGCAGCAAAGCGCTCGGCCTGGCTATTTTGAGGTCACGGCTAGCGCGGCGCGTTATTTCCGCCGCTTTCTCTTTGAATCTGACCGCGCACAAGCTTTTCTCGGCTATCTCCAAGAGCGAGGCATCTCCGAGCAGGCCGCCGAGACTTTTGCTCTGGGCGCTGCGCCGCCCTCGGGTCAGGGCTTGGTCACTTGGCTGAGCCGCGAGGGCAACCAGCTGGCTTTGGCCAGGCAGCTGGGCTTGGTAAGCGAGCGTGGCGCTAAGCCTTACGACCGCTTCCGCAACCGTTTGATGTTTCCCATCCGCGATGGCCAGGGGCGGGTGACAGGTTTTGGCGGACGTGCGCTGGGTGAAGACGATGGCCCCAAGTATTTGAACTCGCCTGAATCCGATATCTACCACAAGAGCCGCATTCTCTATGGTATTTACGAAGCTCGTGAAGCCATGCGCTCGAGCGATACGATGATTTTGGTGGAGGGTTATTTCGACGTTATTTCCTTGGCCGACCAGGGCGTCGCCAATGTCGTGGCCACTTGTGGAACTGCGCTCACCATCGAGCAGGCGCGTATGATCCGGCGTTTCGCTTCTGATGTAGTGATTCTCTTCGACGGTGATGAAGCTGGACGTCGTGCCTCTGCCCGCGCTTTTCCGGTTTTGATCGAGGCTGGCCTGTGGCCGCGGGGGACGGCGTTGCCCAGCGGCGAGGATCCCGATTCTTACGTGCGCAGCAACGGCGCTGAAGCCCTGCGGGCAGTGGTTGCCGAGGCTGCCCCACTGGTCGAAGACTACGCCCGTTATGTGGCCGAGGCCGCTCCGCCAGGAGCCCCGGGTATGGCCCGCGTCGGTGCCGAGTTGGCCCGGGTACTGGCCAAGGTCAATGATCCGTTCGAATATGACCTGCTGGTGCGCAAGGCTGCCCACTGGACCGGTTTTTCTGCCGAGGTGCTGCGCGCCGAGGGGCGCAAGGCCAAGCGTACCGCCCATAGCGGCCAATCTGCGAGTGAGGGGCGGCCCGCGGCAGCTACCGGAGTGCACACCGCCGGCGGAGCTTCTGGCGCTGAGGAGCTACTGGTAGCGGTGTTGTTGACTGATAGTGAATGTATTTGCAGGGCTGAAGAGCTTGATGTCATAAAATCCATGGAACCTGGTATTTGGCAGGCCCTCACTGATGATATGATTAAGGCCGTTCGCGCAGGCCGGGTGGTTGATACGGCTGAGGTCATTTCGAGACTCGCGGAACCTTATGGCGGTCGCATGGCCGCGAGGCTTCTCGAGGATTCGTTTGCGGACAAGGCAATGCGCGAACGAGTGTTCAACGACTGTGTACGTAGAATTGAAGAGCGAGCCCGGCGACGCCACAACCGGCAAGTTGTTGAAGGCCTACGCAAAATAGAGGATCTTGGTGCCGCCAACACGGCGCCGGAACAGCTGGCAAAGTGGAGACCGCGTAAGAGCTCGGATGCCTAAGAAGAGCAGATCTGCAGAAGAACCGGTGAAAACTCCGGACGGTGCCGACGAGCGCGGCGACATCAGTGGTGTCGACGATCTCGTCAAGCTCGGCAAGTCCAAGGGTTTTGTCACCTATGACGACGTCAACGAGATGCTCGATGATGACGTCACTACTGAGTCGGACATCGAAGAAGTCCTGCTGACGCTACGTGAGAGCCAGGTCGAGGTTCGCGACGAGGCGGAACCGGTGCCGGTTCCCAAGCCTCCGGTGGCGGCGTCCCGCCGCCGCAAGAAGGAAACCCGTAGCACCGACGATGATGGCGGTACCGACTATGTGCGCATGTACATGCGTGACATGGGCGCGGTGCCGCTTCTCACTCGTGAAGGCGAAGTCGAGATCGCCAAGCGCATTGAGGCGGGCGAGAACGAAGTTTTCGACTCGGTTTTCAGCTCTCCTTTTGGCCGCCGTCATGTGCGCGGCCTGGTAGATCTGCTGCGCGACGGAGAAATTCGCGTGCGCTCGGTGGTAAAGGTTGCCGAGCCTGACCCCGTCGGCGACGGTGACGAAGAGCTTGATGCCGAGGCTGCCGAGGCCGAGCGTGAGCGGCTCGCAGAAGACGAGTTGGAGTTGTTCAAGAGGGTTACCCGTCAGATGACCCGGCTGGGTAAGACCTCGAGCAAGATCGACGAGATCCTTACGCAGATACGCGCCCTCAACGAGGATGACCCTGGTTACGCCGCAACCGGCAAGGCTCTGGTTCGCGCCAACGACCGCTTTATAGCCGGACTGCGTGAGGTGCCGCTCAATCCTATTCAGACTCGTCTGGTGGTCGGCGAGATTCAGCGGGTATACGAACGCCTGCGTGACGAACTAAACGTAGTGTCACGCGCCGAGAAACGCACCGGCCGTGACCGTGAGCAGATTCTAGAGTTAGCCGGCCGACTCGGCCAAGACCGCACCACCGACCAGCGCATCTGCGGGACTCTGCGCATGAATGCCGAGGGCATCGAGCGCATGGCCGAGCGTATCGTCAAGTCGGTTGCTGCCATCGAAGAGATACTCGAGCAGTGCACGCTTGGACTCGAGGAGATGCACAACCTGTGTTCGATGATAAATCGCTCGCAGGCCTGCGCCGACGAAGCCAAACGCGAGCTCATCGAGGCCAATTTGCGCTTGGTCGTCTCGATTGCCAAGCGTTACAACAACCGTGGCCTGCAGTTTCTCGACCTCATCCAAGAGGGCAACATCGGATTGATGAAGGCGGTGGACAAGTTCGAGTACCGCCGCGGTTACAAGTTTTCCACCTATGCTACCTGGTGGATTCGCCAGTCGATCACACGGGCGATCGCCGATCAGGCGCGTACCATCCGGATCCCTGTGCACATGATCGAGTCGATCAATAAACTGATCCGCGCCACCCGCCAACACCTCCAGGACCACGGCCGCGAGCCCAGTGCCGAGGAACTGTCGGCAATCGTCGATATGCCGGTGGGACGGGTGCGCAAGGTGCTCAAGATTGCCCGCGAGCCGATCTCTCTGGAGACTCCGGTGGGCGATGAGGATGACAGCCATCTAGCAGATTTCATCGAGGATCGCCGTGCCGTGGCCCCGGCGGAGGCTGTGGTTAACGTCAATCTACAGCACCAGACTCGTAAGGTTTTGGCGTCGCTGACGCCGAGAGAGGAGCAGGTGCTCCGGCTGCGGTTTGGCATTGGCGAGAAAACCGATCATACACTAGAGGAGGTCGGAAACCGGTTTGCTGTTACGCGTGAGCGTATCCGTCAGATAGAGGCCAAGGCGTTGCGCAAGCTACGGCTTCCGAGTCGTAGTAAGAAGCTTCGCGGCTTTCTTGGCTGAGCTCTCCGGGCCGACTTACGGGCCCATAGCTCAGTTGGTTAGAGCAGGGGACTCATAATCCTCTGGTCCCAGGTTCGAGTCCTGGTGGGCCCAGCAGAGACGATGAGGAGAATATAAGCGATTGGGAGCGGATCTGGAGACGCTTTTTAGGCTGCAGGAAATAGACCTTCGGCTCCTCGACAAGCAACGCGAGATAGACAACTTCGACAAGGCTGTGGCTGAGCGACGCCAGGCGATAGAGAGTTGTCAGGCACGAATCGACGTAGCCACCGCCAAGCGCAAAGAACTGGTCAGTGAGCGTGCTTTTGCCGAGCGCCGCGTCGCTGACAGCGAAGACCAACTCAAAGAGCGGCGTTCCCGCCTTTCACGCATTCGTACAGAGAGAGAACTCAGAGCCACCGAGGGCGAGATTACCTCAGCGCGTGATGAGATCGGCAGCTACGAGGAAGCACTGCTAGACCTCGAGCAGCGTGTTGCTGACATCGAGGGCCAGATCGAGGCCCTGCGCAGCGAACAGTCTAGCTTGGCCGAGGCCGATCAGCGTCTGGTCGAAGAAGAGGGTGCGCATGTCGAGGCTCTCAAGCTTGAACTGGTTGCCGAGCGCGAGGCTCGTGACGAGATAGCCTCGAGTCTTGATGGTGGGCTGGCGCGCAAGTACGAGCTGGTTCTCCAGCGCCGTGGCGGGGTGGCCGTAGTCGAGGTCCGTAGCGGCTCGTGCGGCGGCTGTCATATGCACGTCCCGCCTCAGGTTGTCATCGAAATCATGAAGGCTGGCGCGGTTCGCATCTGCCCCAACTGTCAGCGGATTCTCTACGCATCTGGCGCCTGAGCCCAGTCCCTGCGATAATCCCCGTTGTCCGAGTCGACCGGGCAGTCGCTCGTGCCGCTGCGGTGCGAGAGGAAAGTCGGGACACCATAGGGCAGGGTGGCCGTTAACGACGGCCCGTCGTGAGGCGGGGAAAGTGCAACAGAAAGTAAACCGCCTGGGTTTCCTTAGGGGGCCTCGGTAAGGGTGAAACGGTGAGGTAAGAGCTCACCAGACCCGGTGGCGACGCCGGGTGCTTTGTAAACCCCATCTCCCGGTGCAAGGCCAAATAGGGGAGCGGGCGGCCCGTCCAATGCTTCCGGGTTAGGCTGCTGGAGCCGTCGGGCAACCGGCGGCCTAGATGAATGGCTGCCGACCGCGCTTTTGTGGCGTGGTTTACAGAATCCCGCTTATAGGTCGACTCGGACAGTCTAAACTACGGGCGTGGCTCTACGAGAGCACGTCGTGTCTCGCCCCTCGCTGGCTCGGTGCTCGTGGTCGACTCGGACAGTCTTAAACTACAGGCGTCGCTCTACGAGAGCACGTCGTGTCTCGCAAAAAAATTTGGGGCCAAGTGCCTGAAAAATCTGAGTTTGTCTCGTCTTGCGGATCGAGTGGGACAAAAGCCTTGACTCTGGGGCGTTGTGTCCCGTAGTGTGGCGGAGTGGGTGGATGTGG
Organism: uncultured Myxococcales bacterium; assembly: GCA_964588545.1. Taxonomy (GTDB): domain Bacteria; phylum Desulfobacterota; class Binatia; order UBA1149; family SPBQ01; genus CAZPPZ01. Next base: position 1,579 of record CAZPPZ010000057.1, on the reverse strand, counting down.
TGGATGTTTAGGAATGGATCCCTAAGGAGCAGTAAGTCGGGCACCTGGCAGTATCTCGGTTTTCTGCGACTAGGGACGGCTTGCCGTCCTAGTTGGCTGGGCGGGTCCACCCACAATTATTCTTGCGATGTTTCTCGGGCGGTATTTTCACAGTTTGGACGCCAAGGGTCGGGTTGCGATTCCGCATAAGTTCCGCTCGGAACTCGGAGGGTCTAACAGCGGCAAGGTCGTCATTACGCTATCCCTGAGCGAACGTTTCTCTTACCTCGATGTTTACCCCTCTGAGCAGTGGGAGACCACGCTAGAGGAGATCCTTGCTACCGAGATTTCCGGTGAGGATCCCGCCGCGGTGCGCGACGCGCTTCTCGGCAACTACATCCATCCGGCTCAAGAGCAGGATCTCGATAGCCAGGGGCGCATTCTCGTTGCCCCTGAGCACCGAGAGGCTGCAGGGCTGGTAAAGGAGGTGGTGTTTACTGGCGATCTGCGGCGCTTTCGTCTGTGGTCTTTGCAGGAGTGGGAGCGCTACGATGCAGACGTGGCCACTAACAAGGGTAAAATCAAAGGCCTGACTAAGGTTTGGATCTGATGGTTTTGGCCGCGCCCCACTTACCAGTGATGGTCGGTGAGGTGGTCAGTTGGCTCGCGGTCAGGCCCGGTGGTCGCTACGTCGATGCTACTCTAGGTGACGGTGGCCATGCCCAGCGCATTCTCCAGGAAAGTGCCCCGGATGGACGCCTTCTAGCACTCGACTGGGACGATGAGGCCCTGCAGCGATCGCGACAACGCTTGCAGCCCTTTGGTGAGCGCGTCCAGGTTCGCCGGCTGAGTTTTGCCGAGCTTGCATCGGCCATCGAGGAGGCGGGGTGGAGCGATGGCGCGGACGGTATTCTCATCGACCTCGGCGTATCTAGCATGCAGCTGCGCACTCCCGCGCGGGGTTTCAGTTTTGCCGCCGATGGGCCGCTAGACATGCGTATGGACCGGCGACGTGAGGTCAGTGCTGCCGAGTTGGTAAACGGGCTGTCAGAGCGCGATCTCGCTGATGTCATATACCGCTATGGTGAAGAGCGGGCCTCACGGAGGATTGCGCGGCAGATAGTATGCGCACGCAAGAGCACAGCCTTTACGACTACCGCAGAGCTGCGTCAGGCGGTTATTGCTGCCGGTGTACGCGGGCGCCCGGGCCACGATCCGGCCACACGTACCTTTCAAGCCCTGCGTATTGCCGTCAATACCGAACTCGACGAGATCAGCCGTGTTCTCGAGGATGGGTGGCGCAGTTTAACGGTAGGTGGTCGCATGGCGATTCTCTCCTACCATTCCCTCGAGGATCGGCTTGTGTAGGTCTGGGGTCTCGCGTTGGCGGGGGAGCGCGTCTAGATGTGAGCGCCCGCCGTGTAGTGGATCCGGGGGGGGGAGCCAATGACAACTTCTGCCGTGGTGAGATCGAGCTGCTGCCCGGCGACCATGAGCTTCGAGTCGAGTACTTCGAATCCGTTGGCGAGGCGGGGCTCATGGTGCTCTTCGCGCGACATGGGGCGGAGGAGCTCGCGTCTCTTGACACTCCGCGGACGCC
>CAZPPZ010000056.1:0-14947 GCA_964588545.1 uncultured Myxococcales bacterium | reverse complement strand
CTCCTCGCCCCCCGCCGCGCCCCCAGCAGCCCCCCCGGGCGAGGCAGCCGCTAGCAGCTGCTGACGCTCAGCCGACGGCAGAAAGCTTGTTGGCCCTTGCCTGCCCACAAAGCCACGACCGCTGGAGCCACCTCGAAGCCGGTCGTCTCGTCAACCAGCGGCTCGCTCTGGCAGCAGCAATCCGCCGCGCTGCACTACTGCGTGATGACCGTTCCGCATCGCTGCGCGAACGCATGGCCAGGCCAAACTACCAGCCACCGGCCAACGCTCGGCAGGTTGCCGCTACACTGCACCGCAACTACGGCGCCAACTCCTTGGTCGGACGCGGTGCCGACGCGCTGGCAACCATCGCCATCGCCGCAGAAGACACTACTCAGCTGCCGCTTGATCGCTTGAATTCGATTACCGGTACGATCTTCGAGACCGGTACCAGGGCGCTAGGAATAGCCTCGTCGCCGCGGCTAGAACTACGCTCAGGGATAACCGCACGACAAGCCGGGGTCACTCTCTCTACCGACTGGTAGCCCGCGCTCTCAACCGGCCGATGCGGGAGGGTAAGCCTTGAGCGGCTCACCGCGCTCGTCAAACTCTATGGCCTGCTCTGCCTCGGGCAGCGGCCAGTCAACGTAACTGACGTCGATTGGAATACCGCTTGCGGCTTCGACCGCAGCCTCGAGCAGCTCGCTGTCAATGTAGCGCTCGAGCCCCATCTCTTCGACCAGCTCCTGAGCGAGCAGCCACGGCCACGGCGTCACGCCATAAATATCCGGGTGAACCTCTACAACCACTCGCCCGCGACGGATACCAAACTTGACCGGCTGATAGGTAAACTCGCCCGAGCTGCCGATCTGTGCAAGCGGAAAGAATGCCTCGATATCCTCCGGGTACATCCGTACACAGCCGTGGCTAACCTGCATGCCCACGCCCCAGGACTTGTTAGTCCCGTGGATCGCGTACGAGGGCAAGGTCAACTCGATCCGGAACTTGCCCAAGGGATTGTCAGCATGGCCGCCGGGGATGACATCGTCGGTCGCGCCGAGTTCACGCAGGCGCTCAGCCTTTATCGACTCGGGAATTACCCAGGCCGGGTTACGTGTCTTGCCACGTATGCGAAAAGTACCCTGGGGGGTCTGCCAGTCTTGGCGCCCCAAGCCCACCGGATAGGTAATAACCATTGATGATCGCCCATCGGCACGTGGCGAGGGAACATAGTAGTAAATTCGCATCTCGGGGATGTTAAGCACCAGCCCCTCAAACTTCCCCCTAGGCAAGACCCACTCCGTGGGCAGCAGTATCTTCGCACCCGCCTCAGGAACCCACGGATCTACCCCGGGATTGGCCTCAACCAGCTCGTTGTAGCCAAGATCGGCATCGCGTGCGATATCGAGAAAGGTCTCACCCTGCTTAACCGTATAACTCTGGCTGTTGCCGACCACCGTCTGCAATCCAGCGATCTTGCCGGTACCGCCGACGAAAAAATGCGTCACCACTTGCCGAGGCTCGCGTTCCTCGAGCGGTTCTGCCAGCGCCTGTGGCGGCAGCAAAGCCGCAAAGGCGGCGAGTAGCGAGAGTAGCACAGCGGCCATGACTAAACGGTAGTGGGCGCGCACCGTCGGCTCAAGCCCAAACGATCAAATAGTGGAATGATGCCGACTCAAAGCTCTACGATCATCCGGCCGCTTCAATCCGAACTTCGGCACGGCGGCGGTCGCGAAGCAGTGTATCCACAGCCTCTCTGGTCTCTTGATCCTTGTCGAGCTCGGCTTCTATGCGCTCTAAATCCTCACGTGCCGACCGACCATCGATCTCCTCGGGAAACTCGGCATCATCAGCGAGCACCGTGACAACGTCATCAATGACTTCGGCATAACCACCGTGCACCACCAAACGTCGCTTCACGCTACCCTCTACGTAAGTCAGCATTCCTGTGTCGAGACTACCCAGGAAGGTTGCGTGTTCCGGCAAAACTCCGAACTCGCCTACCACCCCCGGCGCACTGAGTTCGCTAACCTCGGTATCAACCACCAAGCGGGTGGGCGTCACGATACGTAGCCGCAGAGCCATACTATGCCGCCATCTTCGAGGCTTTTTCTCGCGCTTCTTCGATGGTGCCAACCATGTAGAACGCCTGCTCGGGCAGGTCGTCGTGATCACCGTTCACCAGTTCCTGGAAGCCGCGAATGGTATCCTCACGTTTGACGTAAACCCCCTTGGTGCCGGTAAACGCCTCCGCCACAAAGAACGGTTGCGAAAGGAAACGTTGAATCTTGCGCGCCCTCGAGACGATCTGTCTATCCTCCTCCGAGAGCTCGTCCATACCAAGGATGGCGATGATATCCTGCAGATCCTTGTAGCGCTGCAGAACCTCCTGCACCATACGGGCGACCTTGTAATGCTCTTCGCCGAGAATATTCGGGTCCAAAATTCGCGAGGTAGAGTCGAGCGGATCAACGGCGGGGTAGATGCCAAGCTCAGCAATCTGCCGAGATAGCACCGTGGTCGCGTCAAGATGCGAAAAGGTTGTTGCCGGCGCCGGGTCGGTGAGATCGTCGGCAGGAACATAGATCGCTTGAACCGAGGTAATCGACCCCTTGGTGGTGGTCGTAATACGCTCCTGCAACATCCCCAAGTCGGTTGATAGAGTCGGTTGATAACCCACCGCCGAGGGCATCCGGCCGAGCAGCGCAGAGACCTCAGAGTTGGCCTGGGTGAAGCGGAAGATGTTGTCGATGAACAGCAGTACGTCCTTACCTTCGCCATCGCGAAAGTACTCGGCGACGGTCAACGCGGTGAGCCCTACTCGGGCACGCGCACCGGGCGGTTCATTCATCTGACCGTAGACCAGCGCGGTCTTGTCGATAACGCCAGACTCTTGCATCTCGTTCCACAGATCGTTGCCCTCTCGGGTACGCTCACCAACACCACCAAAGACCGAGTAGCCACCGTGCTGACTCGCAACGTTGTTGATGAGTTCCATGATGATGACTGTCTTACCGACACCCGCACCACCGAACAGCCCGATCTTGCCTCCCTTGGAGTATGGACAGAGCAGATCAACGACCTTGATTCCAGTCTCGAACATCTCGACTTCGGTCGACTGCTCGGTAAACGGCGGAGCAGCTCGATGAATCGGTGACAGCGTTGCGCCGGTGATTGGGCCGCGACCATCGACGGGTTCACCAACGACATTGATGATACGGCCAAGAACCGGCTCACCCACCGGGGTACTGATCGGCGCACCCGTATCGGTTACGGCTATGCCCCGAACCAGCCCTTCGCTCGAATCCATGGCTACCGCACGCACGGTGTTCTCGCCCAGGTGCTGTGCAACCTCGAGCACCAGATTGTCCGCACGGTCATCAATCTCTGGATTGGTTACCGTAAGCGCGTTGAAGATCGGCGGGACTTCGCCGGGCGAAAACTCGACGTCTACCACTGGTCCAATTATCTGGGTTATCTTGCCCTTGCCCATCGCTATGCGTTCTCCCTTACCTTGCTTAACCCTTGAGCGCCTCAGCGCCACTGACGATTTCCATCAGCTCGGTGGTGATGCTGGCCTGGCGTGCTCGATTCATCGCCAGTGTCAGCTTATCGATCATCTCGCCGGCATTGCGCGAAGCACTATCCATCGCCGTCATGCGTGCGCCATGCTCGCTAGCCGTCGCCTCTAGCATGGCATGCAAAACCTTGGTCTCGACGTAACGCGGCAACAGTGACGCCAGTATGCTCGCGCCATTTGGCTCGTAGATGTAATCCGGAGTTGCACCGCTGTCGTCTGCCTCCTCGGCAACCACCGGGAGCAGCTGTTCAACAACGGGCGTTTGTGAAATCGCCGACTTGAAGCGGCTGTACACCATGAACACGCTGCCCGCCTCTGCCGAGAGAAATCGCGAAGCAATGTCGCTGCCAACCACACGCGCCAACGCGACATTCATTCCGTTGGCAAGATTGACGTGCTCAGCGGCGACCGCGACTCCCTGGCGTTTAAAATGATCGCGCCCCCTGCGACCGCATATAGTCACCACCGCTCCCTCGCCAGCCTCGCTGGCGAGAAACTGTTCGGCGAGCCGCGCTAGGTTACCGTTGTATCCGCCGCATAAACCACGATCCGAGGTCACCACGACGACATGTGCTGGGGCCTCACCAACCGGCCCCAAGAACGGATGAGAAGCTCCGCCAGGAGATTGTGCCAGACTACGAAGCATATCGGTCAGCTTGTCGGCGTAGGTTCGAGCGTTCTCGACGGCCTCTTGCGCGCGACGCAGCTTGGCGGCCGACACCATCTTCATGGCTTTGGTAACCTGCTGGGTGTTGCGGACTGAAACTATCCGCTTACGTATGACCTTGAGACTTGCCACAACCGCCTACGCAAACACTTTCTTGAACTCTTCAATAACCGTCGTCAGAGTTTCTTTGATTTCGTCGTCCAAGGCCTTCTTTTCACGCAGCGTGGTGAACACCTGCGGATGCGAACTAGAAATGAAGCTGACCAGCTCAATACCAAAACGCTGAACATTGGCTGGATCGATCTCATCGATGAAACCGTTGGTCGCAGCAAAAATAACCACTATCTGATGCTCGACAGCCTCGGGTACATACTGATCCTGCTTGAGCACTTCGACTAGACGTTCACCACGAGCCAGCATCTTCTGGGTAGCCGCGTCTAGGTCCGAGCCGAACTGGGCAAACGCCGCCATCTCTCGATACTGCGCGAGATCCAGGCGCAGACTCCCCGCTACCTGCTTCATCGCCTTGACCTGCGCGGCTCCACCTACACGTGATACTGACAGACCAACGTTCACAGCAGGACGTACACCTGAATAGAACAAGTCAGTCTCGAGATATATCTGGCCATCGGTAATCGAGATGACGTTGGTAGGAATATACGCGGAAACATCGCCCGCCTGGGTCTCAATTATCGGCAACGCGGTAAGCGACCCCCCACCCTCAGCGTCGCTCATCTTCGCTGCGCGCTCAAGCAGGCGCGAGTGAACGTAAAACACGTCGCCCGGATAGGCCTCACGACCTGGCGGCCGGCGCAGCAACAGCGACAACTGCCGGTACGCCACCGCGTGCTTGGAAAGGTCGTCATAAATGATCAAGGCGTGGCGACCGCTGTTGCGAAAGTGCTCGCCGATGGCGACACCGGCATAAGGAGCAATAAACTGAAGCGGGGCCGCCTCTGACGAGGTAGCAGCGACAATGACAGTAAAGTCCATAGCCCCGTGCTTGTTGAGACGGTCTACTACCTGGGCCACCGAGGAACGTTTCTGACCGATCGCAACGTAGATACATATTACGTCGCCACCCACTTGGTTAATGATGGTATCGATGGCGACCGCGGTCTTGCCGGTCTGACGGTCGCCGATGATCAGTTCGCGTTGTCCACGTCCGATCGGGATCATCGAGTCGATAGCTTTGATGCCGGTCTGTAGCGGTTCGCACACCGACTGACGCTCGACGATCCCCGGTGCCTTGACTTCGACACGGCGACTCTCGCTGCTCTCAATTTCACCGAGTCCATCGATAGGCTGGCCCAGAGCATTGACCACACGTCCGAGCAGCGCATCCCCAACCGGCACCTCGGTGATCCGGCCCGTGCGCTTAACCACGGTTCCTTCGTGAACTTTTTCCGGGTCATCAAAGATCGCAGCACCGACGTTGTCTTCTTCTAAGTTCAAGACCATGCCGTAGATGCCGCCTTCAAACTCCAAGAGTTCTCCCGCAGCGCAGCGGTCCAAGCCGTGAATACGCGCGATACCGTCACCTGTGCTCAGAACTCGACCGGTCTCGCGAACTTCAATGTCGCGACCAAACTCACGGATCTGCTCTTTGATGATATCGCTGATCTCAGAGGCCCGAATCTGCATCAATATTCCTCCACGTATTCTCGTAACCGCCTTGCTCTCGCACAGCGGGACTCAAGACCTCTACGAAGTCTCTCCTGCCATGTTTGCGGCAAGCCGCGCTATTCTCGTTTTGACACTGCCGTCGTAAACGCGTCCCTCTAACTCGACGATGGCACCACCAACAATCTCTGGATCTACCTTATCGGCGGCAACCACGCTGGCCCCCGCACGCTGCGCGAAGACCGCCAACAGTTGCTCGCGCTCCGACGAATCGAGTTCGCTGGCCGCGGTGATGGTCATGCGTACCCGACCCGCCGCCTGGTCTTGGAGCTTGACCATCCAGTGATGAACGGCCGGCAGCACCGCCAAGCGGTCGCGCAGCGCCACTACCTGAATGAACTTAGCAAGGATGCTATCAGCGCCGATACGCGCAGCCAGAGCGCGACCGAGCTGCTGTCTGGCGCCACGATTGAGCATACCGGCGGCGAGCTCTCGATCGCCCAGGCTAGCCACGCCCGTGGCGATTTCGCCCAATGCAGCAGCGATCTCTTCGACGTTGCCGGCCTCGACACCCAGCTCATAGAGAGCTTTAGCGTAACGCCGCGCAACCGAACCGCCGGTCATGATTGTTTCACCTTTTCCACAAACTCCGAGAGCAAGCGCCGACGGCCGCTATCGTCGAGACGGGCTTGGATATCACGGCTGGCAATCTCACTGGCCAAGGCTGCAGCCTCGGCGCGCAGCTCTCGGCGCGCAGCCGCTAGATCAGACTTGGCGCGCAGCTCCGCATCGCGCTGCAAACGCTCACCAGCTTCACGTGCCGCCGTCAAGGCGCGCGCTCTCTCAGACTCGGCAATCGCGCGAACCTCAGCAATGAGCTCGGCTCGGGTACTCTCTAGTTGAGCGACCTTCTCCGCGTACTCGGCCTTGACCTTTTCTGCTTCTTCCTTGGCCCGCGATGCCGCCGACATGGCCTCGACCAACTGCTTGCGGCGGTTGGTCAAGAAATCACGTAAAGGCGCGCGGGCAAACTTGGTTATGAAAAAAACGAAAAGCGAAAAATTAACAGCGGTGAATGCCAGCGTCAGCCACTGGCTGCTGCTATGCCCCGCCCCAGCGTGCTCAGCGGCTTGCGACGCAAACACCGTGACGGGCACGACAGCAAGAAACGAGATAATTAGTAACCGCATTCGCCTACGCCCTTACGAGCCCGCCGCCTCACCAAGAACCGCGCGCACCATCTGTCGGGCTAGCTCCTCAGCCGAGCCGCGCAGCTGCGTCTCCGCTTGTTGGCGTTCGTTGTCAATCTCGCCTCGCAGCTGTTCGAGACGAGCTGTGGCAGCGGCCTTGGCTTGGTTGAATATCTCCACCTCTCCATCGCGGGTCTCGCGACGCAGAGCTTCGGCCTGACTACTGGCCTCAAGACGCGCTTCAGCCAAGGCGTTCTCGAAGGTCGCCTTGAGTTCATCGGCCTCACTGCGATCATCCTCAGCACTCGAGGCCGCGCCAGCAGTGCGGCGCTGCCGTTCCGCCAAGACTTCGCCAAAGGGCTGGAACAGCAGCCGGTTCAACACCAACAGTAGGACGAAAAAACTCGCCAACTGAATCAGAAATGTAAAGTCAGGCGGAAAAGCCAACATGGCCGTACGACGCTGCTCCTCTGGTTTGTTTGCGCAACGGTATACCAACAACGCGTTGCAAAACCACGTACCAAACAGCGTCGGCTACCACCGGTGGGCTAGCTTGTCAAAATGGACACTTACGGGCCAAACAGCTCGAGCAGCCGATCGAGCTCACCATCAGAATAATAGTCGATCTCTATACGACCGCGACGGCCGGCTTTACCCTTAGCTGCGAGCACTCTAATTCTGACCTTAGTACTGAGGGCGCGTGAAAGCGTCTGTTCAACCGCTTCAATGGCCGGATCGGCGCTACGCCCCGCTTTACGCTGCGAGGAACCGCCGCCATTGCTACGCCCCATTGCCCGCACCAAGTCCTCGGTAGCTCTTACCGACAGCCCTTTGCGTACCACCGTACGTGCAGCGGTAATCTGCTGTGCGGCCGTCGCAAGTGACAGCAAGGTCCGCGCGTGGCCCTCACTGAGCAGGCCCTGCTCGAGCACTTCACGGACCGGATCGGGTAGAGCCAGCAGGCGCATGGTGTTGGTAACCGCGACGCGCGACTTGCCCAAGCGTTTCGCCACCTGTTCCTGGGTGTAAGAGTACTCCTCGACCAGCCGCTGGTAGGCGCGGGCCTGTTCAAGCGGAGTCAAATCTTCGCGCTGAATGTTCTCGATCAGCGCAAGCTCAAGCAGCTCGCCGGCATCGACATCGGCCTTCACAATTACTGGAACGACATCGAGTCCTGCACGCGCGGCCGCCCGCAGTCGCCGTTCACCGGCGATCAACTCGTAACCACCGGCAGCCCTTACTACTACTAAGGGTTGCAGCACGCCTTTTTCGCGTATCGAGCTGGCCAGCTCATCGAGAGCATCGTCATCAAAGCGCCGACGCGGCTGACCACGCCCGGCAGCGACTTTCTCAATGGCAACCAGCAGAGGTTCGCCCAAACCAGCGCCACCGCTCAGCGCCGCCGCTGCAACTGGCTCTGGCCCCTGGCCGCTCGCCGCCGTCTCGGCGCGGCCCAAGATAGCATCCAAGCCCTTACCGAGCGCCTGCTTCCTCATGTGAACCCTCACCTTCTTCCGTTTTTGCCGTTGACACTGTAACTAATTGATTTAGCAGTTCTTTTGCGAGGAGCCTGTAGGCCTCGGCGCCCTTCGAAGCGGGATCGTAAAGCAGCACCGGCAGGCCATGCGAGGGGCTCTCGCCTAGCCGGACATTCCGTGGCACCACCGAGTCGAACACCGCCGAGGAAAAGTGACTGCGTACTTCCTCCGCAACTTGTCGACTCAGCGAAGTACGAGCGTCAAACATCGTCAGCAAGATGCCTTGCAACTTGAGCTCCGGGTTATAAGCCGCACGGATTCGTTCGACCGTGCTTAGCAGCGCACTCAACCCTTCGAGGGCGTAGAATTCGCACTGCAGGGGCACCAGCACCGAATCGGCAGCACACAGGGCATTCAGCGTCAGCATCCCCAGCGACGGAGGGCAATCGATAATGATGAACTCATAGCCAGAGCGCAGCGTCGCCAGTCGCTCGCGCAGACGCCGCTCGCGCGACTCCAGGTTTACCAGTTCGACTTCCGCTCCGGCTAGATCGCCGTTAGCAGGTATCAGATCGAGTTCGGCCAGGTCGGTGTGGCGCAGGGCTTCGGGCGGAGTAACCCGGTCTATGAGCAGATCGTAAACCGTCGGCGGCTGGGCCCTGGGCACCCCGACGCCGCTCGAGGCACTACCTTGAGAGTCAAAATCGACGAGCAAGGTGCGGTGTTTCTCGTCAGCTAGAGCAGCAGCCAGATTGACTGCGGTAGTCGTCTTGCCAACACCACCCTTCTGGTTAGCTATTGCGATGACCAAGCTCATTCAGCCGCCAACCCCACCACTATCCCATTCCACGCTTACTTTTGTCGCACAGCATACTCAGCATTGCGAGCCGCTGCGTTGCCCCCTGTGCAGCCGCTAGGCACTCCCGCACCAGTATCGGCAATGTTTCACGTGAAACATTGCTCACACAGTCAAACACCGCCACCTAGGGCGACCAACCCGCTGGCGCCGCTGCCTCAGCACCGACACCGGCCGGCCATAGCCGCAGCACCGCAGGGGATGTTTCACGTGAAACATTGCTCACGCAGTCAAACACCGCCATCTAGGGCGACCAACCCGCTGGCGACACCGCCGCCGCACCGACACCGGCCGACCATAGCCGCAGCACCGTGGGAAATGTTTCACGTGAAACATTGCTCACGCAGCCAAACACCGCCATCTAGGGCGACCAGCCCGCTGGCGACGACGACGCACCGACACCGGTCGGCAATAGCCGCAGCACCACAGGGGATGTTTCACGTGAAACATTGCTCACACAGTCAAACACCGCCATCTAGGGCGACCAGCCCGCTGGCGGCGACGACGCCGCAGCGACACCGGCCGGCCACGACTGCACGACCACGGCCGATGTTTCACGTGAAACATTGGCCCTATGGTGTCAATTGCAGTTACCGCAGGAGTGGTACCACCGGGCGGCAAAGCGTCAATGGTAAGAGGTCATACAGGCTCGGCCGTGAACACCAGTAGTTGCCGGCTCTCATTTCCGCCCGGCAGCTGCAGCTTGACCACCTGCCGACGGCTTAGGCCAAGCCCGGCGGCACTCTCATGAAGCTGGTCATCAATGTGCGCGTGGCCGGCCATGACCAGTAAACGGCCACCAGGGCGCAGTAGCGGGGCTGCTAGGGCCAGCAGATCGGCCGGAGCTAAGAAGGCGCGGGCGATTACCGCGTCGAGGCCCTCAGCACCAGAGTAATCGTAAGCATCGATCTGCTCCACGCGGCAGTTGTCTAAGCCTAGCTCGCGCACCGTCTCGCACAGAAAACTGCACTTGCGTCGCCGCGATTCGACCAAGACCAGCTGCGAGGAGGGTAGGGCAATCGCCAGAGGAATCCCGGGCAAACCAGGACCGGAACCCAGGTCGGCTATCCGCGCCGCTCCCTCGAGCAGCGGAACCGCCGCCAGCGAATCGAGCAGGTGCAAGCGCACAGCCTGGCTACGATCGATACTGGTCAGACCGGCACTCTTGTTCCACAGATACAGTCTCTCGAGAAAAGCCAGTAGTTTGTCCAGCTCAGCCTCACCAAGACTAACACCCAGCTCCTCGGCTCCGCGCCTCAGTCGGCTCTGCTCGCTGCCCTGAGCGCTCACCTGTGACCAAGCTTGCGCAGGTGAACCGCCAACGCCGATAAGGCAGCCGGGGTCAGGCCAGAAATCCGCGACACTTGCCCAAGCGAACTCGGCCTTACGCGACTGAGTTTCTCGCAAGCCTCACGCGACAAGCCAGAAACGCTCGCATAGTCGATATCGACCGGTAAACATGTAGCCTCGAGCGAGCGCATTCTCACAACTTCCTGCTGCTGCCGCTCGACATAGCCATGGTAACTCGCAGCTATCTCGAGTTGCTCCTCGACTGCAGCCGGGTAGCGCGGTAGCTCGGCCACGGCAGCTACGGCGGCATAGGCCAGTCCCGGACGTTTGAGCAGCTCGAAGGCGCTTGCCGGCGACCCCAACGCCGACTCACCGTAGTGTTCTAGCCGCTCGTTGACGCTGCGCTGCGGCGTTAGCCTAGTTGCAAGCAGCTGTTCCATCCCGGCCGCCATCAGCTTGGACTTGATCGCCACCGCCACTCGGCGCTGCTCTGTGATCAGACCAAGCGCGGCGGCCCGCTCGGCCAGGCGCAGGTCGGCGTTGTCTTCACGTAGCAGCAAGCGATACTCCGCCCGCGAGGTAAACATACGGTAGGGCTCGCCATCAACACCGCGGGTCACCAAATCATCGATGAGCACGCCGATATAAGCCTCGTCACGGCCAAGCACGAACTCGTCTTCGCCGCGCAGCATGCGCACGGCGTTGACCCCGGCAATGAATCCCTGCGCAGCAGCCTCTTCGTAGCCAGTACTACCGTTGATCTGGCCGGCAAGAAACAGCCCTTCAATTCCGGCCACCGCCAGGCTCGAGGAGAGTTGAGTAGGGATGACGTAGTCGTACTCAATGGCATAGCCGGGACGAACGATGGTGGCTCTTTCGAGTCCAGGGATGCTGGCGATAAACTGCTGTTGGACGCCGTAGGGTAGGGAAGTCGACAGCCCGTTTGGATAAACCTCGACGGTGTCGAGGCCCTCAGGTTCGAGGAAGATTCGGTGCTCAGAGCGGTCGGGAAACTTCACCACCTTGTCTTCAATCGACGGGCAGTAGCGAGGCCCGCGGCTGTCGATACTGCCATTGTAAATGGCTGATTTATCGATGTTTTCCTTGATAATGCGATGCGTTATCGGAGTAGTGTTGGTGATCCAACACGAGCGCTGCGGCAGCAGCTGGTGCGAGTCTTCGAAAGAAAACCAGCAGGGTTCAGGATCGCCAGGCTGCTCCTCGAGACGGTCGTAATCGATACTGCGTCCATCAAGCCGCGGACAGGTACCGGTCTTGAGGCGCCCGGTCTCCAGCCCGAGACGGTTCAATGCTGCGCTCAGGCCGCGCGCGGCCTGGTCACCGGCTCGGCCCCCCGACGTTTTGCGCTCGCCGACGTGCATCAGGCCCTCGAGAAATGTACCGGTGGTAAGAATCACCGTGCGCGCCTCGATACGCTCACCTTGGTCGGTAACCACCCCCGCGATGCGGCCCGCAGTGATGACTAGGTCGATGACCTCACTTTGCAGCAGTGTCAGTCCCGGTGTCGACTCGACAAGCTGCTTCATGCGTAAACGGTAACGACTCTTGTCGGCCTGCGCGCGCGAGGCTCGCACCGCCGGTCCCTTGCGTGTGTTGAGACGACGAAACTGAATACCGCAGGCATCGATAGCACGGCCCATTTCTCCGCCGAGCGCATCGAGTTCGCGCACCAGGTGGCCTTTGCCGATTCCGCCGATGGCCGGATTGCACGACATCTGACCGATGTTGTCGAGGTTGATGGTCAGCATCAGCGTGGAACAGCCCGAGCGCGCTGATGCGAGCGCAGCTTCTATACCGGCGTGACCGGCACCAACCACGATGACGTCGTAATCGGCAGACCCCATTCCCTGTCTCCTAGCCTCGAGTACTACTTACCAATGCAAAAGTCCGCGAAAATGCGATCGAGAATCTCTTCATCGCCTAACGCATCGGTAATCGAGGCTAGCGATCTAAGAGTTGCACGGAGCTCCACGGCTACCAACTCAGTGGCTCCACCTTGCTCGAGCAGCTCGAGCGCCGCGTGCAAGCTCTGCTGGGCTGCTGTCAGCGCACTGTGATGACGGACACGGCTGATGGCAACCATCTCCTTGCACTCTAACGCCTCGCTCCGCGCAATTTCGACGAGAGCCCGCTCGAGCACATCACAACCTTCACCGTTGCGCGCCGACAAGCGGATCAACTGGCCAGTCGCGTTGCGCAGATGCTCTTCGTCAGTGCGCGAAAAACCCCCCGGCAGATCGACCTTGTTAACGACGACTACACGGCGCGCACAGCTGTTCTCGGCAAGCATAGCGCGATCATCATCATTTAGCGGTACCGACCCATCAACCAGCAGCACCACGATGTCGGCCTCTGCGCGAGCACCGTTAGCGCGGACAACCGCCTGCTCTTCAGCCGCATCGCTCGCGCTGCGTACCCCTGCAGTGTCGGTCAACACCAACGCGTGTCCGCCAAAGTCGACGAGCTCTTCTACGGTGTCGCGAGTAGTGCCGGGCACATCAGCAGTGATCATGCGCTCGCGGCCTAACAATCGATTGACCAGACTCGACTTGCCTACGTTAGGACGCCCGGCAAACACTACTACGTGGCCCTCTCGCCTGCGTTCGGCCGCGGCAAAACCATCTAACATCGACACGATGCTGCTCTCGACGTCCGCAAGCGTAGCAACACGAGCATCGACGTTTTCCTCGGGGAGTTCCTCATCGGAGAAATCCACGTTCGCCTCTACCTCAGCGAGAACCCCGACGAGCGCCTCGCGCAACCGCCACAGGTGCTGCGATAACGCGCCTTGGAGCTGATGCCAGGCAGCACGTGCGCCGGCACTTACGCGTGCATCGATAAGATCAGCGACCGCTTCAACCTGTAGAAGATCCATCCTCCCGTTGAGAACCGCACGACGTGAGAATTCGCCCGGCTCGGCAGGACGAGCCCCAACTGCCACCGCAGCTCCAATCAATGTCTCGACCAGCAAGGCTGAACCGTGGCAGTGAATTTCGACGATATCCTCACCGGTATAGCTTCGCGGCCCGGGCATGCGCACCGCTAAGACGTCATCAATCGGGTCGTCCGTGGGCTCTGCTAATGCCAAACAGCGCGTGAGTTTCCACGGCTGCATGACACCACAATGGCATGGCCGCAACAGCTGGTCGGCCACCCCAAAGGCGTCTTGTCCACTGATTCTCACTATCGCGATCGCACCACGCCCGGGGGGCGTAGCGCAGGCAACGATTGTGTCGGCCAGATACACCTGAGCTGCAGCTAGCCGTCAGTCACCAGCCTTAGAGGGCGGCTCTGACAGCGCTTCGGTTTCTCCAGTGACCTGGGTCTCGGCGGGAGCACCAGCATCATCGGCCACTTCGCCAGCTTCATCGGCAACACCGCCCGACAACTCTCGCTGGGTTTGGCTATCGGGCTCCTCAGCAGGCACCGTCTCTACCGTTGTACTATCCTCGTCGACTCCCGCAGGAATCAACAGAAGACGCCTATAGACCCCGGAGCCAAGCACCCGAGTCTCAACGCTATCGTCTGCTGCTAAAGCATCCTCAAAAATAGCTCGATCGCGGGCATTCATCGGACTGACCTGGACGCGACGTCGCTCGGCCACCGCGCGCGCTTTGAGCCTTTCGGCGAGCTCGAGCAAGGACTCTCGACGACGATCCCGGTAGCCGCCAACATCAATCGACACCCGCACGTCTCCGACAACGTCATGAGGTATCACCATGCGGTTGACCACGTGTTCGAAAGCATCGAGAGTCTGCCCGCGTCGACCAATTAGCAGACCTTCGGCCTCGGCTCTTACGTTAACCGTCACCTCACCTTCGAGCGGTCCAAGCACGGTGTCGACTTGCGCGCCGATGCCCATGAGTTTCAACATATCGGTAACCACGCTCTCGGCGCGGCTGCGTACTTCATCACCGGTCAAAGTCCGCACCGGCGTTTGTGCTTGTCGCGGGGGCTGAGGACGCGGCGCCGCGTCCTCAGCCGAACGCTGCGCAGTGACCGCCGGGGTCTCGGTTGCTGGCTCGCGCGTAGTAGCCGCGGATTGACGCCGACCTCGTCCTCCACGGCGCGAGCGTTGTTGCTGCGGGTTTTCTTCTCTTCGCGACGATTGCTGCTCAGCCGAATCTGGTCCACGCTCGCGCCCACGCGACGACGCTTCGTTGCCACTGTCTTGGCCACGCTGAGCGCGCTCGCGTCCGCGCGAGGACTGCTGACCGCCACTGTCTTGGCCACGCTGAGCGCGCTCGCGTCCGCGCGAGGACT
>CAZPPZ010000055.1:0-15067 GCA_964588545.1 uncultured Myxococcales bacterium | reverse complement strand
CGCCATGCAGATGCTGGGCGGCGTAACAGGCGCGGTTACCGGCCTCGGCGGCCCAGAACTTGGCGATCTCGAGCTCGCGGCGAGCGGGAAGTCCCACGGCGAGACGCCAAACTGCCTGGATCGTCGCCAAGCGCAGCGCCTCGACGTCGATGTGGGCATCGGCGGCGCGTTGCGCGACAGCCTGAAAAGCCGCCAGTGGCTTTCCAAACTGCCTGCGCTTACTGACATACTCGGCGGTCATGGCTAGCGCACGCTGAGCTAGCCCTAGTTCGCTAGCGCATAGCCCGGCCAGGCTATGGTCGATCACGTAGTCGAGTATCTGCCGACCGTTGGCTACGCTACCGAGTTGATCGACTTGGTCGACAGGCGCAGCCTCGAGGATCAATCGGTACTCGTCCTCGCCGGTAGTAGTGGTCTGGGCTTGCAACGATACGCCTTCGGCCTTCGGGTCTAGAAGCAACACGACGATAGCGTCTTCGGCGGTCTTGGCGCTGATGAGTATACGCTCGGCACGCTTGGCACTGGGGACGAAAGCCTTGATTCCATCCAAGCACCAACCCTGGCCCTGGCGCCGTGCTGTGGTCAGGACTTGGTCCGGTCTGCGCGCCGCCTCATCGATAAGCGCTGCGCTCAGCACGGTATCGCCGGCAACCAGCGGCGCCAGTAGTCGTTGCTGCTGCTGCTCGCTGCCAAAACGGGCGATCGCTGCCGCGCTCATGGCAAGGGTGGCGAGCAGTGGCACCGGGGCCAGCACCGCTCCCGCTTCCTCCAACACGAGACACAGTTCGATGGCTCCCAAACCAGCCCCGCCAACCTCGGTCGGCAGTGCCACGCCGAGCAGCTGGGCCTTAGCGAGTTCCTGCCACAGGCGTGGGTCGAAGCGATCGCCACCGCGCTCGAAGCTGGGAAGCTGGGTCGCAGGCGCAAGATCGGCGAATATTTTTGCCGCGAGTTCGCGCAAATCGTTCTGTTCTCGGGTGTATGAGAAATCCAATTATCTAGCCCTGCCTAGCGACATCATCGTAGTGGCCTGGGCATGCCTAACCCGGCCACTGCGATGATGTCGCGTTGAATTTCGTTGGTACCGCCACCAAAGGTGAGAATGAGCATCGAGCGGTACATCCTCTCGATGCGGCCCTTGAGTACCTGTCCGCGACTACCGCGCTTAAGGTACCCGGCCTGACCAAGTACCTCGAGGAGCAAGCCGTAGCCCTCAATGTAGAGTTCACTCCCGTAAACCTTCACGGTTGATGCTTCGGCATAGTCGAGCGCCTGAGTGCCTGCGCTGCTGGCCTGACGCCAGTTGAGAAGCTTGAGGATTTCGATCTTGGCT
Source organism: uncultured Myxococcales bacterium (assembly GCA_964588545.1). Lineage (GTDB taxonomy): Bacteria > Desulfobacterota > Binatia > UBA1149 > SPBQ01 > CAZPPZ01. The sequence continues at coordinate 13,734 of CAZPPZ010000055.1, read as the reverse complement.
TCAACCCGGGCCAGCGACATCTGCACCCAGGGCTCATCGATTATACGCCGGCCATCGGCCGCCCGCGCCTCGCGGCTAAGTGCCACGGTTTCTGCAAACAGCCTCTCCATGAGTCCCGCCGACATCAGCGAGACTCGCTCGTGCTTGAGCTGGTTGACTATCAACGACCAGCCTGCGCCTTCACCACCAACCAGGCGTGACGCTGGTACACGCACATCGTCGTAGTAGGTCGCGTTGGTGCGAACACTGCCGATGGTCTGGATGGGCGTGCATGAAAACCCGGGCGACTTGGTGTCGACGATAAACATCGAGATCCCGGCGTGCTTTTCGGCCTCGGGATCGCTGCGCGCCGCTACCCAGATGTAGTCTGCGAACTCGGCCAGACTGGTCCACAGCTTCTGCCCGCTTATGATCCAGTCGTCGCCGTCGCGTACGGCCTTGGTCTTGAGTGAAGCCAGGTCGGTGCCGGCATCGGCTTCGGAGTAGCCAATCGCGAACAGGCACTTACCCTCGAGGATACGCGGCAAGAACTCGGCCTTTTGCTCGTCACTGCCAAACTGTTGGATCGTCGGCGCAACAGTGTTGATGGTCAGGAAGGGGAAAGGGAAACCCGCGCGCTGAGCCTCTTCGGCAAACAGGTACTGCTCTATCGCTGGCCGCCCCTGACCTCCGTAGCTGCGCGGCCAGCCGATGCCCAGCCAGCCGTCGCGTCCTAGCTGCTCGAGAGCTCCGCGAAACAGCGGACCACCGCCTTCGCCACTGCTCACTTCTTCCTCGAGTTCTGCGCTCATGAGCTCGGCGAAGTAAGCGCGTAGCCGCTCACGCAGTTCTTTTTGTTCGGCGCTAAAGTCTATGCGCATGCCGCCTCCTAGAGCTGGAGATCCCTATCTAGGTGGAAATTGAAACGTGTTTCAAGCGCTGAGGCTGCGCTGGGCCCAAGCGGCCAGGTATTACTCTAGGTGGGTAGCGAGAAAGTCGGCTACGTTGTCGAGGTCGAATGGCCAGCGGTAGGCAATGTTGACGCCGGGATGACGTGCCCCGGCGGCAGCGACGATGGCTGGAATTTCTAGCTCGGCGTGGGAGCCCCCGCGGGTGAACATCGTCGTCAGCAGGGTGATGCGCTTGGCTCCCTCGGCAACCAGGGCATCGATGGCCTGGTCGATGCTTGGAGCGCAGAACTCATTATAGGCAACCACCAATCGACGTTTTCCCAGGCGTGGGCGCAGGCGCTCGGCGACTGCTTCGAGACCGGCCTGGTAGGGGTCGGTGTGCGCACTGCGCGGCCACTCACGGACCTCACGGTCGAGCTGCGCCTCGCGCTCGCTCATGTCGCCGTCGCCGCGACGCTTGCGCGTAGTTTCGAGCTGCTTGAGCTCGGCGATCAACCCGTGGGGGGTGTCAGAGGCTATGCCTCCGTGGCCGACTAGAATCACTGCGTCATCGCTGTTCACCATCGGCGGGACTATATACGAGCTATCATGGCTTTGCCAGGCGATGGTAGGCCTGGACCGCGTCGATAAAACGCTGGGCGGTGATCGGCTGATCGAGTTGCTGTTCTTCGACGATGGGCAAGCGCGGCAGCACGGTGAAGAGAAGCTCGGCGAACAGGCCTCTTGTGCGCGCCGACTCAGCAGGGCTGGCTGGGTAGTCGCCAAGCCGCGCCGCGCAGCTTGGCGAGCGCGACTTGAGCACGTAGCCGCATATGCCCAAGCTACTCAGTTCGCCTATGCGACGGCGGGCGTAAGCGCGCATCGCTTGGCTGTGGTCATCGCCACTGCGCGAACCGAGCAGGCGCGACTCACCGTTTATATCGACCAGTTCGAGCGGCTCGCGCGGCACCGCCAGGCCCAGTTCCACCTCGGGACACACCGCTACGATACTAAAGCGTTGGCTCAGTACGCGACATAGATAGTCGTGGCGCTTGTGGCCGCCATCGTAACGAAGCTCCTGGCCGAGCAGGCATGCCGAGGCGGCAATGACTATCGACGGCTGCTGCTCCATTAGCCCACTGGCAGCTATCCACCAATGCCGAGTAGCGTTGGAGCGTGGTAGAGCATGGCGTAGATGACCACCCCGGTAACCGAGACGTAGAGCCAGATCGGCGCCGCCCACACTGCGATGCGGCGGTGACGCGCAAAGCGGCCACGCAGTGCCGGAATGACGGTGGCTGTAACCAACACCGGTAGCATGGCGGCGAGGATGGTGTGGGTGATGAGGATCGAGAAGTAGACTACGCGCAGTCCGCCAGTTCCGCTGAATCGAGTGGAGCCGGTGTGGTAGTGGTAGTAGAGGTAGCATCCGAGAAACGCAGCCGAGGTCACGAGTGCAGCCAGCATGAAGTTTCGATGGGCTCGGCGCTGTCCTCGTTTGATGAGAATCAAGGCAGTAGTGATCAGCGCGGCGCTGCTGGCATTGAGCGTGGCGTTGATAGAAGGGAAGAGGTCGATATTCATGGCGTGCCGATATCCATAATCCGGGTGATATCTTGCGCGAGCTTGAGCAGCGCTGCGGGCTCCTCACTGTCATAGTAGCCACGCACGCGCATCTTCGCGTCGATTAGCACCAGTCTTGTACTATGCATGACCGCTCCGGCAGAAGCTTCGCTGTGCTCGGCATCCTCGCTGCGTTCGACGCCGAGGAGGAAGCCTCTACGTATGAGGGTGTAGAGTTTCTCGGCGTCGCCGGTTAGCAGTCGCCAATGCGGTGCCTCGATGGTTCGGCTGTCGGCGTATCGCGAAAGCACCTCTGGGGTGTCGGTTTCCGGGTCCACCGAGAACGACACGATGGTGAAACGCGGGTCGTGGGACAGTTGCCGGTCGACCTCGGCGATGCGCTGGACGATAAGCGGGCATGGACCCGGGCAACTGGTGTAGATGAAGCTGGCCAGCCAGGCCCGGCCCTCGAGCTGGCGCGAAGAGAAAGCCTGAGCGTTCTGATCTAGCAGCGAGAAAGAGGGCACCGTTCCCATTACCGGGAGAGGCCGAGTGGCTGAAGCTGAGGGCAACGCCAAGCGCAGCGCAATCACGGCTAAGAGCGCCACGCTTGCCGCCAGCCACAGCCGAGTGCTCCAGCGCCGACCGCCTGAAACCGCTAGCGGGTTCATCGTTATCAGGCCGATTGCTCGGTGCGTTTGGCCGAGTGCACCGCCGCCATCAGCGATGCCACCGTGAAGAGCACGAGCACCATCAGCGACAGCGCCAGTCCCGGCAGGTCGGCTACTAACTCAGGGCGGCCGAGATAGAGAATATGGCGAAGCGCGGCAACACCGTAGGTTAAGGGGTTGAGGCGGATTATCCAGCCCAGCCAGGTGGGAGTTCCGGTGGCCGGGAAGAACGCGCCCGAGAGGAACCACATGGGCATCAGGAAGGCGGTCATGATCGCGTGGAAGCCCTGAGTGGAGTCCATGTTCCATGCGATCGTGAAGCCCAGGCCCGCCAACGCGAAGCCGATGAGCACGAGCACCGGCACCGACAGCAAGAAGGTCGTCAGCGACAGCGTTATGCCACCCAGCGGGGCCAGCGCGAACAGCAGCAGCGCCTGTCCAACCGCCAGTACGGTCGTGCCGGCGAGTTTGCCGACGACGATGCTCTCGGTGGCAATGGGCGCGACCAATACCGACTGAAGAAAGCCCTCCGCGCGGTCATCGATAATCGAAATGGTCGCGAAGATGGCGGTGAACAACAGTATCAATACCACCGTGCCCGGGAAGAAGTACTCGGTGTAGCCTACTCCAGCGCCCCCGGCGCGAAACGAGGCGCTCAGGCCGGAGCCGAACAGCGCCCAGAATATTATTGGTTGTAATAGCGCACCGAAGACTCGGTTGCGCTGACGGATAAAGCGCTTGAGCTCACGCTCGGCCAGGGTGTATGAGGCGAGCAATCCGCTGGCCGAGTTTTCATTGATCTTGCTCATGTTGCGTCCCAAAAGCGGTGGCCAGTCTCGTGGACGAAAACATCCTCGAGCGTCGGCTTGGCCAGGCTGATACCGTCGATCAGATCTGAGAACGATTCGACTAGGTCGCGTACGAGTATATGGCCCTGTTGCTTTTCAATGCGCAGCGAGTCTCCGACGCAGCTGACTTGGTCGCCGGTTTTCTCGGTAATACGCCGAGAGAGCTGCTCCGGGTCGCTACTGCGAATCACGATTACATCGCCTCCGACCTTGCGGCGGAGCTCATCTGGAGTACCCATAGAGACGATGTTGCCTTGGTCGAGTATCGCCAGCCGGTCGCAGCACTCGGCCTCTTCCATGAGATGGGTGGTAACCAGGATGGTCGTGCCCTGTTCATCGCGCAGCCCCGAGAGATAGCTCCACAGGTCACGCCTGGCACCTGGGTCGAGTCCAGTGGATGGTTCGTCGAGTATCAACACCCTGGGCGTCGACAGTAAGCCCTTGGCCAGCTCGACGCGACGCTGCAGTCCGCCCGACAAGGTTTCAACCATGGCGCTGGCGCGCTCGGCCATGCCAAGGCGTTGCAGGGAGGCGGTAATGCGCGCGCGCAAGTCGTGACCGCGGATGCCATAGAGATGGCCGTGGTGCCTAAGATTCTCGGCAACCGTCAGCTTGGCATCGAGACTGGGACGCTGAAAGACCACACCCAGATGGCGGCGCACTGCTGCGGTGTCGCGGCTAGTGTCGTCACCAAAGATCCTTGCCACGCCTGAACTCGGCGCGGCCAGAGTCGAGAGGATACGAAACAGCGTAGTCTTACCACCGCCGTTGGGCCCGAGTAGGCCGAAGATCTCACCGCTAGCCACAGAGAAAGAGACGCCTTTTAGCGCCCGGTGTTGGGCATAGGCATAGCTGACCTCTTCGACATCGACAGCGTTACAACTGCCCTCGCTTAGAGGCGGGCGAGCTATCATCCAAGCAACCTATCTATGAACATCGCTGCGAACAAGACCGGAAGGTACAGGATCGAGGCCAGTAACAGCCGTCGTGCCGAGGCTCGATCGCTGATCCAGGCAGCGCAGAGACTCGCCAGCAGGTAGGCCAAGCCGGCCAACAGAGCTAGCCAGAAGAAAATAGGGCCGGTTATGCCGAGCAGGGTGGCCGAGAGACTTACAGGGATCAGCGCCAGCGAATAAATAACCATCTGACGGCCGGTGGCGCGGCCGTCAGCGTCGACCACCACCAGCATCGGCATCCCCCCGCTCGAGTAATCGGCCCTGTAGAGCCTGCCGATGGCGAGGAAGTGGGGGATCTGCCAGAGGAAGAGAATGGCAAACAAGACGACGGCGCCACTGCCGATCGAGTTTGCTGCCGCCGCCCAGCCCATTACCGGCGGTAGCGCTCCAGGGATAGCACCGACCAGGGTTGATAGCGGGGTGGTCAACTTCATCGGCGTGTAGACGAACAGGTACACTAGCAGCGTGGTGGCGTTGATGGCCGCGGTCAGAAGATTGGTGGTCGCCAGCAGGTAGCCGACGCCGGCCAACGACAAGGCGCTGCCGAAACACAGGACCAGCGCAGGCGAGACTCGCTGGGTGGGTAGAGGCCGGAAGCGGGTGCGGTCCATGAAGGAATCGGTGTCGCGCTCGAGGTACTGGTTGAGAGCTCCCGCTCCGGAACAAGACAACAGCGCGCCGAAGAGAACGTGCAGAAGCGTCCAGCCCGAGCTCGCGGCGTGGGGTGCCACTGCGTAGCCGATGGCGACGGTCAACAGCACCATCATCGATATTCGTGGCTTGGTCAGCTCGAGGTAGACACTCGAACGTTCCTGTACGAACGCGCGGCTAAAGGCCGATTGATGTTGTGGTCGTATCAACGTGCTCCTGCCAGTCGTGAAGCGTCTGAGTCAATCGAACGCATCGATGAGTGTGCCAACGCCTGTTGCGCGAAGGCGTGCAAAGCGATGACGACGCTGGTAGCAAGAATCGCGGCACCAACTGCCACATGAAAAGTCGGCACCCAGGATTCGAGCAGACTTGCCTGACGCTCGTAGCTCATGAGTTCGGTGACGGCAAAGGCCCCGAGGCCGAGGCCCAGCTGCACACTAACCAGCGCCACCAACAAACTACTGCGCCGTTGCAGGTAGCGCGAAGCCTGATCACCAGCGGCTACCACCATCCGCTGAAGGCGCAGCACCGCCCACACCACCAGTCCTGCGAGTAGAAGGTGGGCTTGAAACAGGGCGTTGCCGGCAAGTGGTCGCGCGTCGCCACCCATGTGCCGGATCCAGATTCCGACGACCAGCTGAGAGACCACCAGTGCGATCGCCAGCAGCGTGTGGCGTGACAGGGCGGTTGGGAGCCGGTTGCCGCCACGCAACGGCCAGTGGGGGGAGGTTAGCGCCGCCAGAGCTGCGAGCAGGCAGAAGAAAATCTGCGCCAACCAACCGTGAACCATCGCAAGATCAACCGAGAGTTCGAGCACGCGCAGGCCGCCGAGCAGAGCCTGAATGAGTACCGCTGCTACCGCTGCTGCAGCCAAGCGTCTTACCGCGGGGCGCTTCTCTACTGTGCGGACGCGAAGCCCGAGGAAGGCGGTCGCTATCGCCACGCAAAACGCGATGAGGCGGTGGCCGTGCTCGCTGCGCACGTTGTCGATCAGGTACCAACGCGGAGGATTGATCATGCCGAACGACAACGGCCAGTCTGGTACCGCCAATCCGGCGTCGCGGCTAGTTACCAAGCCTCCAGCGACGATCAGTAGCAGGCTCATCACGCTCGTGGCTAGCGCCAAGCGATGAACCTTGTTGAATCCTTGTTCAGGCATTGCCGGGTGGAACTAGCATCGCGACGATACAGCCGAGTAGTGCCAGCGGCACCAGCGCCCAGGCCAGTTCTATGGCATATTGCTGCCGAGCCGGGCCGCTGCTACCGAGCCAGCGTTTGGCGGTGACCGCGCACAGCAGCAGTGCGGCCGAGGTCGCGGCCAAAGTCGCGGCAGAAAAAATAGTTGTCAACGGAAAGGAATCGAGCACGTTGGACCCCTTGAGAGGGGGTGTGGTGCGGACTCCCCGGAGAGCCTCGCACCACACCTGACCGAATTGATGTGATCAGCCGCCGGGCGAGAAGGCAAAGTCTGCCGATGCGGCTCCGCTGTCACCGACGGTTACGCTTTGAGTCTGCGTGCCCATCTTCTCGTGCCAAGCTTCGATGGTATAGGTGCCAGCCGGCAACCCTTTTATGGTGTAGCTGCCATCACTCCCGCTGACCGCGAAGAATGGGTGGTCGAGCACGCCGACGTAGGCCGACATCCAGGGGTGAACGTCGCACTTCATTCTCACCATTATCTCGGGCGAAGCGAATTTCTTCTTGATCTTCATACCCTTCATCGGCATCGCGCTGTTGAACTGCTTGCTGTTCTTTGGCAGCGAATGAACGTTGTGCAGCGTTCCATCACTGTTGAGAATCTCTAGGGTCTGGCCGGCCATGACGCCGACTACGTGAGGCGTGTACATGCAGCCGTGCTGGTTGATCTTGGCTGGTTCCTTGGGGGCTTCGAAGTTTTTGTCGCCGAGGCCCTCTTTGACGTAGACGAATACGTTTTGAACCTTACCGTCGTTGACCACGAAGACCTCGCCGAGACGGCCGTCGGGGTTTGCCGCTTCGCACTGCGGGTCGGCTGACATCTTGACTTGCCGCCGCGTGGGCGCCTTACCGTTGAGAGAGATGGTACCGGTGATGTCGCCGGCGTGGGCTGTCGCTACCAGCATGGCGGCCACAGCGGTGGCTCCAAGCAGGGTACTCGAAAGCATGTAGAGACGCTCTTTCATAGGATAATCTACCTCCAAGAGTGTTCGTTTGAGAGTTGATCGCAAGACCGTGGTGGCAGCAACGGCAACAGTGCCTCAAACCCCCCACAGTGCCGGAAATACTAACATATCAGTATCAAGGACCTGTTGATTTGCAAGTCTCCGGTCTCGAGTCAGCGATCTCTGGATAGATTGGCTGCGGCCGCTAGGCGGTTGTCAGCGGCTGTGTATCTGGTGTAAACAGGTGTGCACGGAAAACTGCTCGAGGCGCTCTGCTTTGTTGGGGAGCGTGGGAGGAAAGCCTTATGACCCTTAGGTTTCTGACGCGACTGGGACTAACGATGCTGGTGATCGCTGCTGCCGCGCCGACGGCGAGCGCTGACGTAGTGCCAGGTGACACGATTACGCGGGCCAATGTCGACAAGGTCAAGGATCTGGTTTCGCCAGGCATCAAGTGGATTATCGAGCGTGGCATGAGCATGGAGATCGTGGCGCCCGAGTCTGTCCCGCTGCCGAGCTACTACCGGGCGGCCACCGAGCAGTATTCGGCTCAGGTCAAGCTCGCCGAAGATGGCCTAAGCGTCGAGAACTGGGTGGCCGGCCAGCCCTTCCCCAAGATCGATCCCAACGACCCCGATCTCGCCAAGAAGATAATGTACAACTACGAGGCGAGGTGGGGAGAGACCGATGATCTCGACTCGCGTAACTTCGATGCCGACACTGGTGCCATTGGCCGTGGGGGTGATGGCATGTCGGTGGAGAAACACTACGTCATAGATCACTTCAAACGTATGTACTTCACCGGTCGACTGGTTCTCGAGCCCAAGCCGCTGTTCGAGCCGAACAAGGATGTGGTTCGCTACAAGGAATCCCTTCACCCACTGATCGAGCCTTTCGACCTCAAGGGCACCGGCTTTACCTACTACCGTTATCTCGACGCGTCACGCCACGATGACAGCTGGCTGTATCTTCCTCAGCTGCGCCGTGTGCGCCGTCTATCCTCGGCGCAGCGCTCCGATGCGTTGTTCGGACAGGACACCGATATCGATAGCTACGGAGGCTACGCCGGCAACATTGCCTGGGCGGATTGGAAACTGTTGGGCGAAAAAACCATTCTCGCCCCGCTGCATGCGCGCCATTGGCCGGTTGTATGGGGCAAGGGTAGCGGCGACTTCGCCTTTGACGACGTGTGGGAGAAACGTGAGGTATGGGCGGTAGAGGGCAAGACCAAGCTCCCGCAGTATGCGTACTCCAAGCGGGTTATTTTCGTCGATAAGGAAGCCTTCGTGATTCCCTACAGCGACATCTACGATACCGCGGGTGAACTTTGGAAGGTTTGGGTGAATCTCTATCGGATGCGCAAGGCGCCCTGGGACGAAGCGCCTGAGCACGGCCAGTACGACGAAGTGATGCCTTTCCTGCCGTCAATTTTCATGGTCGATATGCAGCTCGACCACGCCACCCGCGCTGCGCTTCCGAGTTCGCGTTTTGAGCGCGAGGTGGGTTGGTACTTCAACAAGGGTGAGGAATCGGACACCACAGAGGATTACTTCTCTATTGCCGAACTCATCGCGGGAGCACGCTAGAGCTTCGATAGGCGCGTCCGCTCGGTGAAGAGCGGACGCGTTGTCGCGCTTGGACTCCAGAGTGGGGAATGCTGAGGTGGTGCCGGGAAAAATGAGCCGTGATGAACTGTCGCGGCTGATCAAGAGCGGGGAAATCGATACCGTTATTACGACTTTCCCCGACATGTACGGACGCTTGGTAGGCAAGCGTATTACCGGCCATTTCTTCTTGTCGGAAGTCCTCGATCGGGGCATGCACGCTTGCGACTACCTGCTCGCTTGCGACATGGAGATGGACCCCGTTGCCGGCTACCACTACGCGTCGTGGGCCGACGGCTATGGGGATGTTCACGCGGTTCCCGACCTAGCCACGCTGCGCCGCGCCGCGTGGCTCGACCGCAGCGCGCTGGTGCTGTGCGATCTTCACGACGAGGAGTCGGGTGATCCCGTCGCTGTGGCTCCACGAACCATACTCAAGCGGCAGTGTCGCCTAGCTGCGCAGGCCGGCTACCGGGTGATGGCCGGCACCGAGCTCGAGTTCTTCTTGCTGCGAGATTCCTACGAGGATGTGCAGCACAAGCACTACGAGAATCTGCAGATGTTCGGCGAGTACGTGGAGGATTACCACATACTGCAGGGCACCCGCGAAGAGCCCATCGTTGGCGCCATCCGTCGCGCGATGGATGCCTCGGGGGTTCCAGTAGAGTTCAGCAAGGGGGAGTGGGGACCGGGGCAGCACGAGATCAACCTGCGCTATGCTGAAATCGTCGAGATGGCCGACCGCCACAGCATCTACAAGCATTCGGCCAAAGAGATCGCCATCGAGCAGGGTCGCGCCTTGACGTTTATGGCTAAGCTCGACGAGAAATTGGCGGGCAACAGTTGCCACATCCACTCCAGCCTCTGGGACCTAGACGACGGCCGGCCCTTGTTCTGTAGCGACGGCGCGCCGATCGCGGGTACGCGCAGTGCGCCCTCGCAGCTGTTCATGTGGTATGTGGGCGGACTGATCGCTCACGCGCGCGAGTGCAGCCTGTTGTGGGCGCCCAACGTCAATTCTTACAAGCGCTACGTAGCCGGGACATTTGCTCCTACCGGCATCGCGTGGTCCTACGACAACCGTACCGCTGGCTTTAGGCTACTCGGCCACGGAGCGGGGCTGCGTGTGGAGTGTCGCATTCCCGGTGCCGACGCCAATCCCTATCTCGCGCTTGCCGCCACCTTGGCGGCGGGACTCGATGGCATTGCTAACAAGATTGACCCGCCAGCGCGTTTTGAGGGCGATGTCTACCAAGCCGAGAATCTACCTTCGGTGCCGCGCAATCTCGACGAAGCTCTCGCGGAGTTCCGCGCTAGCTCCTTCATGCGCGAGGCTCTTGGTGAGGAAGTTGTTGAACACTACTCCCACTTTGCCGAGGTCGAACTAGCCAAGTTTGGCTCTACGGTCACGGGTTGGGAGCGCCGGCGTTTCCTCGAACGCGGCTAGGATCTGCTAGCGATGCCGCCCCTCGTCGGTGTAAGTGCCTACACACCTCCCGGCTACGACGACAAGGCCTACGCGCTACCGCGTGAGTACGTAGAGGCTCTAAACGCAGCTGGTGCTGAGGTCGTGATTCTCCCCGGTGGCGACGCTGAGGTGGTGTTGCCAAGACTCGATGGCTTGGTTTTGGCCGGTGGTGGCGACCTGGACGCACGCTGCTATGGGGCCGAGCGTCACCCAAGCTGTTACATGGTCGATCCACGGCGCGATGCCTTCGAAATCGCACTGGTCGGCCAGGTACTTGCCCAAGCTATGCCGCTGCTGGCGATTTGCCGAGGCTTGCAGATACTCAACGTCGCTCGAGGCGGCACTCTGGTGACTCACTTGGCCGAAGTCTATGGGGAACAAGTCCTACACCGCGCGCCTCCGCGTGAGCCGGTGGCTCACCGTATTGGCGTTGTCGCTGGCTCGCGTTTGTCTGAGATTGTCGGCGAGGGGTCGTTCGAAATCATGTCGTGGCATCATCAGGCGGTAGAACGTCTGGGTGATGGGCTAACTGCGGTCGCACATGCCGACGATGGCGTGATAGAGGCCATCGAGGCCGACGTGCCCGGGTGGCTAGCGGCGGTGCAGTGGCACCCCGAGCTCAATGCTGCGAGCAGCGCGGCGCAGGCCCAGTTGTTCCGCTGCTTTTGCCAAGCTGCAGATGAATATATGGAGTCTAAGTTATGAGATTAGAGAACAAAGTTGCGATCGTTACCGGTGGTGCCGGCGGCGTCGGTCGAGCGACCTCAGAGCTGTTTGCGCGTGAAGGTGCCGCTGTGGTTGTAGCTGATCTTGCCGCCGAACGCGCCGAGGCCGTTGCCGAGACGATAAGAGCCGCGGGAGGGCAGGCGTCGGCGCTCGGTGTCGATGTGCAAGTGGCCTCGCAGGTCGAGGCGATGGTGGCTCACGCCGAACAGAGCTACGGGCGTTTGGACGTGATCTTCAACAACGCCGGCATTTTTCACGACGATGACGTTTCGGTGGTCGATACGCCCGAGGATGTTTGGGATCTCGTCCTCTCTGTGAATCTCAAGGGTGTCTACCTTGGCTGTAAGTACGCAATTCCGGCCTTGCTGCGCAGTGGCGGCGGGTCGATCATCAATACCTCGTCGTTGGTGGCGTTGATCGGCTCGGCGGTATCGCAGTCGGCATATACCGCCAGCAAGGGCGGGGTGTTGTCGCTTACCCGCGAGGTTGCTGTCGAGTTCGCGAAGAAGGGGATTCGCGCCAACGCGATCTGTCCGGGGCCGCTCAACACCGAGCTGATCGCTGAGCTGTTCGCCGATCAGGCGGCCAAGCAGCGGCGTTTCGTCCACATGCCGATGGGCCGACTCGGTGAGAGCGAAGAGATCGCCAACGCGGCGCTGTTCCTCGCCTCGGACGAGGCTTCCTACGTGACTGGTACCCAGTTCAGCGTAGACGGCGGAATGACCGCCGCCTACGTGACACCGGAGTAAAGCGTGGGCGAGCAGCTCTCGGCCGCTTAAGCCGAGAGGTAACCCTTGCTTTCGAGATACGCGAAGATTTCGCCGAGGCTGTCTTCGGCCGATTGCCCGGTGGTGTTGATGCTCAACTCGGGTTTGTCGGGAGCCTCATAGGGAGCCGAAATTCCAGTAAACTCTGGGATCTCTCCGGCACGGGCCTTCTTGTAGAGTCCCTTGGGGTCGCGGCGCTCGCACTCGTCGAGATCACATGCGACATAGACTTCGACGAAATCGCCGTCTGACATGATCGAGCGTACCAGGTCGCGGTCGGCCTTGTAGGGGGAGATGAAGGCGGTGACGTTGATGACGCCGGCCTGGGTAAACAACGCTGCTACTTCGCCAATGCGGCGAATGTTCTCGGTGCGGTCTTCGGGAGAGAATCCGAGATCCTTGTTGAGGCCGTGGCGTACATTGTCGCCGTCGAGCACGAATGAACGTACGCCGCGTTCCCACAGGGCTTTTTCCAGCATGTTTGCCAGTGTCGACTTACCCGAGCCTGACAGTCCTGTAAGCCACACGGTGCAGCCCTTGTGGCCACTTATCTGTTCACGCTCTTGTTTCGAGACGGTGGTCTCGTGCCAAACGATATTCTTCGCTTTCGGTTCGCTCATTGGGCTCCCGTTAGATACTGACCGCGGTAGCGGCCGCATCAAGAAATGCCGCGCCAACAAGCGCGGCCAAGATAAAATTGTGAAGAGGGGATGTGAAAACTACAGTCTTATCGGCTGCCAGATTCCAGCTTCTTTCCGTACGTGACTTGGCCTTTGTCGATGCGCAGCTGAAATCCGCAAGCCGGATTTATGCAGGCCCAGGCCTTGTACATTACCGAAGCGCCCTCGGTTCCATAGTCAGACAGCGGTACGAGAAGACCCGTATTGCAACTCATGCACTTAGGCAGCTCCATCTTCCCCCACTTCCTTCAACCAGCACCCACCCGCTCGCACTCCCTAAATCCGGGTGTTTGCGCCACGAATCGGCTGATCTCCGGCGACGTTACCCTACGTTACGAGGACCGTCAAGCTCGATTGCCGCGGTCGGGTCGGCGGGAGACCCCGTGTCATTTCGTATGGTTGAGGGGGCCGAGGCCGCTCAGCGCGACTGACGCTGAGCGCGACGCATGGCTTTACGGCGTTTACGCTCGGCTTCTTGGCGCTTGCGCTTGCGCTTAACACTGGGCTTTTCGTAAAAAGCCCGGACCTTCATCTCTTTGAAAACCCCCTCAGCGGCGAGCTTTTTCTTGAGGGTCCTGATCGCTCTCTCAAGCGATCCTTCTACCTTTACCTCCATGCAGTGCTCCTCATGGGCCTGGCCGATCGGCCGACAATCTTCAAAGCCTAGCTGGGGCTTTGGCCGGAAGTCAAACCCCGGGTAGGGGTGGTGCCCTCGACAGGACTCGAACCTGTGCACCCGGCTTCGGAGGCCGGTGCTCTATCCACCTGAGCTACGAGGGCTCTCAGCCGA
>CAZPPZ010000054.1:0-15282 GCA_964588545.1 uncultured Myxococcales bacterium | reverse complement strand
AATAGTAGCGATGCGCGCGGCAGTGGCGTTACCAAGCAGGGCAGCTCATGCGGCTATCGTTTCTGTATGGAAGCCTGCCCCTACAAGAAGATCTACTTCAACCACGCACGCAAGGTCGCTCAGAAGTGCATCTTCTGTTTCCCAAGAGTCGATCAGGGGGTGGCGCCTGCTTGTGCGCGTATGTGCCCCGGCCGGGTTCGCTTTGCCGGTTACTTGGACGATCAAGAGGGTCCGATCTACAAGCTCGTCAAGAAATGGAAAGTAGCGATTCCCCTGCACCCCGAGTACGGCACCGAGCCCAACATTTACTACGTTCCGCCGCTGGCACCGCCACGCCTCGATAAGGAAGGTAACATCGATGAATCCTCGCCGCGTATTCCTGATGCTTACTTAGAGTCGTTGTTTGGTCCGGCGGTTCACGACTCGCTGGCCATCCTCAAGGCCGAGATGGAAAAGACCCGTGCGGGAGGCAAGTCGGAGATTCTCGATGTGCTGATCTCACGGCGCTGGCTCGACATGTTCCATACCCTCGAGAGAGACCCGGCGACGATCGAATGGACGAGCAAGGCCTAGTCGGAAGCAGGAGGTGTGAGTCTAGAGGGAGCTCCCGGTGGCGATAACCAGACGCAAATTTATCGTCGGTAGTGGCCTGGCCGGTGTCGGCTTGGTGCTGGGGAGTTTGCGCCTTCTTAGCCCGCCTTGCGCTGTCGCTGGGGCGAGCGAGGCCGGGGCGCCTCGCGCTTACGGCGATTGGCGTGATGTTTATCGCGAACGCTGGCAGTGGGACAAGGTCGTCAAGAGTTCTCACTTCACCAACTGTTGGTACCAGTCTCACTGTGCTTGGAACGTCTACGTCAAAGACGGAGTCGTGTGGCGCGAGGAGCAGGTGGCCTCCTATCCGCAGTCGCGTCCGGACGTCCCCGACTTCAACCCTCGAGGCTGTCAAAAGGGTGCGTGCTTCTCCGAGCGCATGTACGATGCCGCGCGAGTTACCTATCCGCTAAAACGCATCGGTGAGCGCGGCCAGGGCAAGTGGAAGCGGGTGTCGTGGGACGAGGCACTCGAGGATCTGGCCGAAGAGTTCATACGCATAGTTACCGAAGAAGGCAGCGACCGTGTTATCTGGGACAATGGTCCGCTCTACACCTTCGGGGCAATGGCGGTTGCGCAGATGCGCTTCAACGAGCTGACCGGCGGCATCGGCCTCGACATGAACACCGAGATCGGCGATGGCCACCGTGGTGCCGGCGAGACTTTCGGCAAGATTGTCTTCGAGCGCTCGGCTGACGACTATTTCAACTCCGACGTAATTCTTATTTGGGGCTGCAATCCGTTTGCGACGCAGATTCCCAATTCACACTTTCTTCTCGAAGCGCGTTATAATGGCGCGACCCTGGTTACCATTGCCCCCGACTACAGCCCCTCGTCGATTCACAGCGACGTGTGGGCACCGATCCGTCCCGGCACCGACGCAGCTCTAGCGATGGCTATTGCCAAGATCATTGTCGATGAGAAGCTCTACGACCGGGACTTTATCAAAGAGCAGACCGACTTGCCGTTGTTGGTGCGTGAAGACAACGGCCGCCTGCTGCGCCAGAGTGATCTGGAAAAAGGCGGTGATGACGAGGTGTTCTATTGGTTCGACCGCGCCGCGGGGGAGATCGTTGAAGTCGGTCGCTATAGCCTCGCTCTGGGTGCGGTTGATCCTGCTTTGGAGGGGAGCTTTGAGGCTGCTACGACCGCCGGGGCGGTGGCGGTTAGGCCGGTATTCGAGCGCCTCAAAGAACGTCTCGCCGATTACTCGCCGGAGGCTGCCAGCGAGATATGCGGAACCCCCCCCAACGTCATTGGCAAGATCGCCAGGCTGGTAGCTTCGGCCAAAGCCGCGACCAACGTCACTTCATCCAATTTCTCCAAGTATTACCACGGCAACCTGGTCGAACGCAGCCAGGCCTTGATCTTCGCGCTTTGCGGACACATCGGCAAGAAGGGCGGGGGCTTTGTAGCGTTCCCCTTCCTGACTAACGATGCTTTCGACCTGCTCGCGATCGGTAAGAGCGGTATGCTCGACACCGCTCGCCTCTACGCCAACATCCTTCCCAAGACGACCTGGCTCAAATGGAAAGGCTACAGCGAAGAGATGGTCGCCTACGAGCTGGCGCGCAGCGCCCACGCCGAAGGTGCCGGGCTGTCCTGCGGGGTGCTGTTCTGGGCCGTCCACGGCGGTCTGCTCGAGTACAGCGGCCGCTCCGCCGAGTGGGATCCGCACATGAAGCGACCGCTGTCGGAGTATCTCGATAAGTCGCTCGCCGAAGGTTGGCAGCACGTGTGGCCGCGGCCCGGTAACCACCCGCGCATGCTCCTTTCGTTCGGCTCGAACATTCTGCGACGTTTACGCGCCTATCCGTTGCTGCTCAAGCACCTGTGGCCCAAGCTCACGCGTATCGCGGTGTTGGACTGGCGCATGACCTCGACCGGGATGTTTGCCGATTACGTGCTCCCGGTCGCCGCCTGGTACGAGCGCGATGATCACAAGTGGGGAACACCGCTCAGCCCCTTCCTTCATTCCAGCCAGAAGGCGGCAGAGACGCCCGAGGCTTGGCACGAGTGGAGGCTGATAGAGCGCTTCGCCGACAAGATCAGCAAGCTCGCCCGCGCCAAGGGTATTGACAAGTACACCGACCACCGTGGCCGCGAGGTCTCCTTGCTCCACTTGCACCGTGAGTTTACCTACGACGGAAAGTTCGGTGAGCACGCCGAAAGCAAGGTCGCTGAGGAGATCATCCGTGGCTCTTCCAATCTTGGAGAAGAAAGCTGGGAGCAGATCCAGGAGCGCGGCTACGTGCGTTTTACTTCTCCTGGAGGAAGCGCGGTGTCGATCGGCAATGCCACCAAGTTCAAGGAGGACGACACCATCACGCCACTTACCGAGCATGTTGAAGAGAAGGTGCCGTACCCGACCACATCGCGGCGCATTCAGTTCTACATCGACCACGAATTCTACCTGGAACTCGACGAGGCGTTGCCACGCCATAAGGATGCCCCCAAGGCCGGAGGTGACTACCCGTTGATGCTCACCGGCGGACACACGCGTTGGAGCATCCACTCGCAGTGGCGCGACGATTCTTTGATGTTGCGTCAGCAGCGCGGGGTGCCGGTGATGTACGTAAGCGAAGAAGATGCCGCTGTGCGCGGCATCAAAGATGCTGACGATGTCATCGTGCGCAACGATCTCGACAGCTTCAAGATCCAAGCGAAGGTGGCGGCTGCGGTGCAACCCGGGCAGCTGATCATCTATCACGCCTGGGAGAACTATCAGTTTGCCGAGGGCAAGGGCTTCCAAAATCTCATCCCCAGCCCGATCAACCCCGTCGAACTCGCCGGTGGTCAGTTCCACCTGCGGCCAATGGTGATTTGTATGCAGCCCGGGCAGTTCGACCGCGACACCCGCGTGGAGATCGAAAAGGCCTAGCTGGGAGACTTAGAGATGTCAGCCAAGATGACCCGCCGCCAGTTTTTGCGTAGCTCAGGCCTGAGCGCGGCGGTGTTGGCTATGTGTACCCTTGAGGAGGCGACGGCGGGGCTTGAAAGTGCCGTCGCGCCGCACCGCAGCGGACCCTATGGAGACTGGCGCGATGTCTATCGCGAGCGCTGGACCTGGGACTCGGTTGCGCGCTGTTCGCATACCAGGGCCAACTGTATCTCGGCGTGTGCATGGAACGTCTACGTAAAAGACGGCATCGCCTGGCGAGAGGAGCAGGCCGAGGTCTACGACGGTGGCCGCGAGGGCTGTCCGGACTTCTTTCCACGCGGCTGCCAAAAGGGCGCATGTTATAGCGACCTGATGTATGCGCCTTCACGCTTGCGTTATCCGTTAAAGCGGGTCGGCCCCCGCGGCGGTGGAGCCTGGAAGCGGATTGGCTGGGACGAGGCTCTTGATACCTTTGCCGACGCTATCATCGATGCTGCCGTTGAGCACGGGCCGGAAACAGTGGTCTATGACCAGGGCACTACCAACCTGGATTTTGGCCCGGGTACGGCTGCCGAGCTTCGTTTGGCGCAGGTGCTGCGAGCTGCGCAGATCGACGGTTGGGCTGGCGTCGGCGATATGCCCACGGGATGTCTGCAGACCTGGGGCATGTTCAACTGCGAGGGCACTTCGGATGATTGGTTCAACTCCGACTGCATAATCGTCTGGAGCGGTAACCCTCTGTATACGCGGATCCCGGAAGCACACTTCATGACCGAGGCGCGCTACCGCGGCGCCAAGCTCATCGTCATTGCCCCGGACTTTAACGCGACTTCGGTTCACGCTGATCTGTGGATAAACCCGCACGTGGAGTCTGACCCGGCGCTTGCGCTTTCGGTGGCGCAGGTACTCTTGGCGCAGGGCCTCGTCGATCGTCCATACATCCGCGAGCAGACCGACCTTCCGTTCCTCGTGCGCAGCGACAACCGCCGTTTTTTGCGCGAGGTGGACGTCAAAGGAGGAGGCCGCGACGACGTCTTTTACGTGTGGGATCGCAAGCGCAACGCCTTGGCACTAGCGCCGGGCAGTCAGGGCAGGAGCAAGCCCAGTTTGGTTCTAGGTGAGCTTGAGCCGGCCTTGAGCGGAAGCTTTACGGTTACGCTTGCCGATGGTGCGCAGGTGCAGGTAGAGCCGGTGTTGCAGCGGTTGAAGCGCACCCTCGACCAGGACTACCGGCCAGAGCTGACTTCGTCGCAAACCGGTGTGGCCCCGGAGCTTGCCCGCCGCTTGGCCAAGGAAATATCGGATGCAGGCGCGGCGATGATCTTTGCGTCGTGGGGGGCGTGTAAGCACTACCACAGCGACTTGCTGCATCGCTCGCTGGCGCTGCTGATGGCGCTGACCGGTAATCAAGGCAAGAGCGGCGGTGGGCTGCGGGTTGCTTCCTGGTGGAACGTGGAAGGTTTCGAACAACTCAGCGCCAACTACCAGATCAAGTGGTGGCAGAGCATGCTGCTCAAGTTCATGGGGCGGCCACCGGTGCGCGAGATAGAAAAGCTGATCACCGCGCGTACCGAAGATGAGTTGTTTACTCCGCTTATGCCCTGGCTCTATGTCCACGCTGGCTACGCCGACTCGATGGGCAACCCCGACTATGGCGACGCCGAGGCTGGTCGCGAGGTTGATGATGCCGTCAAGGAGTCGCTTGAGCGCAAGTGGGTGCCGGTTTATCCGCGTCCCGGCAAGGACCCCAAGGTTCTCTACTTCAGCGCGCCCAATCCCCTGCGGCGTTGGCCTACGCCACAAAAAGCGCTCGAGCATCTGTGGCCCAAGCTAGATCTTATCGTCAACATAAACTTCCGCATGTCGACCACCGGGCTGCACAGCGACCTGCTGCTGCCAGCGGCGGGCTACTACGAGAAGGACAGTATCAAGTACAGCCAGGCTTATCTTCCCTACCTGGTCATCGCCGGCAAGGCGGTAGAGCCTCTGGGGGAGTCGCGCGAGGAGTGGTGGATCTTCGGCGAGCTTGGCCGCAGGATTCAGGCGCGGGCTCGTGCCCGTAGCGTGCCGATGCTCGAGGATGCGCACGGCCAGCCGTTCGACCTGACCAAAGTCTTCGACCAATGGAGCGACAACGGCAAGTTCGATCCAGAGAATTCACGGGTTGCGTTGGATTACATATTCGCCAACTCGACGGTCTGCGGTGGCATTGGCTGGGACGAGGCACGCAAGCGTGGGGTGGTGCGCATAGAAAAGAACGGAATGTACTCTACCATCAGCGCGATCTGCAGCGATCAGGACTCGGCCAAGCCGCTGTATCCGCATGCCTGGCAGGTTGAAGGCAAAGAGGCCTGGCCTACTTTGACCGGCCGCCAGCAGTTCTACATCGACCACGATTGGTACCTTGACGCCAACGAGCAGCTGCCGGTACACAAAGCCCCACCGCAGGCGGGTGGTAGGTATCCTCTGCGTATGACTGGTGGTCATACCCGCTGGAGTATCCATGCGATCTGGCGCGATCACGATCTGATGCTGAGACTACAGCGTGGTGAGCCGGTGCTCTACATGAACGAAGACGATGCCGCCAAGCGTGGTGTTGCCGACGACCATCGTGTGCGCGTCTTCAACGACGCGGGCGCTTTCGAGGTGTTGGTCAAGACCAGCCCCTCGGTGCAGCCGAGCCAGTGCATTATCTATCATGCCTGGGAGTCTTATCAGTTCCCGCTCGGTCGAGGCCAACAAGAGCCGGTGGCTTCACCGTGGAAAGCCCTGCACATGGCCGGTGGCTACGGGCAGCTCCATTATCGCATCAGTTATGGTGCTCCCGGGCACGCACCGCGAGGCACCTGCGTGGAGGTGGCCGCGACGTGAGCGCGATCAGCCGCCGAGACTTTCTGCGAGTGTCTTCGCAGGGAGTGCTGACGCTCGCGCTTGGTCAGTTATCGTTGTCTCGGCCGGGGCTGGCTGGCGAGTCCGAGCTGGCTAGACCCGTAGCCAGCCAAGCTCAGAGCGTTGAGGGTTTGACCCCCGCTGCGCCCTACGGTGATTGGCGCGACCTCTACGGCGAGGCCTGGAGTTGGGACCGCGTAGCCAAAGGGACCCACTCCAATGTCAACTGTGTGTCGACCTGCGCATGGAACCTCTACGTGCGCGATGAAGTCGTGTGGAGAGAGGAACAGGCCGGCAGCTACGATGACGGCTGCGCGCAGTGCCCCGACTTCAACCCTCGAGGCTGCCAAAAGGGCGCCAGCTCTAGTCATCTCTTTCTGGGTCCTTCGCGTCTGCGCTATCCTATAGAGAGGGTCGGCGAGCGCGGCGAGGGGCGATGGAAGAGGATTTCGTGGCAGCAGGCGCTGGACAAGGCTGCCGCCGGCTTGGTCTCGGCGGTCGAGCGTGAAGGTGGCCACGGGGTAATTGCCGAGGTCGGTCCAGAACTTGGCTATGGACCAAACTCGGCTGCGCCGCTGCGCTTTTTTAAGATGCTTGGCGCTCCGATCACCGACTCGATGGCGATGATCGGTGATATCGCCTTTGGCGGTACGATAACGTTGGGCACTGCCCATACCGACGGTAGCTCGGATGATTGGTTTCGCTCCGACTACATCGTGCTGTGGGCCTTTAACCCGGTACAGACCCGCATCCCGGATGCGCATTTTCTAACTGAGGCGCGCTACCGAGGAGCTCGGGTGGTTGGCGTTTCGCCCGACTACAACGCTTCGAGTATTCACTGTGATTTATGGTTGAACCCGCGCGCCGGCAGTGACGCTGCCTTGGCCCTGGCTGCGGTGCAAGTAATCGTATCCGAGGGACTTCACGATCAAGCCTATCTACGCGAACAGACCGATCTGCCTCTGCTCGTCCGCAGGGACAACGGGCGCTTCTTGCGAGCGGCCGATATGCTCGAAGGTGGCAGTGAGCAGGTATTCTACGCATGGGACACATCGACTGCGGCACTGGTGAAGGCTCCGGGCACCAAGGCGTCGGGCTCTGATTCGCTCGAGTGGGGAGAGGCTGTAGCGGCCCTCGAGGGACGCTGGAGGGTCTCGGCTCTTGATGGAGAGATCGAGGTGGAGCCGGTATTTGAGCGCTTGCGCGCCCAGCTCGACCGCGACTACACCCCCGAGAAATCGGCGCAGATCACTGGCGTGCCGGCTGCCGCGATCCGCCGTTTCGCTCGTGAGTTTGCCGGCGCGCGTAGCGCGTTGATTCTCTCTCAGTACGGAGGCTGCAAGTTCTACCACTCCGATCTAATGCAGCGGGCGCAGATACTGCTGGCGTCGGTTACCGGAAACATCGGCCGCGCCGGCGGTGGCTGGCGATCGGGAGCATTTGTCGCGCTCGAAGGCATGGCCGTGCTGGCGATGCAGAAGGATCTGGGCCTGCTCGATCTGTTGATGCTGGCAACCCGCAGCTTCTTCCGCGAGCCGGAAGAAAACCTCGCAGATTTTGCCCGCTATTTTGTGCCCTCGGGGCTGTGGCACTACGTTCACGGTGGTCTCGATCGCGACAGTGCTAAGGCCGCCTACGGCGACCCGATGCTGGCCGAGGGGCCTGGTCCCTACGTCCGCGAAGCTCTCGACAAGGGCTGGTTTCCCATCGATCGCGGGCGTCATCCAAGCTTCATGCTCTCGATTTTCGGCAACGTACTGCGCCACTCGCGCAACGCCGGGCGCTTGCGCGAACAGCTGTGGCCGCGACTCGAAACCATCGTAAGTGTTGACTTTCGTATGAGTCAGACCGCTGCGGCTAGCGATATCGTTGTGCCGGCAGCCGGCTGGTACGAGAAAGTCGATTTTAAGTACATACCGGCCCTGGCGCCCTACATTACTCTAGGCGACCGCGCCGTTGCCCCTTACGCTGAGGCCAAGCCGGAGTGGGAGATCTTTCATGGGCTTGCGACTGCGGTTTCGCGCATCGCCAAGCAGCGCGGCGTTGATGGCTACAGCGACTACCTTGGCGTCGAGCGAAGACTCGCTGAGCTAGCTTCGGCCTTCAGCGATGACGGCCGCTTCGGGCCTAACGACGAGGACAAGCTGGCCGAGTTTATACTGACGGTTTCGAGTCCGACCCGCGGCATCAGTCTAGAAGAGCTGCGCAGAGACGGCCATCGACGTATCGTCTCGACCGGTCAGCAGGGTGGTACCACCGGGATATTCTCCGAGTACGCCGAGAATGAGCCGATCGTGCCGATGCGCTGGTTCGTTGAGGAGAAGCGCCCCTATCCGACCCTGACCGGTCGCCAGCAGTTCTACGTCGATCACCGCTGGTTCATTGAACTCGACGAGGCTCTGCCGCGCTACAAGGCTCCACCGGCCATCGGAGGTGACTATCCGTTGACGCTGTCCGGCGGGCACGCTCGTTGGAGCGTTCATGCAATCTGGCGTGACCACGAACTGATGCTGCGTTTGCAGCGTGGGGAACCGCTGCTGCTGCTCGGAGTAGCCGACGCTCGCGAGCGCGGTATAGCCGATCACAATCGTGTTCGCGTTTTTAACGACGTCAGCAGCTTTGTCGCCAATGCTAAGGTGGTGTCGGGCAATCCCCCGGGGTTTGCCATGGTATATCACGCCTGGGAGCCTTTTCAGTTTGAAGGTGGCCGCAGCCATCAGGATGTTGCCCCCGCTCCCATGAAAGTTACTCAACTGGCCGGCGACTACGGACATTTGCACTGGACCTATGCTCACTACGAGCCGGGGCAGGTAGACCGCGACACCCGCGTAGAGGTGACACGGCTCGGCTGAGCAGCGGGCCAAGGAGAAAGTTATGGCAGAGCTTGCGACTATTGAAGAGATCAACGAAGGACCGGAACAACAGGCAGCAGCGCGCAGCACCCTCTACCAACACCTGGCCGTGTGGACGAGCTTCCCGTGGCAAGACTTCCACGAGGTGGCGATGGCTGGGGAACTGGCGCCAGCGGCACTTGCGTGCATTGAGTCTCTACCCTTCGCGGTTGACGGTGCGGATCACTTTCTCACCGCGCTTGCTGTGGTCGAACCCGACTACGATGAGTTTCAATCGGCGTTCGTCGGTCTCTTCGATGTCGGCGCGGGCGGGCCACCCTGTGCTTTGTATGGTGGGGTTTGGGGCGGAGACCGGCAGAAGGTCATGGAAGAAGCCCTGCGCTTCTACCGATACTTTGGCCTTACCATCTCTAGCGAGCAGCGTGATCTTCCCGACCATATCACTACCGAACTCGAGTTCCTCCACTTTCTGTCATTCCGTGAGCTCGAGGCGCTGCGCGAAGGTGGAGATACTGGATCGATGCGCCGTGCCACTCGTGACTTCCTCACCCGGCACCCCGCCAAGTGGCTACCCAAGATGAACAAGAAGCTAGCCGGTGTAGAGTCCCCGCCGTTCTGGCGTGGATTGTTCGGACTGGTCGAGGCCTACTGTCGCGCCGACGCCGCTTACCTAGTGGCCAGCGAAGGCCCCGTGGACGACTGACAACGAGGAGAGATTGAAAGTGATGCGTGCACTTCTCGCAACGCTGGTGGCTACGGCGTGTGGCCTGAGCCTGTACTCGGTAGCCGTCGCGGAGGCTGCCGACTTAGAACACGGGCATGCTCTGTTTCGCCAGCAGTGTCAGGTTTGTCACGGGCCCAGGGGCAGGGGCGATGGTCCTGTGGCCGAGTTCTTGGACCCGCGGCCGCGCAATTTCAAGGAAGGTTTATACAAACTGCGTAGTACCGAGAGTGGAGAGCTGCCTACCGACGCTGATCTGGTAGCGACGATTAGTAAGGGCATGCACGGAACCGCCATGCCTTCGTTTGCGCATCTGGGAGAAGCATCGATCCTCGATGTCGTCGAGTTCGTCAAGACCCTGGGTGGACCCGAGAACGAGGAAGGTAGTTGGTTCGACCTCTATGATGTACCGCCGGCGACCCCAGTGCCGCCCGCTCCCGCGGTTACCGCCGAGAGCAAGGCCAAAGGCGAGCAGCTCTATACCAAGATGGGCTGTGACGGTTGTCATGGTAAGACCGGAAAGGGCGACGGTAAGAAGCCCGAGGAGATGCTCGATCAGTGGGGCCGGCCCACCCATCCGCGCAGCTTTCACTTGGGCGTGTTCAAGGGTGGCAACGATCCTCGCGATATCTACCTGCGTATCATGACCGGGCTCGATGGCTCGCCGATGACCGGGTTCTGGAAGGATGTGATGACGCCCGAAGAGCGCTGGACCCTGGTGCAGTTGGTGCTGGGCTGGGCACCCAAGCTCGAGCTCGAGCAGCCCGGCCGCGGTAGCCTTAGGCTGAGCGAGGCAGCTCTGCCCTCGAAAGCCGATGATCCGGCTTGGGAGGCAGTATCGGCCTCGGCGGTCGCTCGCTTGGCGCTGGATGGTGGCTGGTTAGGGCATTTCGCGCCGCTCGAGGTCAAGGGGCTGTCGAGTTCTGATGAGCTGGCGTTGCGAGTGAGCTGGGACGACGGCGTGAATACTTGCGCCATCTTACGTGTGAGCTTTCCCGAGAGCCACACCGAGGCTACCTTCGAGCTGGGTTCCGAGCAGCTGCCGCTACGCGTGTGGCAGTGGAGCGAAGGCCAAGAGCCTAGGGTGTTAGTTGCACGGGGAGCGGGCTCCGAGGAGCCGCTTGATCTAGCCCTGCGCGCGGACGCCCTGCGCAAAGGGGAGCGACGCACGGTGATGCTCAGCGGCAAGTTGCCGAGCTCATCCAAGCAGGTGCTGATCGGCGTCAGTGGCTGTAAGCCGGAGGGCAACTACGTAACCGCCTCTACCTTCTACGATCTGCGCTAGCCCGCCGAAGGTCCCCGCAGCCGGTCGACTTATCGTCCATCAAGTGGCTGAAAATCAACCACTGGGTGGACGATATTAAACCTCCTCGCGTGACTTCACCGGGTTCGCCCCTCAGGGCCCCACGTGCACGCAAAAGGTCTTCTGGCTCGGCCTAAGCTGCGTCGGGGCTGCCGATGGTTATGCGCATGCTACAGTTGCGAGCGCCGGTGGCGATAGATTCAAGCAGTTCTACTTCGACAGAGCGCTTGGTGTGACGCTCGACCAGCATGCGCAGCCAGTGCACACCGCAGACACACAGTTGGGGCTTTAACGGTACCACGCCGCGTTTGACCAGGGGGCACATGCACTGGCCGTTGTGCTCTTCTTCCCACAAGATCGTGTCGCCCTCGCGTGTGATGTTGACCTTGGTGGAGCCGCCGGTGGCCATGGCTTCGAGGAAGCCGTTGAGGTCGAGGTTGGCGGGAATGTCGAAGAGTTTCACGAAAGAGTGTACGCAAGAGCTGGCCTGCTCGCGCATCACCGAGTCTAGCGCTTCGCCATCGAGCGCATAGATGCCTTGGTAGACGCCCCTGGTTATCGCGTCTTGGTAGTCGCGAAATAGTTCTTCTAACCAGTCTTCGCTCATACTGCCTTCTCGACCTCTACCGGGGCGCCACGAGGGGCGTGCCCCGGCGATCCATAGAACATACGGTAGTGGATGTGTCCATACCCTCCAGCCAGATGTATGGCTTTCCATGGGGCTTCGACCGGCTCCTGCTGTCCCTTCCAGTCTTTGAACTGATAAGGCTCCCAGGCGTGGTAGATGATGACCTCGCCGGGGCGGGCGCGAGGTGCCAGCTTGGCCATCGACTCAAATGACCCAGCCTGGTTGAAGACGCGCACACGGTCGCCGTCTTTGATGTGTCGCGAGTGGCAATCGGCGGGGCTTAGGAAGCACACCGGCTGGCCACGTTGCAGCCGCAGCATCAGCTCGTGATCACGCCAGATCGCATGGATGCTCCAACGGGTGTGCCCGCCGTTTATGCGCAGGGGGTAAGCGCTACGCCGACCGGGCGGATCCTTGTATACGGGTAGCTGCTCGCCCGCTTCGAGGTACCAATCGTGGTCGAGGTAGAACTGCTGGCGTCCGGTGATGGTCGGCCAGGCTACCTTGTCCTCTACAAACCAGCGATGCGGCCAGTGGGTGTCGTTGGGGTCGTAGTCGCTGCTGGTCTGGTAGATTGGCGTGGGCCTGGCTGGAGCGACGATCGGTACCGCACCCAGGCGCAGCGCCTCGCGCGCTCCGATCTTGCCTACGCTCGGGCTGGCACGGAGGATGTCATCCATGAGTTTTACAGGATCCTCGGGGTCGAGAGGGTCATAGTGACCTTTGCTGGTGTAGTGCTCGTAGGCCTTGGCCAAATCGAGCGCCTGGCCATCAAAGCCACGCACCTTGTCTATTCCCCTGTCTCTGGCTCGCTCAGCAACACGCTTTGCCAGCCGCCCGAACAGCTCCCATTCTCCTTTGGAATCTCCCAGGGGGTCGACCGCGCGATCGGCGACGATCAGATAAGGTGCGTAGCTCTGGCCGTACTTGATACCGTATTTTTCATAGTAACCCGCCGCGGGTAGCAGGTAGTCGGCATGCATCGCGCTGGTGCTCATGCGAAAGTTGACCGCGACGATCAGATCGAGCCTTGGCCATAGGTGTTTTAGCGCATGCTGCGGGGCCGGCCAACGCCGCAGCGGGTTGGAGCCACTGAAGAACAAAGCTCGCGGCTGCCGCTCCTCGCTGGGATAGACCTTGGTCCAGCCGTTATCGATAGACTCGCGGACGTACTCACCGAGGCCGCGCGGCAATAGCGGGTCGGCTAGGTCGTCTCGCGACCACATCTCGCGGTAGCCACCATGTACGTAGAGAAAGGGCATCAGCGGAGCGTTGGCCTGCTTCTCACTGTACTGGGTGAAGATCTCTTCGTAGTCGGCTGGTGTAAGACCGCGGATGGCCTTGGGCAGGATGCGCAGGATCTCGATGAGACTCATGCGTGTTCCAGCCATGCGGTCGAGCCCGTCGAGCCCCCACCAGGCCGCTACCCGCATACCCCCTCCGGCCTTACCCTGGTTGCCGGTAAGTGCCATCAGCAAAATCATCGCGCGCTGTGCTAGATCGCTGTGGTGGTGCTTACACGCTCCCCACGAGGCAAAGATCATTGCCGTTGGCGCGGCCGCGAGCTCGCGGGCGAAGCGGCGAATCAGCGCCGGCGACAGTGTCGTCGTCGCCGAGGCCTTCTCGGGTGCGTACTCGGCGAGTCGGGCGCGTAGCTTGGTGAACACCGGCTCTACCTCGATGCCGGTGCCGTCGCTCAGGGTAACGCTGAAGCGGCCGCCGAGCGCCGGGCGCAGTCCCTCTAGAGACAGCGATCTGTTGCCCTGGGCCTTGCACCCGGGGACCTCGGCGAGTCGTTCTTGCTGCTCGTCCCAGAAGTAGAACTGGTCGTCGCGACCACCGCGTTTGATGTCGGACTCGCGCAAGAATCGGTCGTTATCGGTGCGCACAAGAACCGGCAGGTCGGTTTGCTCGCGTACGTAGTCTTGGTCGTAGAGCTGTTCGTCGACGATTACCTGAGCCGCGGCTAGTCCGAGTGCGGCGTCGGTTTCGGGCGCGATGTTGATCCACATATCCGCATGGATGGCCGAGGCGTTGTAGTCGGGCGAGATGACGATGAGCTTGGCACCGCGGTAGCGGGCTTCGTGCATGAAGTGAGCGTCGGGGATGCGGGTGTAGACGGGGTTGCCGATCCACACGATGATGTAATCGGAACGGAACCAGTCATCCGAGGTGCCCTCGCAGTTGTACATTCCCCAGGTCTGTACGCAGCCCATCGGCATGTCGCCCACCCCCGACCACGAATCGAGTACCGTAGCACCCACGCCTTCGGCAAAGCGCAGCTCACCGGCGGTCTCGGGGCCGTAACCGGCGTTGGTGGTACCGTGGTCGTAGATGATCGAGTCGCAGCCTTGGTCGATGGCTGCCCCGATTACTCCGTCTGCGACCTTGTCGAGGGCCTCGTCCCACGACAGCCGCTTCCACCTGCCACTGCCGCGCTCGCCGACTCGCTCTAGCGGGTAGAGTATGCGCGAGGCGGCGGTTTGCAGATCGCTGTAACAGGCGCCTTTTTGGCAACCGCGGGGGTTGTGGTCGGGGACGTCGGGGCGGGAGGGCTGGTAGACGGTGCACTGCTCTTCTCGCCAGGCGATGCCGTCCTTTACATAGATGTCCCAGGCGCAGGCAGAGATACAGTTGGCGCGGGTATGCGTGCCTTTGGCGATGCGGTCCCAGGTCCACTTCTCGCGCCAAACGTCTTTGAAGCCGCCGTAGGCGATCGCTTTGGTTGGCCGCGTCTTGTTGGTGCTAGCCTTGCGCCTGGATAGGTCATCGCGTGGCCGCAGGCAAGACATAGTAAGGGTCGCGGCGCTGGCGCCGATGAGAAACTGTCGTCTGGAAATCGTCCGCTGCTGTTGCTTCACAGGCCCATCCCTCTTACGTCGGTCCTGTTACCTAGCCAGACTCCACGTAGACATTGCTCGCCGCCGCGGCGAAGCTGGCGAGCAGGATTCGTTGTTGCGGCTTTTCAGATGCAGTCTTGGGAATCTCGTCGACCGCCTGGATGTATGAAGGCACGAAGTTGGCCTCGAGGTGTTCGCGGCAACGAGTGAACACTGCGGCGGCATCGGGCCTGCTGGCGTCGGCGAATACCACCGCGGCAACCACGTCCTTTTCTCCGGGTGCCCCCGACGCGGCGGGGACTCCATAGACGAATACGTCGGAGACCGCGGGGTGCTCGGCGATGACTTTCTCGACATTGCTGGCGTTGATGAAATCGCCGTTGTGACGGATACCGCCGCCGGCGCGGTAGTCGAAGTAGAGCCATCCTTGTTCATCCTTGTGGCCCATGTCGCCGCTGTGATTCCACCCGCCGCGTAGCTTGGCCGCGGCGGCGCTACTGTCGTCGAAGTACTCTAGCTCGGGGCCGCTGCCATCGGCGGGACGGGTACAGATCTCGCCGACTACGCCGGGCGGGCA
>CAZPPZ010000053.1:0-15421 GCA_964588545.1 uncultured Myxococcales bacterium | reverse complement strand
AGGGGATCAGATCGTGCTCGCGGAGGCGGGTGGCGGCGTGCTAACCGGGATGAGAGATTATGGCGAGTTTGGGGCGGTCGAAAACGGCATCTCGTTCGGTCGTTTCCCCGATGCGGTCGGGCCTTTGATGCGCTTGAGCGAACCAACTTACGCCCGCCCGAACGAATCACCACTAACCGGTGAAATCATCGTCAACGAGATCATGTATCATCCACCAACAACGGTGATGACGGTCGACACTGAGTTCGTCGAACTCCACAACCCTTCAAACGTCAGCGTCAACCTGTTCACCGACTACGGCGCGGACGGGATTCCGCCCTGGCGACTCACCGGCGGTGTCGACTATGACTTCGCGCCGGGAACATCCATGCCCGCTGGCGGGTACCTCTTGGTAGTAAGCTTCAATCCTTTGTTGGCGCCCACCGATCTCGCGGATTTCCGTAACACTTACGGACTCGATAGCTCGGTACCCATCGTCGGCCCCTACAGTGGCCGCCTCGACAACTTCTCGGACACCGTGCGTCTGCGCAAACCCGACACGCCCGACCCAAACGGCGCAATATGTGGCGACCTCACCAACCCCGGTCCCTTCGTCCCCCAGGTCATCATCGACGAACTCGAGTATTTCGATTTCGGCCAGTGGCCGGCCGCAGCCGATGGCAGCGGTGCATCGCTAGAGAGGAACAACCCCCACAACTTCGCCAACGACCCAGGCAGCTGGAGTGCGAACCTTATGGGCTCGGCGACTCCGGGCGGCGCAAACTCGACCATCGGCTCTCCCACCCGAGAACAACAGAGCTGCATGAATGCACTCGTCAAGGATATGACCAAGGTCGCAAGCGACGCTGGCAAGGAAATATCCGGCTGCATCAAGGACCACGCCCGCGGAAGACTCGACACGCTCTCGCTAGCCCAGTGTCTGGTCGCTGATCGAAGAAATCGGGTCGCGAAAGCCGGGGCAAGAACACTGAAGGATTTCACCAAGCGATGCAGTGGGAATAATGCCGTGGGCATCCCCAGCCTCCCCTTCTTTGGCGTTGCCGAGGTCGGCACTTTCAACCTCGCAGCCGAGGGGCAAGCCCTCGATAGCCTTCAAGACCTAGTGGGACCAGACCCAGACAGCGCGCTGGTTTCCGAGACGAGTGACCGCAATACCTCGAGGTGTCAGCGTTCAGTCGTCGGAACGGCAAAGAAATGCGCGGATACCTCGCTAAAGGTCTTCAACAAGTGCGAGAAACTCGGACTCAAGAATGGCAGCATACAAGATGGGGCAGCGATCGGAGCCTGCATAGGATCCGACCCTAGGGGAAAGATTGCCAAGGTCTGTGACCCCGCAAACGGTAAGATTTTCAAAGACATCGTCAAGAGATGCGTCAGCACCGGAGTCTCGCTCATGTCCGCGTTTCCGAACTGCGCCGCGGCATCAGACTCGGAGCTGGCAAACTGCGTAAGTTCCTCGATTCGATGCCGCACCTGCCGCGCCATCAGCATGGCGACTGCGGCCATCATCAGCTGCGACCTCTTCGACGATGGCATAGACGACAACAGTTGCCCCTAGCACCGAGCAAGGAAGGAGAATTCTCGTGTCCCATCCCCGCTGGTCGATCGCCCCGAGCACCCAGCAAGCGCGAATTGTACAGCAGGGGGCCTCGCCCGATGAGCTGACCGAATCGGCTGCGTCGCCAGCGGCCGTAGCGGGTCGACGGCTTTGGCCTGGGGTATCGGCGATGGTCCTCACCGCCATACTGGTAGCGGCGAGTGCGAATGCCCAAGTGTTCCTCAGCGAGTTCATGGCGATCAACGACAGCATCATTGCCGACGAGGACGGCGACTTCTCAGATTGGATCGAGATCCACAACA
Source organism: uncultured Myxococcales bacterium (assembly GCA_964588545.1). Classification (GTDB taxonomy): domain Bacteria; phylum Desulfobacterota; class Binatia; order UBA1149; family SPBQ01; genus CAZPPZ01. Next base: position 13,561 of record CAZPPZ010000053.1, on the reverse strand, counting down.
GCTCGGGTGCGACCGTCGATCTCACAGGCTGGTACCTAACCGATAGCCCCACGAGCCTGACCAAATGGCAGTTTCCGGCCGTCAGCGTCTCAGCCGACGGCTACCTGTTGGTATTCGCATCGAAGAAGGATCGAGCGGTTTCAGGCGCGGCACTCCACAGCAACTTCAAGCTTTCGGGATCTGGCGAATACCTCGCACTAGTCCGCCCCGACGGCATCAGCATCGAGCACGATTATTTCCCTGCCTTTCCCGCCCAGGCAGCGGATATTTCCTACGGTCTGGCTTCCGATCTGATTGCCCAACGCTGCTTTTTCGATCCCACGCCAGCCGCGGCGAACGACGAGAGTCGTGCCTGCGGCGTCAGCGAGCCTCCGCAGTTCAGCGTGCAGCGTGGCTTCTATGCGACCCCGTTCACCGTCGCCATCACCTCCGCCACCCCTGGCGCTGCGATCTACTACACCACCGACGGAAGCGAGCCGACACCCACATCGGCAACGCTCTACAGCGCCCCGCTTCCCATCGCGACCACAACCATTCTACGGGCAGCCGTGTTCACGCCGGGGATCCAGCCAAGCGCTTCGATAACACACAGCTACATCTTCCCCGACGATGTGCTCAACCAAACCGGTAGCGGTTTCCCCCAGACCTGGGCTGCAGACTACGAGATGGATCCATCGGTGGTCAACGATCCGCTCTACGCCGGGACGCTCGCCGATGACCTAATGGCAATCCCGACTCTTTCGATGGCGATCGACGTCAACGACATGTTTGGTGAGACCAACGGTATCTACAACCATCCCAACCGACGGGGCATCGAGTGGGAACGACCGATATCGCTCGAATTGATATACCCGGACGGAACACCGGGGTTCCAGGTCAACTGTGGAACGCGCATACAGGGAGATATCAGCCGTTCTTCGAACCCAAAAAAGTCCTTCCGAATTGCGTTTAAGTCGATCTACGGGCCCGCGCGGCTCGAGTACCCGCTGTTTGGGCCGGCGTCGGTACGTAGCTTTGACAAGATTCGCCTTCGCGCCAGTAGCCAGAAGTCGTGGAGCTCAGGCAGTGAGAGGGCAACCTACGTTCGCGACCAGTGGGTCCGCCAGACCCAGTTAGAGATGGGACGTCCGGTCTCGCGCGGTATCTTCGTACACCTATACCTCAACGGCTTGTACTGGGGGCTGTACAACCCGGTTGAAAAGCCCGACGAGTCGTTCATGGCCGACCACATTGGTGGCAGCAAACAAGAGTGGGACGTGATCAAGCAACGCTTGGAGATCGTAAACGGAGATCGCCTAGCCTGGGATACGGCTCGCGCGATCGCGGCCGCAGGACTCTCGTCGGCGTCTGCCTACGCGAATATACAGCAGTACGTCGACGTGCCAAACCTGATCGACTACTTCATCACCAATCTCTACGCTGGGACTACCGACTGGGACGACAACAACTGGTACGTAGCGAGGCGTCGCGCACCCGGCGAGGGCTTCAAGTTGCTGGGACGCCGAGCAGAGCATGGTGTCGATCAACACCAAGCGCGTGGGTATCAGCGCCAGCAATGCCCCGTCGCTATTCTACTCCGCGCTACGCGATAACCCCGAGTTCCGCGTGTTATTCGGGGACCATGTACATCGCCACTTCTTCAACCAAGGAGTGCTGACCCCAGAACGCACCCGCCAACGCTTCGTCGACAACATCGCGATCATCGATCGGGGCATCGTCGCCGAGTCCGCTCGTTGGGGTGATGCGGTGCAGTCGACGGCCAAAACACGGGATAAGGACTGGCTGGAACAAGTAGAGTGGCTGCGCCTAGCCTACTTCCCGCGCCGTACACGCGTGGTGCTCAAGCAGTTTCGTAGCATCGGCCTCTACCCGGCTATCGATGCTCCGACCTTGAACCGCCATGGAGGATTCATCGACCCCGGCCTGTCGCTTTCGATGACGGCACCCGAAGGAACGATTTACTACACAGTCGACGGCAGCGATCCACGGCTGGCGGGCGGGGCCTTGTCCCCCACAGCCATCGCCTACTCGGGACCCATCACGATTTCTACTCATACGACTGTGAAAGCACGTGCGCTGGCCACAACGGAGTGGAGTGCACTGAGCGAGGCTAGCTTTTCGATTGATGTAGCACTTCGTGTCACCGAACTGATGTACCACCCCGCGGCGCCATTTACGCCGGGAGTATTCACCGACGATGACTTTGAGTTCCTGGAACTCACCAACACCGGGAATACGCCATTGTCGCTCGCCGGTTTGCGCTTCAGCGATGGAATCTCGTTCACGTTTGCCAGCGGCTCACTTGCGGCCGGCGAGAGAACCGTGCTGGTCAAGAACCAGGCTGCCTTCGAATCGCGCTACGGAGTCGGCTTACCACTGGCCGGCCAGTACTCGGGCGGCCTCAGCAACGCCGGTGAAACCGTCCGCCTGGAGGATGCCGCGGGCCGTGAGATTCTTGAGTTTACCTACGACGACAACTGGTACGCGGCCACCGATGGTGATGGCTTGTCACTGCTGTTGCTGGAGGCCAATGCCGACCGGCGCCAATGGTCGCAGGCCTCCGGGTGGCGGGCCTCGGCGGTGGCCGGGGGCAGCCCCGGGACGGCGGACCCACCACTATGCTCCGACGGCGTAGATAACGACGGTGACGGGGCCGTGGATTTCCCCGCCGACACCGGCTGTATAGATGCTGCACAAGACCTCGAAGACCCGCAGTGCAGCGATGGTATCGACAACGACGGCGATGGCGATACCGACCTGGCCGACCTGCGCTGTTTGGCGGCGTCTGGAGCCAGCGAAGCGACACCACCGGGAGACACGTTTATATGCTACCGAGCCCGCGCTGCCAGCTCAGCAGAGCGCTTAGAGCCGATCGGCGTCACGCTCGAAGACCAACTCGACGGAACGACGACCCATAGCCTGCGCAGCCGTCGGGCCATCTGCCTGCCTGGATCGGTCGACGGTGCCAGTGTCGTCGATGCGCAAACCCATCTTGAGGTCTACTCGATCAGAGATACAGGCTCCACGGCGAAACACCTGCGACGCAAAGGATTGTTGATCGAAGGCCTAGGCCCGGTGTTTGTCGATACCGCACGCCGCGACCGCGTGCTAGTTCCCGCGAACATCAACCCAGCCGCACCCGCGACGCCACCGTCACCCTCAGCCCACAACCTGGACAACTACAAATGTTACAAGGTACGCACCACCCGAAAGAAGCCGCGATACTGGCCCAAGGGGGTGCAGCTACACATCGCCGACTCGCTGGAGAGTCGCATCTACGACCTCAAGCGTCCGACCAGTCTGTGCATGCCGGCAGACATGAACGGCGGAGGAATCAAGAACCCCGACCGCAGCCTGCTGTGTTACCTAACACGCCTGGCTAAGGGCGAGAACAAACGCGCATCAGCGACAGATATCTACACCGCTACTCAGTTCGGACAGGGTCTCGTCAGCACGCGAAAGGTTGAGTCGATATGTGTGCCAGCCGGCGGTTAGCCAACTAGAGCGTTACGGTCGTCTGGCGTCACGGATGACGGCAAGATTCTTTCTGGCCTCGGCGTAGCCATTATCCATGGAAATCGCGTGACGGAACTGACGCTTGGCCTCGTCCATCCGACCCAACCCCATAAGAACAACGCCCACGTTGTTATGCGCCGCCGCGCTGGGCCTCTGCCTAAGCACCGTCTTGTAGTACTCGAGCGCCTCGTCCAACCTGCCCTGATTCATCAGACTTTGCGCGAGATTGTTGTAAGAGGCGGTATACTTAGGGTCGGCATTAATCGCCGACCTGAACTGTTTGATGGCCTCGTCAACCTGCCCCTGCTTGGAGAGAACAAAGCCCAAACCATTGTAGGTCTTCGCGTTCGGCTTGACTCGCAGCGCCTCTTGATAATGAAGCGTCGCCTCTTGGAGCTTGTCCTGGGACACCAACGCCACCGCCAGATTGAAATGCGCCGATGAACACTCCGGGTCCAGCTCCAGCGCCTTTTCGTAGCTCTCAACGGCCTCATCCTTGTGACCCTGGCGATCCAGAACAAATCCCAGATCACTGTAGATCTCGGCCTTGGGCTCAGCCTCGAGCGACTTCCTGAAATGAAAAGCCGCCTTGTCGAGCCGCCCCAGCTCTACCATGGCCAACGCAACGTTGTTGCGCGCCTTTACAAACCCCGGATCGACCGCCAGGGCACGTTCATACGCGACTACGGCCTCGGCGCTCTTGCCCTGCTGGAACAAAGCCCAACCCAAGGCGTTGTGTAGTTCGGCATTCTCGGGGTCGATCTCCAACCCCCTCTTGTAGGAACGCTGGGCCCCCTGATAATCACCGGTACGCTCATTGGCCATCCCCGCACGCAGAAATGAGTAGGCGTCAAGGAACTCCTCGCGAATCCTGGCAATCGCGTCAGCAGGCAGATCGACAAACTCGGGAATGTTAGCTGCCCTGTCGCTGGCAGTGAATCGCTCAAGCAAAACCGGTGGGGTATCCAACCCATCCTTATCAATATGCGTCAAGAACAACTGCGTGTATGGGGTGTTTTCCTTCGAAGAGAATACTAGCCAACGGCTGTTCGACGACCAGCTATGCCACGAGTTCATTCGCGAAGTATTGTAGCGTAGCCGCCTCTCTACTCCTCCGGCGGCTGGTATGATGTAGAGCTCGCTATCGGGTTGCAGCAACATGTAGCTTCTAGCTTTACAAAATACGATCCATTTCCCGTCGGGAGAATACTTCGCAAAAAAGTTGCTCATCCCATTGTGCGAAGCACCCGCAAGCGGCTCGGCGATGCCACCCTTCCCCTGGTTGAACGGAACCTTGTAGAGATCAAAGCGAAAAGGCTTTCTCTCGCTTACGAACTCCGGAACATCACGCTCATCAACAAGAACGCCTTCTTGGCCGGCGATACTATCCACTCGGTAGGCCTTGGCTCTGGCAAAAACGATTTCCTTGCCGTCGGGACTCCAGACCGGATTGCTCTGCACGTACTCAGGATCATCGGCTCCGGGCAAAGCCTTGAACTCTTTGGTCTCCCGATCATAGACAACGAGAATCCCTTTGATGGGAAAGAAGAGCTGCGAAAAGGTTATCTCTGGCGTAGCGACGAACACCGATCGGTCTTTGACGGTACTGACTACATACCTCCCATCCGGCGACACGCGTGACAGCAACCCAAAGGTGAGTTCATCGTCGTCGCGCTCGAAGTCTGCCCAGGTGATGATGTTGGATTCATCCATCACCATCTGTTCGGCAACTGGGATGATCGCATAGGCACCCTTGTCGTTACCGTAATCTACGTCGAGGCCAAGCACACCACCCTTGGATGAGAACGAATGACAGTTGCCGCAAACCGGCAAGTTCTCGAGCACAATCGGTGGCGCGTCCTCGGAATCTACCGAGCCGAAACGCCAACGTATCCGCGACGGGTCCCGTATGGCACTAAGAAAGGGCAAGGGGACTTCTCGATAGAAAATCGAATCGCCGACCCGATCGGTGGATGTCCGAATGTGTATACGTGCAGAAGATACGATGGTTGCCGGCGTGGCAGCATCAACCCCAACGATCACAACCTCGGCATCGGAGTCAATCGAGCGCTGCTTGATACGTTCCCAGTCTTGCTCGGAAGGCCTCCACTCGGCCGAGTCCGACGTGAAGCGTAGCGGCTCATCGTTGGCACTGAAGCGAATCAGCACGAACCACCGGTTCCCATTCGGCGAAGAGTCTTCCCAGCGAAAGGTCGGCGCGACGATCTCCGGAGGGAACAGGGTTCCGTCGAGCGGATACTTGATTCGTAGTTGTTGAGGCGGCGATGTGGACCCCACTAGCTCGAGGATATCTTCGCTGCGTGGAAGCAGTTGGCCGTTGCTCGAGGCCACAGCCCCAGCACCAGAAACAATCACGAGGAGCAGGGCTAGCAGGCCAGCAGCGGTCTTCGACAACCCTGGGGCGCGGTCCGGGCGGGCAAGATCGCCTCGCCGATTGCTCATCACCACGATCTCGCTCCTACTCGCGCGACCCAGGTAGCGGCAGCGCCGCTACTGCCTCGGTCTCGCACAAGAGTTCCGGCCTACATACATCCGCCGCGACAAGGCTACAGGGAAAGCCTTCAAAGCCCTGCTCTCGAAAAAGCGCGCGCAAACGTGGGGCGTCGTCGGGGTTCTTGAGGTAGGTTACAGCGGACACCAGGTCTGCAAACGATGCTCCGTGCACCGCCAACAGCGACGAGATATTCGCGAGCATACGCTGCGCCTGAGCCTCTAAGTCGCCGACGTGAACGCTGTGGCCAGCTTCGTCGATACTCGCCGTACCCGACACGTATAGAGCCAGCTTGTTGGCCTCCTCGACCTTCAATCCTCGAGAAAAATCCGAACCGTAGGCCCAAGCCTCGTTGAGCGTCGGACAAGACATAACCTCCACCAGCGGAGGCCGCGCTGCCTTCAATGCGAAGAGACGAAGCGAGAAGTCGCGGCCCGCCAGGCAAGACGCACCTCCAATCGCGGTACTAGCCGGTTTAAGATCGATGCCTCGACTAGCGAAGAAATCTCGCCGCGCCCGATTGAACTCCGCGTAATCCCGATCCATGTCGCGCAGGTAGATCCAGGTGCGAACCACCTCGCCGAAGCTCATCCCCGCGGCGTGCAGCAAACCTTCGGCCGCGCAGAACATCGAGTAGGTTTCCTCGAACGCATTATCGCCGCAGCCGTAGATGTTGCCAGCATGAAGCTGGAGCTGATCACCTACAGCGACGAGCCTCGCCTGTAGCCGTGGAGCGCTCTCTCCATTAGAACCAGCGTCACTCCATACATCGGACACGGTGCCAAGCTGCGGCCGGTGTGGAGCAAGCGCAACCACCGAGAGTTCCAGTTTCAGGCCGCTCTCCAGCGGAGGCTGTTCCACCGCTACCGTCACGGGAGGACCATGCTCTAGCCCGGCGGCCTCGATCACTCGCTGACGAGCCTCGGCAATGACCGCAAGATCCGATCCGATGTTACCAACAAACAAGGTCTCGCTAGTGATATCCGCAAGTGACACGGACTCGGAGACGAGCCGCCTGAGCATCGTCCGATACGCCGATTGCGCCTGCTCGCCTAGATCAGCCGTCGCACACTCTGGCCTACAGACGAAAAACAGCTCCTTGGCCTCAGGCCCCGTAACCCGCCGCACCAACGCCGAGCTATCATCGGTTGGCGGCTTGCTATCGAGACGGCCAGAACACACTTGAATCTGCTTATCACTCGGAGTGCCCGCAGCTGCCGGCATCGACGATAGATGATGTAGATTATCCGCTTCTGTAAGCTCTCTTGTCAACTTAGCTCCCAACCGTCGGATCTAGCACGACGTAGTTCTGACGTAGCTCTTCGCAGTGGACATATGGCCACTGCGACTGGTGCACCAGGGGGGCCACTTCAATGTCAGGAGAGAACGAAAAAAACCGACTCTAGCCCTCATTTCCCCCCACCTGAGCATCGGGCTCAGGTGGGGGGATTGCGAGAGTGTCGAACTCGACCCTAGGGGCAAGCAGGCGGACTGAACCCCAGCACGGCCTGGTAGGTCGTATAGGTGTTCTTATCAAAACAGTTCCCCGTTTGAGGACCGCCGGGCAGAATTATATAGGTAATATCCGCGGCAAACGGTGCCAGCGGATGGGTCGGATCGGGCGCCGTACCGTTGTTGACAAAGGAGTTACGCTCGACGCGATTCCCCTGAGGTATCGGCTCGACTTCTGGAGGGACGACGTTACAGTCAAAGGCGCTACCCCCCACTGCCAGACAGTAGTCGATTACCGCCAAACCGTAGAAGTCGTTGTTCTCGACCTGATTCTTCTTGATCGTGGTTTGATCCACACCCATGAGCAGAATGCCTCCACCCGAAGGTAGGTCAGCAGCCATAGATCCGGGCGGAGCGCTGTTCGCACGGTTGTTATCGTGGATGTAGTTGTCCTGCACCTTCCAGTTGACCATTGGTCCGGCCAGCGGAGGCTCTGAAGCCGCCGAGGGGTGGTACAGGCCCATCCCGACTGAATTGTTATAACTCTCGTTCTTCTTGATGATCAGATCGTTGGAGATCGTCACTTCGATGCCGGTGGGGCTCGAATGAGTGATGTTTTTCAACACCCGAACGTTCTCTCCGCCCTCTACCCAAAGGGCAGCATCGTTAGAGCCGTAGGAGAGGTTTTGCTTTACCAGCCCATTCGCCGACAGCTCCGGCTGGATGCCATTCTCGAGATTGTCGATCGACTCATTGCGAATGATCTTGAAATCGTTGACATGCTTCAACTTAATGCCGTTGTTGGGAAAGCCCTGGACGGTAAAGCCTTTGATCTTGTAGCCCTGGATATCGGGCTGACCGGTGTTCGGCTTGACCAAAATGCCGTCGAGGTTTCCGGGGCCAGGCACCAGGATCACCTTTATGTCCTTTTTCAGATTCGACTTACCGATCAGCTGAAGATTGTCGGTGGTTATGCGCACCGCCGCCGCACCACCGTGGGTCTCCTGGTAGGTACCGGGAAACACCACGATCTTGTCCCCAGGTGAGGCCGCGTCCACCGCGTCTTGGATCGAGTCGCCCGGACGCACAACGATCTTGCCAGCGCTGGCTGGTGTGGCTACGCCGATGAGCGCCACCCCGATGACTAGCGCCGCAGCAGTATAGAGAGAGCTTGCGGCTGAGGATTCAGCGCGATTGAGACCTAGTTTCATCATTTCCCCCTTCTCTCCCCCCCCCTCCCCTGGGGGGCGTTAACTAAAGCCGATCTAGTTTACAAATTACGAGGCTTAGCGTGAACGTGTAGCAGCACTGTGTCAAGGGCTTAACCCGACTGACAGCGCCGAAATCGGCGCTAGCCGTCTCTTGCCCACTCGCCCCGCTCTCCGCCCACATGGCCTAACCGTGTCGATGACGAATTATGTCACCCCCGGCGGTGTAGATGATGTCTTCCGCGATGTTAGTCGCCAAGTCGGCAATACGTTCGAGGGAACGAGAGACCGACAAGATGTGAATCAGTAAGCCGGTCTTGGTCGGGTCCTGCTCTATCAGAGCCGTAACCCGAGTGTAGGTGCCGCGGTGTAGCTCATCGACCTCATCATCGTCGGCGCAAACTTGGCGAGCGGTGCTCTCCTCAAGAGTGAACACCGCATCGAGGGCACGGTGCAGCATCGAGCGGGCGCGCTCGGCCATAACGCCGAGGCCGAGAGGCGGAACGGTTAGCTCAGCACGCGCAAGTGCAAGCGCCTGCTTCGCAATATTAGCGGCCAGATCACCGATGCGCTCAAGGTCATTGTTGAGCTTTAGTATCGCCACCAGATATCGAAGGTCGAGGGCAACTGGCTGATGGAGGGCGAGAATTTTCAGACATTCCTCTTCTATCTCGACCTCCGCTTCATCAATTTCCCCGTCCCCTTCGATCACCGACTCGGCGAGGCTGCGGTCCTTGGTCTCAAAGGCAACAACAGCCGACGTTACCTGTTCCTCTACTATCGAGATCAAGGCCAAAAGCTTTTTCTTAAGCTTGTCCATCTCACGATCGAAATGTCTAGGCATACTGCGCTTCTCCTTGATCCATTTTCCAGTGGCAACGGTTCCATACCTTGGCGCGACACGACCTCTTCACCCGAACCGACCCGACACGTAAGCCTCGGTTTCGGCGAGGCGGGGTTTGGTAAACACGTCGGCGGTCGGGCCATACTCGACAAGCCGACCGAGATACAGGAACGCCGTATAATCGCTGGTTCTCGCGGCTTGCTGCATGTTGTGGGTAACCATGATGATGGTGTAACTGCCCCTCAGTTCCGAAACCAAATCCTCGATACGCCCCGTCGCAATCGGGTCGAGAGCGGAACACGGTTCGTCCATGAGAAGAACCTCGGGTCGGCTGGAAATCGCTCGCGCGATACACAATCGTTGCTGTTGGCCGCCCGAAAGCCCGAGGGCGTTGTCAGACAGACGCTCCTTGACCTCGTCCCAGAGTGCAGCAGCACGAAGGCTCTCCTCGCAGGCACACTCGAGCACGCGCCTGTCTCGCACACCGCCGATACGAAGCGGATAAACTACGTTTTCAAAAATACTCATCGGAAATGGGTTGGGCTTCTGGAACACCATCCCCATTCGCTTGCGCAGCTCAATAACGTCGACCGACGGGTCGTTCACCGAAGTACCGTCGAGAAGAATGCGTCCGCGCGTCTGGACCGAATCGACGAGATCGTTAAGACGATTCAGGGATCGAAGAAGCGTCGATTTACCGCATCCGGAGGGGCCGATTAGGGCCGTTACTTTACCCCGCGGTACCGCCATCGAGATGTCGTGAAGAGCCCGTGTGTCGCCGTACCAAAGCGAGAACTTACGTATCTCGATTATTCCGGGCTCAACGCCGACGGCCTCGTGGGTTACGCAAGCGGCGGAATGGCCATCGGTCAAAACTGGTGCGACTGATTTCGTCTGATCGCGTTTGCGACTCCGAGCCGAGAGCAAGTGGCCAAGCGCACGCCGAAAACGATTGTCCCCACCATCCTGGTAAGAGTAGCTCTGCAGCAGTGGCCTATGAGGTGTGGAGTGCATTATCGTTTCTCCTGTTAAAACGTTCCGGTCATGAGCCTGCGGCGCAGCCTTGTACGGACCCACACGGCGACTAGATTTAGCGCGGCGATTATAGCGATGAGCAGCAGTGTAGTCGTAAACACCATGGGCTTCGCGGCCTCGCTATTGGGACTCTGGAACCCAAGGTCATAAATGTGAAAGCCCAAGTGCATGAAGCTGCGCTGAAGATGGAGGTACGGAAACACGCCGTCTACGGGTAACTCGGGAGCAAGCTTCACCGCGCCAACGAGCATCAAAGGCGCCACCTCTCCCGCCCCTCGGGCGATCGCAAGGATTACCCCGGTCATGACACCCGGCATCGCATGTGGCAGGACCACACGACGAATGGTCTGCCACTTACTCGCGCCGCAGGCGTACGACCCCTCGCGCAGAGAGTTGGGAACCGCGGCCAGGGCTTCCTCGGTTGCAACAATGACAACCGGCAGTGTCAGTAGGGCCAAGGTCGCCGACGCCCAGATCAGCGTGCCCTTGCCGAAGGTGGGGCTGGGAAGCGCAGCGGCAAAGAAACGGTTGTCGATCCCGGCTCCAAACCCGTAACAGAAGAATCCGAGACCGAATACGCCGAACACTATGCTGGGAACCCCCGCAAGATTGTTTACGGCGATACGAACAGTGCTGACGAGTAGGCCAGCGCGGGTGTACTCGCGCAGGTATAGCGCGGCCAGCACGCCGATCGGGGTCGCAAGCAGAGCCATAACCAGAGTCATAGCCACTGTCCCGAAGATTGCCGGCAATACACCACCCTCGGTGTTGGCCTCGCGAGGCTCGGCCGACAGGTACTCCCACCAGCGCGAGAGGTATACGCGTGTGCGCCCGCCCGTCCCTAGTCGGTTAGCCGGATAGGCGCGCACGATCTCGGAGGGAGAAAGGCTTACCTCCTCGCCACTGGAGGTCGCCATCCTCAAGTCAAATCGAGCGTTAGCCTTGGCCAGGCCTTCGATACGGCTACGTAGGAGCTCAGCCTCGGTATTCAAACGCAGCTGCGTGTGCAGGAGTACCTCTTTCGCCTCGCCATACTCTGACGACTCCAGGCCGTAGCTCAGCTCAACCTTCCTCGCGGCGATACGCGCCTGCTCCAACAAGCGGTTGATCCTACCGAAGTCGCGTTTTTCAAGCCTTGAGCGTTCCCGCGAACGAGCTCGGATCTCTTCTCGATGATCAAGAAAGGCCTTCCACGCCAACTCCGGGCCCAGAGCGACAGGCTGGCCGTCTACAAGGAAGGCGGTAGGAACCCCGTAGAATCTGCCCCAAGCAGTCCGCTCAACCACCACGGCCCACGGCGGCCGCGTCTCGTCCGTGATAACGGCATCGCGAATCCACACAAAGTGCTGTCCTGTCAGTTCATAATTGCCAACCCTCAGAAGTTGGCGTAAGGGCGCGGCCGCGCTCGGACCGCCCGGCGTCCGGTGCGCATCATCGGCCCCAGCGGCTGGGCTCATAGTCGCTTGGGTAGTACCAAACTCCTTCTCGGAGCGAACTAACTCACCCATCAACGTCAGCCCGTCGCTGGTTGTCAGCTCAACCACAACACCAGGCCAAAAGGTGCCCAATCCTTCGACGACAGTGGTAGCGATCAACCCCACGATCATCACCAAGCACAGCCCTAGCGCACCCGCCGTAAACCAAAGCCACGGCTCACCGTCACCCGCCCGTCTCGGCAAAGAAGCAGCACCATCACTAGTATTTCCGTCATCCGCAGTCGGTATAGATCGCCCGAAAGCAGCATACCTCCGAAATATCTCCGCAAGCTTCATAGCGATTGTGCCCTACGACGGAAACGCAGTCGCACTAGTTCGGCAACAGTGTTCAGAACAAATGTCATAAGGAAGAGCACCAGCGCGGCGAAGAACAGCACCCTGTAGTGGCTGCTGTTTTGCACGGCCTCGGGAAGCTCGACGGCGATGTTTGCCGAGAGAGTTCTAAATCCGTTAAAGACGTTCCAGTCCATCACGGGGGTATTCCCGGCGGCCATAAGGACGATCATGGTCTCGCCTATGGCCCGTCCCAGGCCGATCATTAACGCCGCGAATAGCCCGCTCATTGCTGTGGGAATGACAATGCGCGCAGTTGTCTGCCAACGGGTCGCCCCAAGGGCGAGCGAGGCCGCTCGCAGATGGGACGGCACACTTGAGAGCGCATCGTCGGCAAGGGTGTAAATCAGAGGGATAATGGCGAACCCCATGACAAACCCAACTACCAGAGCATTGCGTTGAACATATGTGCCGAGCAACGCGCCTCGCGGATCGAGCGATAACGCCTCAAGCCCCACTCCTATGAGTACGGCGAACAACCACGGAGAGAGCCACAGAAGCATCGATCCCAGTACCGGCCACCGACCGCGATGCGCCGATGTTCCACCACTGTGAGTAGACTGTACCTTCTGTAACCGAGCCGCTATGAACATCGTTGCCAACGCTACCGGAGGCATTACGATGAACGTCCATGCGGCAGACACGTTGCCGGCACCGCCGTCGAGCCAGGCCTTGAGATCACCCGCGAACAACGCGCGTTCAAGAACTGGGGCGCCGCTACTCGCGGCGAGAATTCCCAGGCCAATGACGGGGACCGACACTGCGACACGCATGCGCTCTAAACGTGCTCGAGAAGCGGTCGGCAGTGCACTCGACAAACGGGCGGCGGAAAATAGCAGCGCCGGAATAGTATAGAATGACAGCAAAATCGCCGGGAGGGCAGCATCGACCCACGGGCCGATCACGAGCGCAGCGAAGAAACCAAGCACGACACTAGGTAGACTTGCCATGAACTCAATGGTCGGCTTTACGATGGCTCGCGCGCGTTGGTGCAGCATCTCGCTCGAGTATATGGCCGCAAGCATAGCCAGCGGGGCGCCAAACATAATCGAGTAGAGGGTAGCCTTAAGAGTGCCGAAGATTAGCGGCATTAGACTGAGTTTGGGCTCGAAGTCGTCGCTGCCGCTCGAAGACTGCCATACGTGTGCCGGAGCAGAAGCACCTT
>CAZPPZ010000052.1:0-15434 GCA_964588545.1 uncultured Myxococcales bacterium | reverse complement strand
CTCAGCCTGTCAAGCGCCGATACTTGATGCGGTGGGGCCGGCTCGCGTCCTCGCCTAGACGACGCCGCCGATCGGTTTCGTAATCCTGATAGTTGCCCTCATACCAAACGGCCTGGCTGTCGCCCTCGAAGGCCAGTATGTGAGTTGCAATACGATCGAGGAACCAGCGATCGTGGCTGATCACCACAGCGCAGCCGGCAAACGCCAGCAGTGCCTCTTCGAGCGCGCGCAGGGTATCGACGTCGAGATCATTAGTGGGCTCATCGAGCAGCAAGAGATTGCCGCTGCTCTTGAGTAACTTAGCCAAGTGCAGGCGGTTGCGCTCGCCACCCGAGAGCACAGCGACTTTCTTTTGCTGATCCGCCCCTTTGAAATTGAAAGTTGAGCAGTACGCTCGCGAATTCACCTCATGCTTACCAACCATGACAAGGTCGTGGCCGCCGTCGCTGATCTCCTCCCACACGCTGCGGTTGGCATCGAGAGCTTCGCGACTCTGGTCGACGTAGCTGATCTTGACGGTTTCACCGAACTTGAGGCAGCCCGAGTCCGGCTGTTCTTGGCCGGTGAGCAGGCGAAACAGCGTGGTCTTGCCCGCGCCGTTGGCACCAATGATGCCCACTATCCCGCCCGGCGGTAGTCTAAAGCTAAGCTCCTCAAACAGCAGCGTGGCCCCGTAGGCCTTGCTCAACGCGTCGGCCTCGATGACCACATCGCCCAGGCGCGGGCCGGGGGGAATGGCGATCTGATTGCGTTCGGGGCTGGCCTGCCTGCGTTCGCTCTCGCTGAGCAACGCCTGATACTGATTTATTCGCGCCTTGCCCTTGGCTTGGCGGCCCCGCGGGCTCATGCGAATCCATTCGAGCTCGCGCGCTAAGGTACGGCGACGACTCTCGGCGCCTTTTTCTTCGACCGCCAATCGCCGCTCCTTTTGTTCGAGCCACGACGAGTAGTTACCTTCCCAGGGGATCCCGGCGCCGCGGTCGAGTTCGAGAATCCAGCCGGCGACGTTGTCGAGGAAGTATCGGTCGTGGGTCACGGCGACGACCGTACCCCGGTACTCCTGCAGGTAGCGTTCAAGCCACGCCACCGACTCGGCATCAAGGTGGTTGGTGGGCTCGTCAAGCAAGAGGATGTCGGGCTCGGCGAGCAACACCCTGCACAGGGCGACGCGGCGCTTCTCTCCGCCCGATAGCTTGGTGACCTCCGCGTCTCCGGGCGGCAGCCGCAACGCGTCCATGGCCACTTCCACGTGGCGATCTAGGTCCCAGAGATCAGCGGCTTCAATCTGCTCTTGTACCCGCCCCTGCTCTGCCAGCAGCTTCTCCATAGCGTCATCGTCCAGGGGCTCGGCAAACTTGGCCGAAATCGCCTCGAAGCGCTCTAGCAACTCTCGTTTGCCCGCCACTGCTTCTTCAACGTGCTCGCGGACGTTACGCTCGGGGTCGAGTTCAGGTTCCTGCGGCAGGTAGCCGACTCGGGTTCCCTCGGCGACAAAAGCTTCGCCGCTAAACTCCTTGTCGATACCGGCCATAATACGCAGCAGCGTGCTCTTGCCGGCGCCGTTGGCACCGAGCACGCCGATCTTGGCGCCGTAGAAGAACGACAGCCAGATGCCCTCGAGCAGCTTCTTGCCCTGCGGGCTGACCTTGCCGAGGTCTTTCATGGTGTAGATGAACTGTGCCAAAGTACCGCCTTGGCTATCCGTTTCCGCGCAAGAAGCCCAACCGCCTTGCACCAAGTGTACCCCCGCGCTACAGCATTCTATTGCTTATGGCTGATTGGGACCACAGTGTAGACCTGCTCATCGTCGGCTCGGGTGCCGGCGCCATGACCGCGGCACTGCATGCCCACGACCGCGGCGGAACTGCGATGCTTATCGAGAAAACCGACCAGTACGGCGGTAACTCGGCGATGTCGGGTGGTGCGATGTGGGTGCCCAACAACCGGCTGATGGCCGAGGCCGGGGTAGAAGACACGCCCGAAGAGGCTCTGCGTTACCTAAGCGGGGTGACCCGCGGTTTGGTGCCCGAGGCACAGATACAGGCCTACCTCGAGACCGCCCCACAGATGCTCGACTACCTTCTCGAGCGCTCGCGGCTACGCGTGCAGTGCATGCTAACCTACCCCGACTACTACGCCGATGCCCCAGGGGGCAAGCCCGGAGGACGCTCGCTGGAACCAGAGCACTTCGACGGACGGCTGCTCGGAGAAGAGTTCGATCGACTGCGTGAGCCTGCGCTACAAGAGCTGGTGGTTGGGCGTATGTCGATGACAGCCACCGAAGCCCATCATCTGCTCGCCCGCCACAGAGGCTGGGTGAGGCTGACGATGTCGATAATGGCGCGTTACTGGTGCGATATAGGCGGGCGCAAGAAGTCGAAACGCGACCGTCGACTGTCGCTAGGCAATGCGTTGATGGCGATGCTGCGGGCCTCGTTGATGGACCGTCATGTCCCGATATGGCTCGGCACCTCGGCCAAGGAATTGATCGTCGAAGACGGCCGCGTAGTTGGAGTTCTCGCCGAGAAAAACGGCCGCGAGCTGCGCCTGCGTGCTGACAAAGGTGTAGTCCTGGCCGCCGGTGGCTTCGAGAGCGACCCTGAGATGCGCAAGCGTCATCTGCCTGACCCTACCCGCGTAGAGTGGACCACCGGCAGCCCGGGCAGCACCGGAGACGGCCACCGCATGCTCGAGCGGCTCGGCGTGGACTTCGCTTTCATGGACGAGGCCTGGTGGGGACCAACCACGGTGGTTCCCGGCGAGGAACGCGCTCGCATGCTGGTGATCGAGAAAGGCCTACCCGGCTGCATCTTCGTCAACTCGGCGGGGCAGCGCTTCGTCAATGAAGCCTCACCTTACAATGAAGTAGTCAAAGCCATGTATGCCAACCACTCCAATGGCGCCTCTTGCGTTCCGGCCTATATGATCTTCGACAACGGCTACCGCAAGAAATACCCCTGCGGCCCTTTCCTGGCTGGGGCTCAACAGCCTGATTGGATGCTGCCCAAAGCGCTCAAGCGCGGCTACCTCAAAAAAGCCGGCACCATAGAAGAGCTGGCCAGCCAGCTTGGAATCGACGCGGCCGGGCTAAGAGACACGCTGGCGCGTTTTAACGACAACGCGCGCCGCGGTGAAGACCCCGACTTCAAACGTGGAGAAGGAGTCTTTGACCGCTACTACGGCGACGAGCACATCTCACCGAACGCCTGCCTTGCCCCGCTCGAAACCGCTCCCTACTATGGCATCGAAGCCTACGCGGGAGAGCTCGGCACCAAGGGCGGGGTCAAGACCGACGAGAAAGCGCGGGTGTTAAACCGCGAGGGCCAGATAATCGAAGGGCTATACGCGATTGGCAACTGCGCAGCGTCGGTGATGGGGCCGGTATATCCCGGCGCTGGAGCAACCATCGGCCCCGGCATGACATTTGGCTGGATCGCAGCCCGCGAGGCCATCCCGGCTTAATCCAGCCTCATCGTGCTCGTCGCGGTAACGACAGCGTCGCCGTGCAAGGCGTCACCGGCCCGTCTTGGGTGGCGATGACAACTTCTAGATCGACACGGTGGTCGCCGTCCTCGCAGTACTTCTTTAGAACCTTACCGGTTATGATCATGTCGTCGCCGGCACAGACGCTACCGCGCATCGACACCTTGATACGCCTGACTGTACTCTCAGGTCCACCCCACGCGGTGGCAAAACGGCTGACCATACCGATGTTGAAGGGGGTGTTTACAAACACATCCTTGGTCTTCGACTTGGTCTGGGCGTACTCGCGGTTGGAGTGTTGAGGTGAAAAATCCCTGGTAGCCGAGGCTAGATAGACACAGCGGGTAAAGGTTATCGGCATTACCAGCCGACCCAGTTCCTCGCCCTCCTCTACGTCCTCCCAGCAGCGCGTGGCCGGCGGCGACGGCGCGTAACCGGTTTTGTCGCCCTCGATGACTTCTTCTACCGCCGGGCTCCAGCCTCCGCCCGAGCCGGCGCTGGTCGTATCAGTAGATTCTTCGCGGCCGTAGCCAAACGCGCTCATGCGCTCGCGCGCAACCAGCTCACCGTTTTGATTGCGGTAGAGGCGGTCCATCGCCCAGAAGTGCCCCTCGCCCAGCCTGGTCTTCTTCCACGCAGACACCGACACCAGGCGCTGGCTGACGTAGACACGATCGCCCAGCTCTAAGGCCATGTAGTTGTCCATCTCGATCTCCGAGATTATGCCTACCGGAAAGCCCAACAGCTCCTTGATGTCGTAGTGAATGTGACGAGCCGGCTCGTGCTCACCATCTGGAGGCCAGGGCCAGCGCAGCTGCATCGCGAAAGTCGTCATGATCGATCCCGGTGGCGCGATCACGCCGCGGTGGCCGCGCGAGCGGGCGTAGTCGGGGTCGAGGTAGAGAGGGTTACCGTCTTCGAGAGTCTCGCACCAGTGACGGATCAGATACTCGTTTACCTCCAGCGGTGCGGCCTCAGGCTCGGACTCATGGGTGAGTGCTAAGAGCTTCTCTTTGACATCTTGGTCGAGATAATCAGGAACGTAATCCAATCCTGCTGCGTCGGACACGGTAACAAACTTCCTCCTCGCCTTAGCTGAGCTGCCGTTGTAGCGTGAGCGCCAACCTGGTCAAAGCTAGCCAACTAGGAAACACTTGATGTCACTGCGAGTAGAAACCGTCATTCTCGGCCCCGACAGCCAGCAGTATGCCGGCGAGGGACAGCGCAAACACAGCGTCGGCCGAATCGCTGAGGCTGTGCGCGAAGCCGAAGAGCTCGGCTTCGACTGCGTGACCGCCCCCGAGGCCGGTCACGACCCGTTCTTGCCTCTGGCGATCGCCGCCGAGCACAGTCAACGCGTTACCCTGGCAACCAACGTCGCCATAGCCTTCCCGCGCAGCCCGATGGTCACCGCCCAGATCGCCTGGGACCTGCAGCAGCTCTCGGGCGGACGCTTCCAGCTAGGCCTTGGCACCCAGGTAAAGGGTCACAACCAACGACGCTACTCCACCGCGTGGACGGGCAAGCCGGTGGCCAGGCTACGGGAATACATCGAGTGCATGCGCGCGATGTTCGCGACCTTTCGCAGCGGCAAGACGGTAAAGTACGATGGCGAGCACTATCAGTTCTCACTGATGTCGCCGTTCTTCAACCCCGGCGACATCGACTACCCCGACCTACCCATCTACATCGGCGGCTTCAAGCCCGCTTCTTGCCGGCTAGCCGGCGAGCTTTGCCAGGGTATTCGGGTGCATCCGATCGCGACTTTCGAGTTCGTCGAGAAGGTCGTACGTCCAGCCATAGCCGAGGGGGCGAGCAAGGCAGCAAGCACAGAGTCGAAGCTTGGCATAGACATCGTCGGTTCACCGTTCCTCGCCATTGGCGCCGACGACGAGGGCGTAGAGAAGGCCAAGAACGCACTGAGACAGCAGATCGCTTTCTACGCGTCCACGCGCACCTACCACAGCGTTCTCGAGCTTCATGGTTGGCTCGAGACCGGCTTGCGGCTGCACCAGATGTCGGTTGAGGGAAAGTGGGCGCAGATGCCAGCGCTGATTAGCGACGACATGCTCGAGCAGTGGGCGGTGATCGCCACCCGTGATGAGTTGGCGACGAAACTCAACGAACGCTGCGCGGGTATCTTCTCATCTGTGCTTCTCGATTTGCCCGCCGAAGCGCGCCGCGACCGCGACTGGGTCGGCGAGATAGTCGCGGCTCTACACTAACACCGTCGCGCGGGTCTTCGCGCCGTACAATTTCTGATGGCGGCACGGCGCGGCGTCGCGACCAGTCGATCAATGGCCGCCCATTTATCGCACCATAATCGCGTCGCTCTGGGCGAATAGTAAAGGCATAGACACGCGACGCGGGTCGCTCGCGGTGGAAGCGTTCATAGTGATGATACGAGTAGCGCGGGCCGTAGTTGCGATAATAATGGTAGCCGCTGTATCCTTGGTAGAATCGGTAGCGAAAATAGCCATGGGCGTAGCCACCGAGGTCTCCGGCACCACCGCCGTAGCCACCATATAGCAGGTGATCAGCCCGGCCCTGCTGTGGCAGGGCAACGACGATGACGAGCGCTGCGATTGCGGCTAGCAGCGCCCTGCGCGGATAGAGCATTGCATCCATCTGTAGCCTCCCGCTGACGAGGCTATAGCATCGCACCGATTGGTACTGCTTGCCAACCCTCGGTGTTCTACAGCAGCAGCGGAATCAGTGCGCGACGCTCCGCGGGATACTCGGGGAAGGTCTCGCGGTACCAACGATGGTTGGCCAACGCTCGCGGGATCAAGTTGGCCGCTGTGAACGCGGCAAAGGCCAACCCGGCCAGCGACCAGGTGGCAAGCGCCCAACCCAACCAGCTGATGATCTCGCCTAGATAGTTGGGGCAGGAGACCCAGCGGTACATACCCCCGTTTGGAATCTTGTAGCCTCCCTCGCCGGGCCGCCTGAGCCCGCGCAAAACGGCGTCAGAGTAGCGGTTGATGACAAAGCCGGTGACGAACACGCCGAGGCCGGCAATAAATCTGGGGTCGCCAAGCCAATCGAGGGGGTACGATCCGTAGCGGGAAATCCAGGTCGCGTTTATGAAGGTATTGGCGAGGTTAAAGACGAACCCCATCGCCACCAGCGCCACTGGCATGCTCTGCGACCGCCGCACCCGCAGCTGCAGGGGATAGATCAGGCTGCGGTGAACATAGTGAGACAGCCACAGTGCAGCCAAGACCAGCTGCGGCTGACCAGCTGCATTGGGTCCGGCAGCGAAGAAATAGACGAACATCACCAATGGCGGCGACTCCATCAGCATCCATGCCAGACGCACGGGGATGGTCGGCCCCAGTTCCCAAGTGTGGTGACGGCCATAAGGGGCAACGATCACTAGCAGGACTATCAGCACCAGCGGTGCAAACATGAAGATGCCAAGCAGCACCCTGTCGAAAACTACATCGCCGCTCATGAAAAATTTCTAGTCGTCGGCCCGGAAAACCGTGTCGCCGCCGATGATGGTCTCGAGCACGCGAATCTCATCTATGTGCTCGGGATCCCGTAGCGGAGAGGCCGAGAGGATTACCAGATCGGCCAGCTTTCCCGCCTCCAGCGATCCCTTGAGATCCTCTTCGAAGTGCTGATAGGCCGCATCTATAGTAACCGCACGCAGCGCCTGCATCACCGATACACGCTCGCTCTCGCCGATGACGGAGCCACTGCGAGAGCGCCGGTTGACCGCCGACCATACCAGACGCAGAGGCTCCATCGGCACTACCGGCGAGTCGCAGTGTAGGGTGTAGCGGACTCCGTGCTCAGCGGCACTGCGCAAGGGGCTCATCCGCGCTGCGCGCTCGGGTCCCATAAAGATACCGACGTGGCGGTCTCCCCAGTAAAAGGTATGCAGCACGAAAAAACTCGGGATCACATGCAGCCGCGCCATACGCTCGAGCTGATCCTCACGGGCCATCTGAGCGTGGATGATCACCGAACGAAGGTCATCGCGTGGAAACTTGGCACGCGCATACTCGAAGGCATCGAGGATGTCGTCGATGGCCGCATCGCCATTGCCGTGCACAGCCACCTGAAGACCGGCGCCTTGATAACGAGCAACACGCTCAGCAAGTTCCTCAGCCGACATCAGCGGATAACCACGGTAGTAGGGGTCGTCTCCGGGAACACGGTAGTAGGGCTGGCCCAGATAGCCGGTGTAGGCTTGGATAGAACCATCATCCACCAGCTTGACCGCCCCTATTCGCAGCCACTCGGGATCGTATGAGCTGAACTCGAAGCGGCCATCGAGCATCTCGCCAGCGGTTTGCTCGTCGGGCCACAGCACCAAGCGCAGCGGCAACAGACCAAGACGAGAGGCCAGCGCCAGGCTCTTTATCTGCCGCTTGGTGGCCAGGCCGTTTTGTGCGGTGGTAACACCGGCGCCAATGTAGGCCTTCGCACCCGCACGCAGGATGCGGATAGAATCGACAATCCCTGGTGAAAACAAGATCTTCTTGATGCCATCGGCGGCGATTTCTTCGAGCACCCCGTTGGGCTCAGCGCTGATTGGGTCGCGAACGATAACGCCACCGACGGGATTGGGAGTATCACTGTCGATTCCAAGCTCGGAGAGGCCGCGGCTGTTTACTGCGGCGAGGTGGCCAGAGACATGCATCGCAGCCACCGGATGATCGGTGCTAACGCGGTCTAGATCAGCGCGGGTAGGATGGCGGTGCTCAGCTATAAGTGTATCGTCATAACCAAAACCTATGACCCAATGTCCCGCTTTGGTTTCTTCGGCCTTCGACGCTAGCTGATCAACAACGTCGTTGATTGTGGTCACGGGGCCTACCGGCGGGCTATTCAAATCGGCGTAAACTGCGGTTATACCAACCCCCGGGAAGTGCGAATGCGCATCGATGAAGCCCGGCAGCAGCGCCTTGCCCCTTAGATCGACAACCCGCGCACTGGCATCTGCCCATTTTCGCAGATCAGCCTCGTTTCCCGCTGCAACGATGCGTCCATCCTCTACCGCCAGAGCTTCGACCACGGCGTTGCTGGCATTCATCGTCAGAATCGCTCCGCCTACATAGAGCGTACGATCGCTGGAGTTGCAGCCAACCAGGGCAACAACAACGACAATCACAGTAATGAAAAAGCGGCTTAGAATCACGGAGCGTGACTCTAAGCCGGACACAGCGGGTATGGCAAGCTTCGCCCCATCTCGCCTAACAACGGCAGCACCGCCCCCTGCACTCCTTGACCCAGCCTGCTCCCGAGGCAAGCTGGTATCTTCTCGAAGAGGAGCTGGAACTAACTATGCAAACAACTCGTGCGAAATCGTTGTCCGTCTTGGTGGCTGTATTGCTCGCTTCGCTGTGGGTGGTCGTGGCGACGGCATCTGCCGAACCCGCCGCCGACGCGAAGGGTGAACCTGACGTGGTTTGCCCCGGGGTCACGAGCGCGCCGGGAGTGGGCGTCCCTGAGGGCGCCCCCGAGGTCAAGACCGCGCATTGCGGATGCAGCAAGGGCTACAGCCAGGGCGGCTGCGCCAAATGCAACGGTCTGGTTCCACCAACACCGGCCAGTGAGGCCAAAGCAGCGGGAGCAGCTAGCGGCAAGAAAGCTGCCTGTGGCTGCCAAGGTGGCAGGGCTGGGAACTGACACCAACCGCACGTGGCTGCGAAATGGCCCGGCCGGGTCGTGAAGCCTGCTCTGAGCTTGTGACGGGACCGCAGCCAACGTAGACATATCGGCGTGGGCGCACCCGGGGACATCCACTACGCGCGCACAAGAGACGGCATCGACGTCGCCTATACCGTATTCGGTGAGGGCCCTGATCTGCTCGTCGCACCCGGCTTTGTCACTCATCTGGACCTGGTCTGGGACCTTCCGCCGTTCGAGTTCATTCGCGGCTTGGCTAGGCGCTTTCGTGTAATCGTTCTCGACAAGCGCGGAACCGGGCTGTCTGATCGCTCGCTTGGCTTTGGCAGTGTCGAAGACCGGACCGAAGACATCCGCGCGGTGCTCGATGAGGTCGGCTCGAAACAGCCGATCATTTACGGCATCTCGGAAAGTGGCCCGATGGCTATATACTTCGCGGCCTCGCAGCCCGAGCGTGTACGCGCTCTCGTGCTCTACGGCACCTTCGCGCGGCTCGACCCGGCGTTAGGTTTTGGTCCCGCTGGAGACGGCAACAACGCCGGCCGAGTCTTCGAGTCCGAACGCTTCCTCTCCGGGCTGGAGCGCGACTGGGGCAAGGGGATAGTCTATCCGTACTTCCTGTCGCACGCGCCCGATCCGGTGGTCGCACAGAGGGTGCTCGCGCGCTACGAGCGCAGCGCTTGCACACCGCAGATGTGCAGAGAGATCATGCAGCGTAATTTGGAAATCGATGTAGCGCCATTTCTGTCCGCCATCTCAGTACCGACACTGGTTCTGCACTGTAGCGGCGACCCGGTGCTGTCGGCCGAGTACGGCCGCTATCTCGGCAGCCATATCCCCGCTGCGAAGTATGTTGAGGTAGAGGGTGATTTTCACGGCAGCTGGCGACTCGAGGACATGGCCAAACTAGGAACGCCAATCGTGGAGTTCCTAGGCGACGTTCTCGGTGAGAATTCCTCCATGGCCGAATCGGCCGGAGAGCGTGAACTGGCGACAGTGCTCTTTACCGATATTGTCGGCTCGACAGAACGGGCAGCTGAGGTTGGTGACTCGGCTTGGAAGTCGATGCTCGGCCAGCATGACAGTAGCGCTGCCAAGGTCGTGGCCTCTACCGGTGGCCGCCTGGTCAAGACCACCGGCGACGGCATACTGGCGACGTTTGCCGGGCCGTCTCATGCGGTCACAACAGCGCGGACGCTGCAGGATGCCGCGTTGCCATTGGGTGTAGGAGTACGCGCGGGCCTCCACACCGGTGAGATCGAGCGACGTGGCAACGATATCGGGGGCATAGCCGTTCACATTGCCGCGCGCATCGCAGCGCTCGCACAAGGGGGCGAGATTCTGGCATCACGAACCGCGCGGGACCTGGCGGTTGGTTCACGCATCGAGTTTGAAGACCGCGGGACTCATGCCCTCAAGGGTGTGCCCGATAAGTGGCAACTGTTCGCGGTTCGTTAAGGTTGGCGTTGCCGCAAGTCGCAACTTGACCGCCCACCTCAGAGCGTCAGCGGAAGTTCCAGGTATTCTTCGTAGATAAAATCTCGGTGCTCGATGAGGATCGGATGCAACGCGGCTTCGGTAGCCGGGTCGAGCACGTCGAAGGCCTCGCGCAAGAACTCGAACATCGGACATTGCTCGGGAGGTAGCGGCTTTAACAGCGCCATGAACGTAGCGCTGTAGATGTCGAGAACCGATAGCTGGCGGCCTACGTAGAAACGACTACCGGCACCGCGCTGGGCGCTCAGCCGAGCCGACAAGACGCCGAGGATGTCGACGACGCGTTCGGCGTACAAATCCCCTTCCTCGGCGCGGTAACCGTATTTGGAGCCGAGATAGCGCGCCACCTCCTTGGGAAAGCCGGGTTGGTCGTTGAGCCCCGCGTGCACGCTGGCGTTACGCCGGCACCAGCCAAGGCCCATCTCGCCGCAGATCTCGTGAGAGAGTCCAAACACCAGTGCACGTTGGTCGGCTTGTTCGGGTAAGAGGCTGGGCTCGGGTGCGAGTCGCTCGGCCAAAAGTAGGATATCAGCCCACCCTCCCCTCGGCGCTTCATTGTTGTACATGGCAACGGGGCCGCTGCGTGAACCGCTCCACTCCGCCATCTCTGCACTGCCCGCATCCAGCCGTAGCGCTACCCAGGGGAAATTCTTTACGTGCATAATCCCTTTCGCGGCCTCACCCCAGGGACTGGGCACACCCGGGACCACGACCATGCGAAGACCGTCGCGCCGCTTTGCTTCTTCTAACTCTACGAATTCGAAAGGCATGGATTAACCCCCGTAATGCTCACCCCAGTAGCCAGGCATAGGTGCGCCGAAGAGCTGCCTTGGGGTCGTCTTCGATCAACACGTTGCCGTGGGCGATAATCATACGATCAAAATCCCAGCCAAGCATAGTCTCAAACGCGCGCTTGGCCAGGGGCCGGTTCTTGTAAAAGGCTTTCACGATCTTGGGGAAGCTGGGGTTTCTGTACGTACCCGCGAGCTTTAGGTACATGCGGGTGAACCACTGCTCGTGCTCAGTGAAGTACTCGATAAGATCCGAGCTGATCAGCGTCTTGCTCGCCCGGTGCAGAAAGACAGTCTCCTCAAATTGGCTGCCAGCGATGTAGAGTCCCTGCAGACAGCCCTGCCACGCCGCAGGAACAGTGAAGGACTCATCCATCACTGCACTAAGGTTGAGGTCTTTGCGCCCTCTCACCAGGGCTGGTGTCCCGTAGAGTTTGGCACGCGGATAGGCAGCGGCGTAATCGCCGGCGAACATGTGGTGGTAGCGGTTGGGGCACACGATGGCGCCCACCACGCCAAGCCCGTCGAGCGCGCCCTTGAGCGCATCCGTCAAGCGGGTCGGTGAGTGCAGCCACAGGCTTGCGTCGTCAAGCTTCACCACCGTCATGCGAGTACCAATCTGAAATAGCCCAACAAAGCGGAACGAGGGGTCCGCCGATACCCAGATTCCTGTGTCCACGTAATCAAGCATAATTACCCCGCTCAGACTGCAGCACGTTCGTATCGGTTGATCACTAGCTCGGCAAAATCACGTAGCTGGCGTTCGGGATCATCGGTGACCTGGATCGCGTAGTGCCCTAGACCAGCAGCCTCGAGGGCTCGAATTGTTTCTACTAGCTGGTCCGGCTCGCCAATGTTGGCCACCAGTTCGGCCATGGCCGGGGTGACAAAAGCGCGTTCGTCATCACGCGCATACAAGAGGTGCCCCTCATGAAGGATCAGATGTCTTAGTTCGGTGGGGAGGGTATCAACGTAGGCCTTGTAGCGATCGATGTCGGGCTCGACTTCGGCAGAAATCGCGATTGGCGCCGAGCCCCACTCTGCAATGAAGTGATAGGCGTTGGTCACGAAGGATTCGACCGACTTGAGTACTCGGGGACTGGCGCTGGTCTCGCCCGCAGCCAAAACCGCAGTCGGGTAGATACCCTTGGCCGGCACCTCATCGAGACTACGTCCGGCTTTGCTGGCGGCTTGACCAACGGCCTCGCGAAACGCGCGAACCGAATCCGGCGGCAGCCCCCACAACATGTGGCCGTCACACTCGGCGCCGCACAGCGCCACTCCTTTGGGTGCAAACGCACTCAATGTGATGGGAATGCGATCACGCAGGTTAACGAAGCCACGATCCGGGTGAAGAAAGCGCACCTGAGTTTCACGTCCTTCAGCTCTTAGCGTCGTCGTCTCGCCGTCGAGAAGCTTGCGAATGAGACGGAGGTCCTCGCGCAACTTTGAGAACTTCACCGGCGCCAGCCCCATCGTCAGCCTCGCCGTGTTGCCAACGCCGATACCCAGTTCCACACGACCAGGCGCCAGCTCGTTGATGGTGGCAATCGAGTGGGCAATCGTCGGCGCCATTCGTGTAGTGGGCACAGCAACCCCGGTACCCAGACGAATACGAGAGCTACGATAGGCCGCAACCGCCATAGTCGCGTAGACGTCAGAGTAGATCATTTGAGAGTCGTAGAACCAGGCTTGGTCGTAGCCGAGTTCTTCGGCCAGGCAGACCAAATCGTGATCCCCGATGCGGGAAGCGAAAGCGACGCCAAACTCCATACCTTACCTTGCCCCTTTGACTCTCGCTCCTTTGCAAGAGCCGTGAGTTTTATGCACCTTCGCGGAAGCTGTGAAAACCGACGACTCAACATCACGCACCGAAACTTCGGCACGAACGGTGTTCTCGTGGCTGATTTTTCCCGCGGTCATGCTCGCCGGCTTGTGCGCGGGAGACGCGCTGCTAGAGAACGGGGTGGCCTCGTTTGCTACAGTTTTGAGCGTCCAAGCTGCCGCGGCGGCCATCATTTTCCTCGGTGAGAGAATATTCCCCTACTACGACGACTGGAGTCGCAACCACGGCGACCTCGGCACCGACGTCGGCCACTCTATCGTATCCGCCAATCTCGTCCCCGAACTACTACGACCGACGCTGTACGCGGCAGCAGCGGCTTCGGGTGCGGTACTCGCGGCCAGCGCCCAGGGGGTGTTGTGGCCGCACGCGTTGCACATCTCTGCGCAGCTAGTCCTGGCCCTGGTCATCGGAGAGTTTACTCAGTACTGGATTCACCGTCTCGAGCACCAAACCGCAACTCTGTGGCGAATCCACGCCGTCCATCACAGTGCGCCGCGACTGTACTGGCTAAACGCCGGTCGCTTTCATCCTCTCGACTTCTTGCTGCTGTATTGCGGATGGTACGTGCCTCTGGTCATGCTCGGCTGCGGCGAGCGCGTGCTGGTACTGTTCGCGATCTTCACGGCCATTCACGGCATGTTCCAGCACGCCAACCTAGAGCTACGCCTCGGTGCTCTGAACTGGATCTTCAGCATGGCCGAGCTGCACCGCTGGCATCACTCGCGCGTGCTCGAAGAGGCCAACAGCAACTACGGCGCCAACCTCATAGTCTGGGACGTCGCCTTTGGAACCCGGTTTCTGCCGACAGATCGCAGGCCCGCGGCCGACATCGGCATCGGCGACATGCCCGACTTCCCGCGCGGTTACCTCGCGCAGCTAGCTTCACCATTTACCTGGCAGCGATTGCCGCGCGGCGGCTGAACGGTCGAAACCCGCACATCAGGATACCCGTACTGGCGATGCGACCCGCGTCGCCGAACCTCTTGGCAGCCAAGGTGTTCCAAGAGCGCTGCCACTTTTCGGGCCTTCAGAATACGATGCTCGTATCGGCCACCTAACGGATCGCCAATGAGCGGCAGGGCAGCCACAGTTGTTTTCCGTAGAACCGTTCACGCCGGTCCGCCTCATTCGATCGTTAGGCCGCTGACTCCAAATTCTCCCGCAGAATCCTCGGGTGCGTTGCGGCGATCCTCAGCAACCCAATCGCGGGTCCTTCCGGCTTGCGCCGGCCTTGCTCCCAGTTGCGTAAGGTGTGAACGCTGATCCCCATTGCCTTCGCAAATTGCTCTTGTGTTCAATCCAGTGAACCTACGCAACGACGCAACATCATCGCCGCGTCTCGACCCGCCTAACGCCATGGCGATCAGCGGCGCCGCTTACCGGAGTCCGCCTGGATCGCCTTGTTAGCCAGCCTTCCGCCGAGACTCACTTCGCAATGCCTTCGCAACCGCCTTAGGATTAGCCGCGGCCACCCGTAGAAGCGCCTGCGCCGGCCCCTCGGGTCTTCGGCGCCCCTGCTCCCAGTTCTGTAGCGTAGAGAGGCTCACGCCTATCATCAACGCGAATTCCGATTGCGAGTACCCGAGGCGCTTGCGCACCGACTTGATCTCAAGCGGCTTCACCTCGCGCGCTCGTGACGCCTTCAACCTTCCGGCGCGAATTCGGCCGGCCTGTTTCACGCTGGTCGTGAGCTTTGCAAAATCCTTTTCGTTCATGCCAAATTCTCCTGAACAAGCCTACGCAAGACCTTGAGCTGAGCCGCTGTCAAGTCATCCTTGTCTGTCTTGCTATACGCGAAGATCATGAATAGGTGCTCTCGTGGCTTGTCCCAATAGTAGATAATCCTTAGACCGCCGCGCTTGCCACGCCGTTGCTTACGCCACCGGATCTTCCGCAGACCACCCCCGCCCCTGATAATCGCCCCAGCCTCCGGACGAAGTGCGAGTGAGCATTGCAATGCACGATAATCGTCATCGTCGATGAGGTTCCGGATTTCCTTAGTGAAGATCGGGGTCTCGACGAACAGCACATGCCACTATACGCCATTGGCGTACTATCTGCAACTCGCGATTCCTTGTATGGTCCGGGTATGGTCCGGTCTGCCTAACGGCTTTGCCGGGCAGGGGGCGGCCGGCGGGGGGGGGGGCGTCGTCTGGCTTTTTTTGTGCTCGCCC
>CAZPPZ010000051.1:0-15464 GCA_964588545.1 uncultured Myxococcales bacterium | reverse complement strand
AGACGACTGTAGATTTTTAGGATAACCGATCCATCCGCCGAATCCGCCTGGGCCACCAGCAGTTCCTGATTCGCATCCCCGCTGACGTTGCCAGCCGCAACATTCACGCCGCCGCTGTAGCCTTCACCGATTGCCGTAAAGCGCGAAATCGGCACGCCGCGGCGGCCGGCACGAAATACTCTCACGGTATCATCATCGCCACCGTGCCCGCCGGCCAGCACCAGCTTCATCTGCCCAGGAACCGGCTCCCCACTAGACTCATCAAGCACTGCAACCGACAACGTTCCAGAACGCATGCGCCTAAAGGACTGGCGGCGTAACTCATCGCGTCGCCGCCCACGCCGATTGAAACCACGAAGGTGAGCCGTCCCTCCGGCACGCCAACCAGAAACAAAGATCCTTGTCTCCAGACCTCTGCGTCCTGCCAAGAGCATGATCTCGCGGCCGTCCGCCCCAGAGACCACACTCACCGATCCAGCCCCACGACGCCCACGCGGGTCATCGCCAGGCGCCCCGATTAGTACATCGGAGACCCCATCACCGTCGAAGTCCGAAGCTACCGCGATAGCTTGCCCTAGCTGTTGCGACGGGAGGTCGCCAGCCAGACTCCACAGCACGGCTCCAGTCGCACCCGACATCGCATGTACTCGTCCGGCGTTGTCGGCAGCGGCTACCACCGCATTCGGAGCAGCCGCTACGAGATCCCAGGTACCGTCCCCATCGAGATCACCCGGTGCGGCCACCGCCGTACCAAAGCGCGCAGTGGACTCCGGAACCGGCTCAGTAAAGGTCCTCAGACGCTGACCTTGCCAAGAAAACAATTCGACCGTACCAGCCTTGGTCTTACCGACTGGATCAGCACTAGGCGCGCCAGCAAAAAAACCGAGCGGCCCGGCCGCGGCAACCGACCGGCCCAGATTGTCTTCCGCGCCTCCCGCAACCTCCACGACGACGTCGGCCATGGCCTGCCCAGAGAGGACACGGACGACGCCATTGTTGGACTGAAGGGTCGAGCTGCCTGAACCCAAGCCACCGCTGGGCACGTCTGCGAGATTCGACGCGACCATGATGTCGGCAACCATATCGCCATCGACGTCGCCGGGACTAGCCACGACCCCGCCCCAACCATCAAATTCGAAATCACCGAGGCTGCTGTCCACCACGCTTCCGTCGGCACCCGAGAGCAGAAAGGCTCGGCCTCTCTTGATACCAAGCTCCTTGTCGTTGCCCGCGCCAACAACGAGATCGGCAACTCCATCTCCAGTAACGTCGGGCAGCCCGGCCACGGCCTCACCAAAATTGGCCAGCTTAGTCTCACCCTCACGTGACAGCAGGACATCCCCGGTCCAATTGTAAACGTCTACACGACCCGCAGCGGTCAACGTCGACCCATTCGCCGCGACCGCGTCCCAACCAAACGAGCCGACAATTAGGTCATCGCGGCCATCTCCGTCGAGATCTTCGATAAAACTTACGGATGCACCTAAGCGTTGACGAAGCTTTGTACCCTTGGCGGTAAACAGTCTCACCCCATCCACGCCGGAAAAGACCAAGACCCTACCAGCGCGGATCTGACCTGAAGCGAACGCGCAGGGAGCGCCAACGGCGATATCGGCCGTGCCATCACCGTCGAAGTCACCGCCGCTCGCCACAGCCCAACCAGCTGCATCGCCACCAGCAACGCCACAGGAAACGTCGACAGCAAAAGCCGGCCCCCGAGCGAGTACGACGAGGGCCAGCGCCGCCGCAGCAACGGCCACAGCGGCCAGGTTGAGCCGCCTAATCATGTGCAACACGAACTCCATTCACGCTCTCAATGTTACTCAAACGAGCCCGAGGAACAATACCCCTTAGGGGGGTTTTCCCTTATGCGACGCTATGTTAGATGCGCTATTCGAGACTGTATTTAGGCTTGGGCTTTGGCCGGGCGTAGATCCGCCCATGCATCGCTCAGCAAACGTTTCCACATCGCTACATCACTAGGCTTGAGAATGAGCACATCATACCAACGAAGCCCCGAGTCGCGCAGAAAGAAAACAAAGAGAATCATCGCCGCGGCGGTGTAAGAGAAGGCTGTCGCCATCGCCGCTCCGGATATCCCATAGAGCGGGATCAGATACACATTGAGCCCGAGGTTCCCGCCAAGCGCTACGTAAGCAGCAACGATGTTGATCGCCTGACGGTTGCGACTGGTGAAATTGCGCGACAGCAGCACAAACACCGACATCATCACGATGCCAGCACAGATATAACGTAGCGGCTGGCCGGCGGCCGCATACTCAGCTCCGTACCAGGTGGTAATCAACAGCTCTCCCGCCAGCGCCAGCAGAGTCGCGATCACTCCGGTAACGACCAGCGACTGCCGCACCGCGGCTGCGGTCATCTCGTGAGCACGCCGATCGCTGCTATCGGCAAGCCGGGGGAAGAGTGCCATCCCGAGCGACTGCGGCACCCACAGAATGTGCTCTGCCAGCCTCGAAGCGATCGCGTAGAACGCAACTTGAGCAGGACTGGTGAAATAGGCCACCAGATACATGGCGGCCTTGAAGTGAAAGTGAGAAGCAATGATCTGCACATGCGACTTGAGCCCGTAGCGAATCATCCGACGAAACAACACGACGTCGAAGTGCATCCGCAGCGGAGTGCCGCGGTGAATCGTCGCGATCACCCACAGAACCATGCACACCCTCACGCTGACGGCGACACCGAGAGCACCGGGTAAGCCCCAACCCATGACCAGGAGGACGGTCGCCATCCCTGACAGAGTCAGTACGGCTTCACTGAGCAAACGGACGTTGTAGACACGGAAGCGGTCTGTCGCCTGCAGTAGACCGTACATGTAGCTCTCGATGAGCAGCACCGGAATCAATGGCATCACAACGAACAGAGCCCAGGCGGGAACTCCGCGAAGAACCGTGGTGAGCACGTAGTCGTGCAAGAGCAGCGAGACGCCGATGAGCAGTGTCCCAGTTACGAGCGCAATAATCAGGACGTTTGAGGCGACCTTAGATACCTCTTCCTTCTCCTTGCGGATAAAATAGACCGACGCGATACCCTGCCCGAACTTCGAAAGCGTCACCAGACTGGCAGGAAACAGCGCCACCAGGCCGAAAATCCCGCGGTTCTCCGGACCTAGGACTCGGGCGGTAATGATGCCCGTGAACAGCCCAAACGCCATGGTAATCATCCGTGTACCGAAGGTACCCGTGACGTCCTCAGCCAGCTTGCGCAAAGACCGCGAAGCGCGTCTCTCCGCACTCATGCCAAAGGCCTTGTCGCCGCCACAGCCGAGGCGATAGCCGGCATGACGCTGTCGTTGACTACCGAAGCGGCATCGCCCTTCTCTTCAACCCAGAGGTCATAGCAGGGCACCGAAGCAACCAAGCGGCGAACCGCATCCAACCCGTCGGGCGCCGTGGTCGCGGCGACTAGATCAATAACCTCGCCCATGATGCCCACGCGCCGGACCTCTTTTGCCATGGTGTTACCAGCGATGAGCCTTGCCGCGGCAGTTGCGTCGTCCAGCGCCACGAGCTCGGTCTTGTGCGCACGCCCAACGTTGAATATCACCGTCGGTTCGAGCGCCTCAAGCAGGCTTCGATCAGGCCTGTATGCGTCACGGCCGAACACTCGACTCTCACCGGTGGGCATCAACCTCTTGGCGGCGGGGCCAACGCGCGCAAGGCTGCGCGGATCGAGCAGCAAGACTTCGGGACAGGCACGCACGCGCTTGCCATCGTGTAATACCAGGTTGTCTGACAGCATCGCCCAAGGTTCGGCCGATAACATAGCCACAACCAGGGTAGACTTTCCGCAGCCAGGCATACCAGTGAAAAGTACCGTTCGACGACCATCGCTAACAGCGCCACCGTGAAGCACATGCCACGCCTGGTAGCGACTCAGCCACCACAGTATCGGATGGTAGACCATATAATAGAGTATGGTACTGAACCTTCGGGCCCTCAGTTCCACCATCCGATTGCGATAGCGTAGGCGTTGCAGGGCCTCAGTACGGCGGTTACGCCCCACCTGGAAATGGTAGTGCCCGGTCACCCCCAACTCTCCCGGTCGCGACTCGACGGCTAACTTTAGGTCGGCAAAGTCATCTATGCGCAGCCAGTACGCAGCATTGTCTCCGACGATGTAAAGGTCGCGGTCGGGGCGGCGGTCCCATTGGGACACCGAAAATGTCTCTTCGAGACTGTCTTGAGGTGGAGAATCCACCCACAGGAGGCGGCTTCGAATCGCGGGCGGTGCACTGTCGCTAACCACATAGGGAGACATCACCGAGGCGACATAGTCGACGAACTCAGCCGAGTCCGACTCGAGCAACAGCCTTACGCCATGAAGACTCACGGCGAGACGCGAGAGCCCTAGCTCCTCGCTCATGTCCGACCACGCGCAGCAGGACCGTTACTGGCTGCGCCAGCAGCCGGTATGCCATGACGTGAAGCGATACGATCGTAAACGTTGGTCATCTCCGCTACGTGGTGTTCGACGCTAAAACCACGGATGGCAACCCGCGCCCCCTCGGAGAGCCTCTGACCTAGCTCGGCGTCGTCGAAAAGCCGGCGCAGAGTCTGGGCAAGCTCCCCAGCGTTACCGGGGGCGACCAGCAGACCGTTCTCGCCGTCGTGGACAAACTCAGGAACACCACCGGCACGCGTAGCCACCACCGGCTTGCCCACGCTCATCCCCTCGATAATCACACGCCCAAAGGGCTCACCACGAACCGAGGTGTGGACCACAAAATCCATGCAGTTCATCAAATCCGGAACATCTTCACGCGCGCCAGTAAACACGACGTTGTTCTCGAGCCCGCGTTGCGACACAAAGCGCCGCAAACCGTCAGCGTAGGCACGACCGCTACGGTGGGCACCACCAACGACCAGCGCAACCGCATCAGGATGGGTCTTGACGACCTCCACCATCGCTTCCAGCAAGACATGCTGTCCTTTCCATTGTTGGATATGGCCGACCACACCAACCACGGGAACGTCGCAACGAACACCAAGCTCTTCTCTGACGTCTTCTGGTGGCCGGGTAGGCACGAACTTCTCAAGATCGAGGCCATCGTAGATCACGTGGTACTCGGGTGGCCGCATACCCTGACGCCGACAGTGGTTCTCTATCGCACGAGTCATGCAAACCGCCGCGGTAACTCCCGGCGCAAACAGCCGCTCGACAAACGAATGTTTGTCGAAGCCCTTACAGTGGACCAAGCACGGTATGCCACTGAGCCGAGCCGCAACTATGGCATCAAGATTTCCCCTGAAACCGTTGCACACATGCACAATATCTGGAGCTTCCTCGCGAAAAACGGTCGCCAACCGCAGCGCCGCCGGTAGCGTCTCGAAAACGAAGGTAACCAACGCGCGCAGGTTGATCAGTAACGGCGTAACCCCCGGATAGGCCTTGGCCTTACGATAGGACGGGTTCTCCTGGAGCGTGTGTTCCTTGGGAAGGCGACGCTTGCTGAAGACACGAATGGGAATTCCGCGCGCGTTGAGGTGCTTGATGACCGACTTCTCTTCGTAGAGTATCACCGTCGGTGCATAGCGCGATTTATCGAGGCCTCCGACAAGTTCTAGCATGCCGGTGAGCGACCCACCGACCACCTGTCCGGACGAGGCTTCCAGAAAGAGAATTTTCACTCGCCCGATCCGCTCACCGTTGCCTCGACTGCCTGGCGTAGATCAAAACGCGGTGTCCATCCGAGCTTGTGCTGGGCCGCATCGGTCGCATAGCGTGCGTTGCGCCCGGAACGCCTCAGCTGATATGCCACCGCCCAACTGCGCCGTTTGAGTATCCTAAAGAGAAAGTCGACAACGACCAAAGCCGGCACGAACAGCCCTACCGGGAGAAATACTACTATCGGGGCACAGCCTTTGAAATCCGACACGACACGGAAGTAATCGCGATGACGCAGGTCAGGATCGTCCACGAGGTTGAATACTCCAGAGTCGCAACCCTCGACGGTGCCTGCCGCAACGATCGCATCCGCCGCATTCTCGACGTAGCAGATAGGTGTCAAATAAGAACGTTTGCCGACTACCACCAGCATCGGGCCGAACCGTTTCTTCACGCGGCCGAGGTATAGCGGCTGCTGCAGCGGATGGTCGTGCCCGTAAATCCGCCCGGGCCTCACCACCACCACCGGCTTGCCGGCGGCTATAGCCGAGCAAGCGACTCGGTCTGCGTCGATTTTTGATCGCGTGTAGTGGCCGCGCAGCAGCGGCTGCCGATCGTATTCGGTATCCTCGGTAATCGTCACTCCGTCGCGCGGAATCTCAAAGATCCCCAGCGAACTCACATAGACAATACGCTTTACTCCAGTGGCAGTCGCAGCATCGATGAGCGTTTCAGTAGCGAGGATGTTCTCGTTGACGAAGTCCTCCCATTCGCCGTGAGAGACGGCACGGGCGGCAGCAAGAAAGACTACGTCGCAGCCGGCGAGCGCCCCCTTGAACGAGTCGATATCTCCGAGATCACCACTGACGATCTCCGCGCCCAGGTCCTTGATGACCTGTGCCTTGGCGGCGTTGCGCGCAAGCACGCGCACCTCGTAACCACGCTCAATCAGCCGACTCACGATTCGGCGACCGAGAAAGCCCGTCCCTCCAGTAACAAACGCCCGCATCCCTCAAACCTCCATCGTTGCGTGGTTGTCGTCAGCCTGGCTTGCGGCTCCACCCGAAGCACCGACGGCATCCCAGATCGCGTTGGTCACGCGCACCACCTCGCCACCTTCGGCCCAACTTACCGGCGGGACGCCACCTGTACGGATCGCGTCGTAGAATCTGGCTATTAGCGTACCCATACCGGGGTAGTAACGGACCTTGCCGCGGAGAAAATTGACGGTGTTAACCGCCGTCTGACGAACAAGTCCATAAGCAGCATCAAGATTCGGTAACGACTTGGCAATCACCTTGGGCGCCGCATAGTCGCGGCTGGTAATAATCGTCATGTTGTTCATGTTGGCTTCGACGGTCATCTTACTGCCATAGAGCTTGAGGGTGTTCAGATGTGGACGCGCGTTAGTCGAAATGGAGAGGACGCCGCTGCAATTTTCACCCTCCATAAGTACTCGCAGTTCCTCCAGACCAACGCCCCCGCGACAGCTGAATCCGTTGACCTTGACTTCGCGTACGCGGCCCATAAAAGCCAACTGAAGATAGAGGGGATGAGGCATGAGGTCGCCCAAACCACCACCAGGGAGGTCGCTCAGCCAAGCTCTCTCGCTGGCCAGACCGGCCTGGTAGCTCTCCACCGCAACGATATCGCCCAGTTCCCCGCTGTCCGCCATACGTCGCACTTCGCGCATGATCGGGTCAAAGAGACGGTTGTGGTCTACGCAGAGCATGGCACCGCCACGTTCTGCCGCCCGGGCCATAGCCTCGACCTCCGTAGTCTTCACCGCCAGGGGTTTTTCCACGAGAACGTGAACGCCTCGCTCGAGCGCATCAACAGCTACCGCCGCATGGGTGTGCGGTGGAGTCAGCACATGCACCACATCGGGCGCCGCTGCCGCGATCATGTCGCCGACGCCTCTGTAAATATTCTGAATCGCGAAGCGGTCGGCGATTTCGTTGGCTCGCACCAACGAGACGTCGGCGAGACCAACTACCAGCCCCCCGGCTTTACGAATATAAGGAATATGGGTCTCGGCGATGACACCGGCACCCACTACGCCAACACGCAGCTGTGAAGCTGATCCTGCGGATTGCTCTGACAATGTTCTTTCCTTTCCCTCGGCAACCTCAGAAACGACCTGCGGCTACCAACCCCCACGGGTACCAACCGGCGCGTCGCCGGTCAAAGCATCGGTGCTCCCGGCCGAGCACCACATTGATGACTTGATATTAGAGTCGTTGGACGCCGGGTTCCAGGCCAGCATCACCCCTCAGCAGTAGTCAGACCGCCGCCGACTCGTTCTCGGGCAGATCTTCATCCACCGTTTCGATCGGATAACGGTGAAACCCGTAGGTTTCTAGACAGCGCAGGTTAGAGTATCGCACGTCGGATACGTCGATAGCTCCCTCTTTCAACAGCTCTGTTATTTCGCGCACCCCCTCCTCAATACGGTAGCGGGCGGCAAAGCCAAGGACATGGTGTATCTTGTCAAAACTGACACGATAACTCCGCAAATCTTCTACGGTATCTACGTACTCTATCTCGGTACCGGGAAGTTCCGCCGCAACCATGACCGCGGTTTCCGAGATGGTAAAATTATTCTGGTTGGACCCCACGTTGAAGGTTTCACCGCTTACCTTCTCGTGAGGCGCCTCAGCCGCAGCCATGAAGGCCGCCGCAACGTCGCGGACGTGTACATGAGGACGCCAAGCCTGGCCGCCGGTAACCGTAATAGAACCAGTAGTAATCGCCCGCTGGGTCATGGTGTTAATCATCAGGTCGAGCCGCATCCGCGGCGAGGCACCAAACACCGTACCCAGGCGCAAGGTAACCACAGACTTGCCACCTAGTTCACGCGCGAGCACACTTTCGGACACGATGCGGCTGCGCGCATAGAACGACACCGGATTGAGCCGCGATCCTTCGTTGAGTATCAAGCCTTCGGTCGCTCCATAGACGCTACAAGAAGACGCAAACACCACACGCTCGACTGATGGCGACAACTGTACGACATTTGCCAGCATCTTCGTCGATTCGATATTGATGGCAACGGTCTCGTCATGGTCGAGTTCACACGCTCCATCGCCCACCAGAGCTGCAAGCGCAATCACCGCCTTAACGCCTTTGGTCGCGCGGATCAGGTCGCGGATATTGCAGATATCACCCTCGATTATCTCCAGACGTGGATCCGACGCACAACCCTTAAGGCCCTTGTCTCCATAGATGTAGGCATCCAAAACACGGACCCGGTAGCCCTCAGCAAGAAGCATGGGGACGAGATGAGAACCCACGTAACCGGCTCCACCCGTCACAAGCACCGAGTCGCCCGGCTGTAATACTCTGTTCTTCATATACTCCCCTCGTGAGAAAACGCCTCCACTCCTACAACATCGGGCTGTTCCTGGGCGAGGATGTCCGAGAGAGTGGGAATGAGACGGTAGTCAATGTCTAGCTTCTTGCACGCCTCGGTAATATCTCGCACCACCGAAGGGTCGAGATCCGCGAGTGATATCAGCACCATTTCAACCCCATGCGTCGACGCCGCCATGGCAATATCGGTGGCACCGCCCATGACGCGAATGCCATGAATCAGCGCGCCCCAACGGTTAGGCTCATGATCGATTATCCCAACTGGCAGGAACCTCGACTTCGGGTCCTCGAGAAGAGAGCGCAAGATGGTCTCGCCGCCGTGGCTCGAGCCCGCGACCAGAACTCGAACGAAGGCCCCTTGCCCGCTACTGCGACTCGCGCCGCTCATGACATGACGTAGTACAAAACGCATCCCCGACATGAGGAATATGAGCAGCGTCCAGTCTACGACAAACACAGCACGAGAATGGGCACGTAGCCCGGAAAAGTAGGTAACCGCGACCACCAGCGCCGAACTCAGGCTCACCGCCTTGACGATCGCAGCCAGATCCCGCCGGCCAACGAAACGCGTAGCTCGTTGATACAATCCGTAGTAGATAAAAACTGGTGGCTTGAGCAGCACGCACCAAAACAAGGTCTGCAGCAGAAATGGCCAGCTCTTATCGGCCATATGCCAATCACGATGGATCAAATTGGCAAGGGTATAAGACAGTGCGATCAGCGCTAGATCGGTGCCGAGCAAGGCAATACGTGAACGCGATCGCGTCAGAAAACTCTGCTTGACCTGCGAGAACAGTACACCGAAAAAGCCGCTTACCAAGAACTTGATGTCACCCCACATCGTCGAGGTCTTGGCGTAGTCCAAGTCGCGTTCGAGCTTGGCCGGAAGTATGTGTTCAATATAGTACTTCTCGGTATCCTCAACGCCTTCGGGATACATGTCTACTTCATCTCGCCCAGCAATCTGGCTGGGCCCGATCAGGCCTGGCTTGACGCTGAGCACGCCCTTCTGCTCGTCAGAATAGAAGTTGACGAAATAAGGGTCTTCGGGGCGCGGCCCAACCAGTGACATATCTCCGGCGATCACGTTGAGAAGCTGCGGAAGCTCATCGAGCTTAGTCCAGCGAAGCACCCCCCCCACCTGGGTAATGCGCGGGTCGCGCTTGACCGTAAGCCGTGCACCACTTCGGTAGGCGCCGATAATCATGGTGCGGAACTTGAATATACGAAAACTCGAACGTCCCCTCCCAGCGCGCTCCTGACGAAAGAACACCGGCCCTTTCGAGTCGATCTTGATCAAAACAGAAATAACCACGAACAATGGCCACAAGAATGCCATCGCCGTCAGCGATACCAGCAAATCGCAGATCCTGGTCGCAAATACGGATCTATGGCTCATCGTCGGTGTTCCTGCATGATGCGCGTGAGGCTCCTGCAAACGCAGCGGACGTCCTCCTCCTCCATCGTAGGAAACAATGGCAGAGTTAGCGAGCCCCCGTAAAGGCGCGACGCGTTGGGAAAATCTTGCACGCTGCAGCCCAGGACCCTCTGATAGTGAGGATGATGGTGGGCGGGAATAAAGTGAACACTGGTCCCAATGTTGTCAGCCCGCAGCAGTTCGATGACTTCGCCGCGATCACAGCTGACCACAGAATCATCGATTCCGATGGCAAAAAGATGCCAAGCAGAGTCCCCATATGAGGGGGGGGCCGGAAGAATCACCCCCGCTACGCCCTCGAGCAGCTCACGGTATAGTCCTACCAGCCGGAGGCGCTGGCGATGAAACCCCTCTAGACGGTCGAGCTGGTGGAGGCCGATGGCAGCATTGATATCGGTCATGTTGTACTTGAAGCCACGCTCGGTGACCTCGTAGTACCAGCTCCCCACCGCGCTGTAGCGTTTCCAAGCATCGCGCGACATACCATGCAGCCGTCGTTTACGGACGGACTCAGCCAACGCGGCGTCGTTAGTGGTGACCACCCCACCCTCGCCGGTGGTGATGTTCTTGCCGGCGTACAGACTAAACGCTGTCGCGTTACTGATGGTGCCAATACGGCGGCCTTTGTACGAAGCCGGAAGCGCATGCGCCGCATCTTCTACCACTGCTGCCCCGACGCTCGCGGCAATCTCGCTAATACGCTCGAGGTCACACGGCGCTCCGCCGATGTGTATAGGAAGAATGACTCGCGTACGTTCGGAAACACTGGCTTCGATCAAATCCGGATCGATATTGGGGTAGTCGGCCAGGGTGTCGACCAGCACCACCTTGGCTCCAGTGTACAGAATCGAAGCAATCGTCGAGGTGAAGGTATAGGGACTGGTAATGACCTCATCCCCCGGCCCTACGCCAAGCGACTCGAGAACCAGATGCAGAGCTGCGGTACACGAGGAGACCGCAATCGCGTGCTCGGCGCCTATGACACCAGCGAACTTCTCCTCGAACAACGCCGTCTTCGGCCCAAGAGTAAGCCATCCCGAACGTAGCGTATCGACGACTTCGGCGATTTCTTCATCGCCGATGAACGGCCGGTGTAGAGGCAAAAACTCCGCAAGCCGGGTATCCAGCCCACCTCTATCATTAAGCTTGTCTTCGTCTTTACTCATGGTCGGATTCGCCCGCCCGGCCCCAGCTTAGCATGGGCACAGGCACCTACGCGGCCATCCCGGACGGCTGTTCTCCGACATAACGGTCAAACAACTCCAAGAGTTCGTCGAGGTTGCGGTCACGGTCCCAAATACGTTCAACCTTACGACGCCCGGATTCGGCCAAACGCGCAGCCGTATCGGGTTCACGCCACAGACGCTCCAGGGCATCGGCAAGAGCGACGGTATCACGCTCGCCAACCAGGAGCCCATCGGTGTCGTGTTCGATCAGTTCCGATACGCCACCAATATCGCTGCCGACAACCGCGATGCCCACCGCCATCGCCTCGGCCAACACGTTGGGGATCACATCTTGACGCCCATAGCTTCCCATCACGATACTCGGAAGCGCGAAGACATGGCTGGCACGGTACAGTTCAACCAACTCCTCGTGGCCAATATATCCATGGAAGGTGATGCGATCGGCGATACCCAGACTGCGGCTACGGGCTTCAAGATGAGCCTTCTGCGGACCATCTCCGGCAAGATCGAGATGCGCGTCAATGCCTCTCTCGACGAGCAGGGCTAACGCGTCGAGGAGATAGTGAAAGCCTTTGTACTCCTTCAGCCATCCACAGCTCATGACACGATACTGGCGGCCGCGCTCGACCTGGCCGGGCCTGAAGGTACCGAGATCAGTCCCGTGATAGTTGACGTGAACACGGCCCGCAGCCTCTTCGCCACACAACGAGGTTAGATAGCGCCGGTTCGCCTGAGCGCAGGTCACAACAAACTCTGCATTCTCGATCTTGGTCGGCAGCATCCTGCTGATCATGTAAATGTCGTAGGCGTGCGCGGTGAAGCTATAGGGAATACCTGCCCACTCCTTGATCAGTAACGCCACCGTCGCCGGATAAGTCGCCCAGTGGGCATGGACATGTCCGACATCACGCGAGTTGAGACGCTCGGCAATCCAGATTGCGTAAGGTACCAGCAGAAGCGACTTCAGCAGGTACAAATACGGATCATGGTGCAAGACCCCCAGGACACGCTCGTAGGGCGTCAGCGTAGACTCGGAAGGCGGGGCAGTTTCGGGTTTCGACTCGCTACGACGCTCTCGCCAGGCCGCGAACACCGTAGCAAACAATCGACCCACCCCAGCCGGCCGCCGACGCAACGCTGCTAGAAAGGATCCCAGCATCTGCTTCGACAACAAGGCCGGACAATAATCAGTCTCGGCGATCAGCGGGCGCGCCTTGGACTGCTGCAGCCCGGCGTCGCTGCGCTTGAGCGATACCAAGTGAAGATCGCAGCCCTTGCGTTTTAGCCCGAGAACCTCTCCCAGCGTAAACGTCTGGTGAAGCACCGGGAAGGCTGGAAACAGATACGCAATCCGCCTCACGAAAGAGAATCCTTTGCGCTCAGCCTATGAGCTGCAGCACGCGGTCCGGAATATAGTTTTTTTGCTTGTTTAGAACCACCCCGAGCAAAGTTGCACCCGCGTCGCGAATGAGCTCGACGGCGCGGTTGGCAATAGCAACCGGAGTGACGTCAGCCTCGATTACCAGCACCACACCATCAACAAGCGGCGCAAGCGCGCGCGCATCGGGGTATAGCGTCACCGGCGCGGCGTCGATGAATACCACGTCAGCCTGGCGACCCAGATCACCGACGACCTCGATAGTCCGCGGATTGTCGATGACATCGATAGCATCACTGTAGCCGTTGCCCGCGGTAACGACTTTGAGGCCGTCAAATTGGGTGTCTTGAACCACGTCTTCTACTGGGCGATTGTCCGACACTACGCTGGTGAAGCCGTCTCGCCCCTTTACTTGCATGAGCCGCCACAGCGAAGGCGTTCGTAGGTTGAGATCTACCAGCAGGGTCTTGGCACGACCACGATCAGCCATCGACTTGGCAAGCAGGCAGGCAACATTGGATGCGCCTTCGCCATGCAGTGCGCTGACGACCAACACCGTCTTGACGCTATCGCCGACCGCCGAACCCAGGAGCTTACGCCGCAGTTCATAGTAATCGTCGGATCCGCTAGCCGGCAGATCTGCACCACGGTCGGCATGAGACAAGCGCTCGTCGCTATCAGCCGATCGCCGTTTCGCGCGGAGTTCCTCCGCCCTCTTCAGTGCCTCGTAAGTCTTACTCATGCAGACGTTGCTCCAATTGTAGAGTCTCCACCGTGCGTGAGGTCCTCGTCCACGCCATTTTGCGGGATTTCCGCAAGTACGGGTAGCCCCAAGTGATGCCGCACGTCGACATCGCTATTGAGAACAGGGTTGAGCATCTCCGTCACAACCGCCGAACCAACGCTGATGAGAAGCGCCGCGAACAGCGAGAGCACAAAGGTCAACCCCTTGAAATCGGGCTCACGTGCCAATGGCGCGGCCGCAGCCTCCACTATGGAAACGTTGGAGAGGCCCGCCTCGTCCATCGACTCGGAAACGTTCAGTTCTCCCAGTTTCTGCACTAGAGCGTCGTAGAAGGACTTCTTTTCCATACGATCGCGCCGTAGACGCATTACCTGGTAATGCTTCGAATGCATCACTCGAATTCGACCATCATAGTCCGACATGCGCTCGGCAACCATCGCTCGACGTGCCTCCAGCGCGCCGAGGTCAGCCTGAGCGCCAAGTAGATCGGCTTCGAGCTTGCGCCGCACCGAGGTCGTCGCCATGCGCTTACGGCCTATGATGCTGGTCTCTTGCGAGACAATCTGCTGTTTGATCGACGAGATCTCTGATTCGACATCGGTCACCAAGCGATGCTGGGGTGTGTAGCGGCCTAGCAGCTTGGTGCGCTCCATCTCGAGCTGGGCGAGCTGTTGCCGCAGAAAGCCGAGCATCGGGTTGGGAATCATGTCGACTTCGGTGGCCTCGTGCTCCGGGATAAAGCGAAGCTCAGCATCGACGGCAGCAACCCGAGTAGTAAGTTCGGTGATCTCGGCCTCCGTCCGCCTGAGGTCCGCTTCGAGCTGCGCGCGCTGGCGGATCAACTGGTCTTTCTCGACAGCTATCGAGGTCAAACCGTGTGCGGCATCGTAACGCTCTAAAGCAACGTCAGCCTGCTGATAGGCTTCACGCGCGCCCTGAGTCTGTTCGTCGAAGAACTCGAGGGCACCCGGCGAGGTATGCTTTTCTATGTTGTAGTCGACATAGAGGCGCAACAAGGTGTTGACGACCGCAACCGCCTGCTCTTCGTCTCCACTACGATAGGACACCTGGATCACGTTCGAGTTCGGTTTCCGAACCACCGACATGCGCATCTCCAAGCCCTGAACCGAGGGTACGCTCGCTTCGTCGCGTCCTCGCTCAGCCGCTTGGGCCGCAAGGTCAAAGTGTACTCGCCGCAGCAAGTCCCGACTGCGCAGCAGCTGCATCTCGGAGTTGATCATCGCTTCGTTGGGAGGCTTATCCGCAGCAGCCTGTCGCGTCAGCGGCGAGACCTCAGGATAGGCGCGCACGGTCTTTAGCAACAGTTTGCCATTGGCCCGAAACATCGGATCACGCACCAAGTTGCCTACGTTGCTAGGTACAAATATCAGCAAGAACAGCAGAGCCACCATACGGCGTCGTTTGAACA
This sequence comes from uncultured Myxococcales bacterium, assembly GCA_964588545.1. Lineage (GTDB taxonomy): Bacteria > Desulfobacterota > Binatia > UBA1149 > SPBQ01 > CAZPPZ01. The sequence goes on along the minus strand of CAZPPZ010000051.1, from coordinate 284 downwards.
CCGCATTGAGAGCTTGCCGAATCAAGTATAGAGAACGCTGTTCCATTCTTTAGCCAGCCCGCCTTAGTAGGTAATCTCTTGGAGCCGCGGCGTAGGCTCACGAATCGGGAGCAAGTCGCGGATGTATTGTTGCACCCAAAGATTGGCATTGGCTATGCGCGTCTTCGGTACAAACACGATATCGTTGGCAGACAAAATGATGTCGTTGCGTACGTCGCCGCTCTCGAGCACGCTCTTTAGGTCTACGACCCGCGCGGCATACGAGCCGGAATCTTCCCAGTGAA
>CAZPPZ010000050.1:0-15498 GCA_964588545.1 uncultured Myxococcales bacterium | reverse complement strand
CGCCTTGTCCGCCGGGAAGAAGTGGCCGGGACTCTGCCCCCCTTCCCCGGTGTTGGAATTGCCCCCGATGCGGTTCATGGCGATGGCGAGATTCTCGTGTGACTCTCTACTGATCGAGCCGTACGACATCGCGCCGGTCTTGAAGCGCTTGACGATTTCAGCGACCGGTTCGACCTCGTCGATGGGAATAGAAGGCTCTCCGGGCTTGAAACGGAACATGCTGCGCAAGGTGCACAGGTTGCGCGACTGGTCATCGACCAGCTCGGCGTACTTCTTGAAAGTAGCGTAGTCGTTGGAGCGCACGGCGTGTTGCAGCTTGGCGACAGTATGCGGGTTGAACAGATGAAACTCGCCACGGCGACGCCACTGGTACTGGCCACCTGGATCTAGCGCGTTGTCCTCGGCTATGGGGGGCGCGTAGGCATGGTGATGGCGGGCTGCGCTCTCTGCGTGAACGATCTCGAGACCGAGGCCCTTGATTCGCGTCGCGGTTCCGGTGAAACAGCGGCCGACGAGTTCATTGCTCAGCCCGATGGCTTCGAATATCTGCGCTCCTCGGTAGCTCGCCAGGGTGGATATGCCCATTTTCGACATGGTCTTGAGCAGACCCTTGCCGATGGCCTTGACGTAATCGGCAATGGCCTGGGGCCCGTCATGGCCATGGAGGTCGCCGTGGCCAGCCAGGTCGGCTAGCGAATCCATGGCAACGTAGGGATTGACCGCCCCGGCGCCGTAGCCAAAGAGCAGGCAGAAGTGCATAACCTCGCGCGGTTCGCCGGATTCCACCACGATCCCGGCACGGGTTCGCGTGCCACAACGAATGAGGTGGTGGTGTAGCGCACCTACGGCGAGCAGCGAGGGCACCGGAAGGAACTCGGCGCCGGCCTCTCGGTCGGAGAGGATTATTATCTCGTAGCCCTCGTCGATGGCTTTGGACGCGGCCTCGCAAATCTTATCTAGAGCCTTATCTAGGCCTTGCGCCCCCGATTCGAGCGGGTAAACCGTAGAGATGGTGGTGGCACGGATGCCATTACTGTCGACCTCACGAATCTTGGCGAGCTCCTCGTTGGTGAGGATGGGCTGCGTCAGGCTGAGCTGGCGACAATGATCTGCGCTCTCTTCGAAGAGGTTTTGCTGGCGACCAATGCCGAGGTTGAGCGCCATCACCAGTTCCTCGCGAATCGGATCGATGGCCGGGTTGGTTACCTGCGCGAACAGCTGCTTGAAGTAAGAGAACAACAGCTGCGGCTTGTTCGACAGGCAGGCCAACGGCGTGTCGGTTCCCATAGAGCCGATCGGCTCCTGCCCGTTGAGAGCCATAGGCACTAGCAGGACCTTGAGGTCTTCGAGGCTGTAGCCGAACAGCTTCTGCTTGCTGAGTAGCTCCTCGCCCGAGGCCCGAGGCGCAACCGTGGCTGGTTCGGCAAGGCTGTCGAGCGAGATCTGCTGTTGGGCCAGCCACTCACCGTAGGGCTTGCGCGAAGCCACCGTGTGCTTGATCTCACCGTCTTCGATGATGCGCTTCTCTAGCAGGTCGACGTAGAACATACGGCCCGGTTGCAAGCGATCCTTGGCGATGACATCGGCTGCGGGGATATCCAGCACCCCGGTTTCTGAGGCCATTACTACTAGTCCGTCACGGGTTACCAGGTAGCGAGATGGCCGCAGTCCGTTGCGATCGAGCACTGCGCCGATACCGCGCCCGTCGGTGAAGGCGATAGAGGCCGGGCCGTCCCACGGCTCCATCAAACAGCCGTGGTAACGATAGAAGTCCTTCTTCTCATCGCTCATCGACTCGTGCTTTTCCCAGGCCTCGGGGATCATCATCATCACCGAGTGGGGCAGCGAACGGCCGGTTTGGGCGAGCAGCTCCAGGCCATTGTCAAATACGGCGGAGTCGCTCTGTCCTGATTCGATTATCGGCTGGAGCTTGGCCAGGTCGTCGCCGAAGTGCGGCGACGCGAACATCTTCTCTCGCGCAGCCATCCAGTTGTGATTGCCGCGCACGGTGTTGATTTCGCCGTTGTGGGCCAGGTAGCGAAAGGGCTGGGCCAGGCGCCAGGTGGGCAGGGTGTTGGTGCTAAAACGTGAATGGACCAGGGCGATGGCACTCTTGAATCTCTCGTCGTTTAGATCGGGAAAGAAGCCGAGAACCTGGGTGGACATGAGCATGCCCTTGTAGACCATGGTTCGGCACGAGAGGCTGCACACGTAGAAATACTCGCCGACCGCGCCGGCATCGGCACGCGCGCGGTTCTCGGCGATGCGTCGCGCCAGGTATAGTTGGCGCTCCAGCGCTTCATCATCGAGAGGCTGCCGAGGGGCAACGAAAATCTGGGCGATCTCCGGCTTGGTCGAAAGCGACACCTGGCCGCAGTGGCGTTCATCGGTGGGTACTTGACGCCAGCCGAGAACCTCGAGGCCGGCCTCGCCACAGGCCTCTTCGAGTAGCTGGCGACCGGCGGCGCTGTCGCGCGGTGGCAGAAAGACCATGCCGGCCCCGTAGCTACCCGCGGCGGGTAGCGAGAGGCCGATCTCGCTGCCCGCCCGTGCCAGAAACTCGTGGGGCAGCTGGGTGATGATGCCGGCACCGTCACCCGATTCCGGGTCGCATCCGCAGGCGCCGCGATGCTCGAGGCGTTCGAGTATCTCGAGCCCCTGCAGCACCAGTTTGTGGCTGCGCTGGTCGTTGATGTTGGCAACAAAACCGACCCCACATGAGTCGTGCTCGTAGAGGGGGTCGTATAGCGAGTCGCTGTGATCGCGCAGGTCAAACATCATATGAACTCTATAGGGCTCCCACGACACGGCCAGTCGTAGGGCGGCCGGTGAAGATAGACAATGTCATGGTCGAAGTCAAACCAAGGATTCGCGCACCTTAGGCGATATCTCTTGCCCATGCGGCCTATTTAGGCCATTATATCTAGAAAAATGTCCTAAGTGAGGCAGCGATGCGAAAACTCGACGAACAAGAGACGAAAATAGCCAAGGCGCTCATCCGTGATCCTCGCCTATCCGACAACCGCCTGGGCGACCAGAACTCTATCCCGGTGCGCACCGTCAGCCGTAAACGGGCGCGCATGGAGAGTGCCGGGCTGCTGCGCTACTTTGCCGAGATCGATCAGGGGCCGGAGGGAACCGGACATTTCCAGTGCCGCCATCTCTACATTCTCAAGTTCTGTATGGGTACTACCCCCGGCCGGCTCAGCGCCCATATAGCCGATGAACCCAAGGTGGTGACGGCGTTTACCCGTTCGATCTACACCTCTCACATTGCCGAGATCGACGGGCGGGTGGCGCTGGTGCTGGTCGTCGACGGTAGCTCCGACGCTGATATCGTCGAACGGGTTCAGGAGCAGATCATCCCGGCGCTCAAGGCCAGACACGGCCAAGACGCGGTCGAGGAGATTCAGACCATCAGGCTGCTGGCGCCGCTGCGTATGCTGCGTAACTACATCGTGGGCGTAAACCTGGACTCTGGCCGCATGCGCGACGACTGGAGTCTCGACGCGATCTTCGTCAGCTAATCGGTTTCAGCTGAGCGCTCGGGGAGCTACAATAGTATATTACCGTGAGCGTTGCTGAGAGAATCCCCTTTGGTTTTGCCGCCCTGGCCGCGGTTGTACTAGTCGCTGCGCTGGCGCTGTCTTCGCCGGCCGAGGCCTACAGCGATCGCATCGAGAGGAGGGCCGGGGAGTTGGCGCTTCCCGATGAGGTGCTCGATCCAAGCTGGCCGACTCTTTCTCCCGGCTTTGAACCGGACGCCGTCGCGCCCAACCTCGACGACAGTGACGACGAAGGTATGTACCTAGACGAAGCCGAGCGCCAGGAGCTGGAACGCTACCTGGTAGAGCGCGGTATAATCCCCGACCCCAATGCAGTGGTGACCCCCAGCCCTCTAGGACGCGACGAGCAACTGGATGCCGCGCCGCAAGGAAGTATTGGCCAGGAGTACAGCGATCCGGCGGAGTGGTAGCCGTGGGAAACATTCGCGATAAGATCAAGCTCAGTGAGCAAGAGATCGCCGAGTACCTGCTCTCGTCGAAGACTCTGATCATGGCAACCCTCAACCACGATGGCTGGCCCCACGCGGTGCCGATGTGGTACGCAATGATCGATGGGTTAGTACACATGCACACCTATCGGACTTCGCAAAAAGTGCGCAACATAGAGCGCGACTCGCGCGGCTCGGCCTTGGTCGAGGATGGGGTTGTTTATTCAGAGCTGCGCGGCGTGTTCATGCGCGGCCGCTACGAGATTCGCGACGACCAGGAGCTGTGTTTTCGTATCGGTATCGACTCGGCCGGCAAGTACATGGGCAGCGACGAGGCCAGCGCCGCGCCGTTCGTGCGCGAGCAGGTGCGCAAGCGTGTTGCCCTGATCTTCCACCCGGAGAAGGTCTCGAGTTGGGACCACCGCCGCTTGAGCGCTGCTTCCTAGTCGCTACGCCGCAGGGGTCATCTCGGTGTCGTCGCTGTCGTTGCGGGCTTGGAGCTCAGCCTCGTCGACGTCCTTGCTTGCAAAGCTCACGTAGCGCAAGGCCGCCGGGAACAGCAGCATGGTAGACACGCAACAAACCGCCATTGTTGTCGCGATCAAACCGCCCAGCTTCATCTGCGGGTACAGGCGCGAGCCTAGCAGTACGATGAATCCGCCGATGAGTACCGTCGCGTTGTAAAACAAAGCCCGTCCTGCAGTGGTTGCGGTTTTCATGGCCGCCGCCGTCGGGTCTCCAAGCTTGCCTATGGTCTCGCGGTAGCGATGCAGGTAGTGAATCGCGAAGTCCACGCCTATGCCCAGCGTCATTCCACCGAGCATGGTCGTCGCGATGTCGGTAGGCAGGCCGACGTAGCCCATCGCACCGTATACACCCGTAACCGCCAGAGACACCGGCGCGATAGCCAACACGCCGAGGGCGATCCGTCCGAACATCATCCATGATATCAAGAACAGCGTGGGTAGGCAGATGGCCAGCGTCGAGAGTTGGCTGGAGTTGACGTGGTGTTCGAGGTGAGCCGTAGAGTAAGCCTCTCCGGCCAGACGGATGGTAACCGCTGGGGACATCTTGGGCGGGAAGATCTCTCGCGCCAACCTCTCGGCGTTGTGCACGGTGGTGCGAGCAAAATAAGTTCCCGGTTCGCGGACGAAGACCATTATGTGAGCATTGCGGTACTCGTAGTCTACCAAGTCGTCGAAATCACCGGGGTCGCCCGACATCGAGTAGAGCAACAGATACTGGGCAACGAGGTCACGGCTGTCGGGAATGGTTTCAGCCTCGGGTCTATCCTCGTTCATTACTCGGTTCATGCGTTTGATGAGTTCGGCGATAGAGAATGTGTCGGCAACGATATCCGATTCCTCCATCGCTCTCTGGAAGCGGTCGATGCGTTTGAGCAGTTCGGGGCTCTTGATGCCGTCGGCCTCCGCGGTCTCGATCATAACGTCGAGGGTCATGCTGCCGGCGAAGTGCTCTGTGTCCTTGTCGCTGGCCATCCTCAGGTGGTGCCAGGGCGGGAACTGGCCGACCCGCGAGCTGTCGGTGGTGAGCCGTAGCATGCCAAAGAGCGCGACGACAAAGATCACGCCGAAGGCCGTGGCGGTCGCGGCTGAGTATTCGCTTGCGATCCTAGCGGGCAGCAGCAAGAGCCGCTTGAGGCGCCCGGCTCCTCGTCGTCGCTGATCGATCCGCTCGGCCCCGTCGAGCGGCAAGATCATGAGAAAGGCCGGGATTGCGGTGATAGTGACTAGGAACGCAGCGATTACGGCGAAAGCCGCGAGCAGGCCGAAGTCTTTGATCGGGACTATTGCTGCCGAGGTCATCGAAAGAAAACCTGCGGCGGTAGTCAGCGAAGTCATCAACACCGGCGCCCCCATCGCCCGCATAGTCTGACGGATCACCGCGGCCCGGTCGCTGCACCCGAGCTCTTGCTGGGCCTCGTAGTACCTGGCCATCAGGTGGATGCTGTCGGCAACCGCGATGGCAATGAGCAAGACCGGCAGGATCGAGGTTATAGTATAGACAGGATGGCCCCACAGACCGAGAAAGCCCAACATCCACACTTCGGTGCAGGCGATTACGAAGAACGGAATGAGCACTCCACGCAGCGAACGGAACGAGACGTACAGGAGAAGGGCTAGCATCAGCACTACCGCGGGCGCCGTGCGTTGTGACTCCTCGGGTATGTACTTGCCAAACAGTCCCTCGAGCACCGGACGACCGGTTATATAGAATTTCTCGGGGCGTCCCTGCCGGGTGTACTCGTCGAGTTTGTCGCGTAGCATGAAGTAGGTCTGGGCGCGTTCGTGGCTGCCCTCTTCTGATTCTCGGACGACGATGCTGGCGGCGCGGCCCGCGTATCCGGCGAGCAGCCCCACGTAGATTCCATTGCTCTCTATCGCGCGGCGTACCTCGATTGCTCCGGCCTGCGTGGCGGGCGGCTTTTCGAGGAAAGGTTCAACCACCATGCCGTTCTCGTCGCCGGTGATATCGTTAACCGTCGATATCGAGCGCAGGTCGGAGTTGAGGTCGGTGCGAAACTCGGGACGGGTCTTAAGCCATTCGGTTATTTCGACGATCAGCGCCAGAGTCTCGGGGTTGTAGACGCCCTGGGGTTGGTCGTTACGCTCGATGATGATGCGTGTCAGGTAGGGCGTGCCGAAGGTGTCCTCGAGATGGTCGAGAGCAGCTAGAGCGGGGTCGTGGGGCGGCATGAAGGCCCGGGTGTCGCTATCTACCGTCAGTCGCGGGAGCCCGGTGGCGAAGCCAGCGCTGCTTAGTACGACGGCTAGCAGAATCAGTAGCGGTCTTCTGATCACCAGCGAGATGAAGCGTGTGTAGATTGTAGTGACCATCTAGCTGGGTGCCTAGAAACTGTAACGAACTCTGGCAAAGACGACGTCGTTGTTGGAAAAGCGGCCGAAGATGCCCCCATTGTGGCCGTCGAAGCTATGGCCGGCGAAGAGGTCGTACTCCGTGGTCAGGCGCCAGTTGTCTATCGGTTCCCAGTCGACTTTGGCTTGGACCCAAGTCGAATCGCCTTGTAGATCAGCAATCGCAAGGACCGAGGGCTTGATGGTCTCGTTTACGTACGCGGCGGTCAGCCTCGCGCTTGCCAGATAGCTCTTCTGGTCCTCTGCCAGGGCGACGCCGGGAGAGATGACGCGTTCGTGTATCAGCTGAACAGTAGCATTGGCCTGCTCCCAGCCGGGTACCTGGGGTTTGAAATCCATTGCTACGACACTGCGCCACACCTGTTGCTTACTGACGAACTCGGCAGCGATAAACCTAGTCGGGTCGTCATCGGGGCCAGGCAGTATCGAGAGGTAGCGGCCGATCTCCAAGGCAGTATCACCGCTGAGTAGTACCGGGCCTACCGGCGCCGTGACCCCGGCTACGACTAGATGGTAACGTTCGTGGGTGGGTACGAGTAAGCCCTCGGCAAGCTTGACGCGCGGGGCTGGCCGGTCGTCCCAGGCCCATAGATATCCGACCTGCCAGTCCGCCTTCGAACCAAATCCTCTCAGTCTCACCGCGACCTCGGAGTTCTGAAAGGTCTCGGCCGGCTTGTCGTTGGTCGCCAGGCGCAGCGGAGTGGGGCCGAACGCGGCAAGGTCTTGCGCATCGACGAAACTCCACGGCGACTCTTCTTCAGGAAAATCGGGTGGGCTGAAGTGGCTTATCCACGCGAGTTCGAGAATGCTGCCACCGTGGAAGTAGTAGTCGAACTTGGCTGCATCTACGCCCATCCGAATCTCGTCGAAGGGCGGCACGATGAAGTTCTCTAGGTCAAAAGGCGAGACCTGATCCGAGACGATTACACCATCGGCCTCCCCCCAGGCGATCTGCATGCGGCCGATGCGCAGGTCGGCGTCGCGAAACCCAATCTTTATGTATCCTTCACGCAGACGAGCGCGGAAACGCTGACCGGACTCCTGAAAGTCCGCATCGTCCCGCCACAGGTCGACCTCGATGCGCAACTGGTAGCGTCGTGAAGAACGCTCTTGAAACTTCAGGTTGATCAGCTGACGGTGGAAGAGGATGTCGCTGTCATTGTTGCTGGTCGAAACGCCGACAGACTCTTGAACGTAGCCGTTGACCTCGAGCGCTGACGCTGGCGGCGCCGCGCCAACTACAAACACCGCTGCGCCGAGCAGCCCAAGGAGGCAGAGCGCGAGAGGGCGTCGGGTCATTGACGCATGTTCCTCTGGCTAAACAGGTCGTCGTCTACGCTGACGTCGAGCTCGAGTTTGCGCATTACCAACACGGTCTTGTGCTTGGTGACCAGGTTATCCATCGTGAGCTTGTGTGCTCTGGGCCTTGGGTCGCTGGCTGAGGTGGGGTGAATGTCGGCAAAGACCAGCCGTTTCGCCAACCGCGACTTCTTGTCGTGATACTCGATCTTGCGGGGCAGGAAGTCATGCTTGGCTATCCAGCTCACGGTCTTTGAGTACGCAGTCTCATCACGTTCCTCGTCGTTGTTGGCCAGCGCTTCGACGATGTAACAGTAGACCCCGCCAAGCGTTTCTTCTCCGGTGATCCGATAGTCCCAGTTGACGAGGTCGAGGTTTTCCATGTCTTCATAGGTAAAGTCCGAGCCCATGAAGTAATCGCTCTTGTTTGACGAGAGGATGCGTTTGACCTTCTTGAGCGCGGGAAGGTAGAGCCAGATGTCGTCGTCGGCCTGGGTGTAGTCGAAAGTCAGCAGCGTGGTGTCCTTTACGTCGGCTGGCTCGAGGAAGCGCGAGAAGCGGTGATCCTCTGTATCCGAGACCTCGCGCGACCATCCTTCGATGGTGCGCACGCGCTGCTGACCGCGCTGGTTCTCCAGCGTCATGGTCATAACCTGATGCTCGCTCTTGGCGCGACGCGCGTCGTCTGAGCGCTTGGCGACCTCTGCGCCGCTCAGCTCGGTTGCAGCGCTAGGCGGCGCGGCCACCGCGAGCTGCTCGGCCGCAGCGGGGGAGGCCCAGCTGCTCCAGCCCAGTGTGCCGATGGTTATCGCTGCTACCGCGGCCTTCGCTAGTAGTCGGATGTGATTGTCAGAGTTGATCATGACTGCTCCTTCGAGACCTTGCTGCGGCGGCCGGATGCGCTGCTGGTGTTGGCGATACGATAGGTGATGAGTTGGTAGAGTTCAGTGAGTACCGCCTCGGCCGGGTGGCGCTCGGGAGAATCGAGGTGCAGCAAGAACAGTTCTGTGGCCGCAGCCTGCAGGGCGATCGCAGTGCGCACGCTATCGGCCACGCCGGCAAAGCTGCCCTCGGCCATTCCTCGGTCTATTAGACCGGCGAGGCTGGCTAGCACCTGGTCGTAGACGGCGCGGGTTTCATCAGAAAAAGACGCCCGCAGCGATAGCCTGGCGTCGCCGAACATCTGCAAGTAGAAGCGAATGAAGACGGCTTCGTCACGGTAGAGAGCGAGCATCTCGTCAAAGTAGGCTTCGAGATTCGCGCGGGCGGGGCCGGGCTGCTCGAGAGGGTTGATCAAGCGACGGTGAAACTCGATGGCTTTGCTGTGGATCAGCTCGCGGTAGAGAGCGTCCTTGCCGTCAAAGAAACTGTAGAGTGTGCCAACCGCGACATCGGCTTCGGCGGCGATGCCGGCCATCGAGGTCTCGGCAAAGCCGTTGTGTGCAAACAGCGTGGCTGCCGCCTGAGTAATACGCGCGCGGGCGTCTTGGCGGCGGCGGCCAACTCGCGAGGGTAAAGTGGCTGAACTTCGATTCATTTTTGAACCCAAATTCAATCAAGCCTCTAAAGCTGAGTCAAATCATGGCCTTTGGCCTGCTAGGGGGCCCTCGTGCTGGGGCCGCTACATGTAGATTCCACCTGAGAATTCACGGTCTTGACGCATCATGACGTTGACCACGGCAGGCTTGCCGCTGGCATAGGCGCGACCCAGCGCCGGGCCAATCTCGGCGGGCTCGGTTACATACTCTCCGTGGCCGCCGAGAGCCTCGACTACCTTGTCATAACGCGTTGGCCGCAGTTCGGTGGCGACGATACGGTCTTTTCCGTAAATGCTGATCTGTGGACGCATCATTTGTCCCCACGCCGCGTCGTTGCCGATGATGCCGACTATGGGAAGGTCGAAACGCACGGCGGTGTCGTATTCGAAGCCGTTTAGTCCGAAGCTGCCATCACCGTAGATAATGAGTACGCGCTTGTCGGGGTTGGCGATCTGCGCGGCCAGGGCAAAGGGCATGCCCACGCCGAGAGTGCCGAGCGGACCTGGGTCCATCCACCCGCCGCGCTGCGGAATCGGTACCACCTTGGCCGCTTTAGCGACGATGTCGCCACCGTCACCAATTAGGATCATGTCGTCGTCGACAAAGTCTGCGATCTCCTTGCACAGGCGCTGAGGGTCGATGGGCACCTCATCCGAGGTGAGCTGCGATTGCAGCGCTTCTTCGGCTTCGATTTCTTTGCCGCGCCACTCCTCGACGATACCGCTCCAGTCTAGAGCGAGCCGCTTATCATCGATAGTCTCGCTCAGTGCCTCGAAGGTAGCGCCGATGTTTCCCACCAAGCCTATATCCGCTCGACGGTTCTGACCTATGAGCGTGGCATCGAGGTCGAGCTGGATGATCTTGGCATCGGCGGGGATGGCCGCGCCAAAGCGCATGCGGAAGTCGAGTAGAGAGCCAGCCAGGACTACACAGTCGCTCTTCTCGAGGTAGGCGCGGCGGGTGCGGTTGAAAAAATAAGGCGAATCGTGGGGCACGCTGCCGCGGCCCATGCCGTTGCAGTAGCAAGGCAGCTTGGCCTTTGCGAGGAACGCGTTTAGCGCGGCCTCTCCATTGGACCACTTAACGCCAGTCCCGGCCATGACCATCGGCATTTTGGCTGCCGCCAGCAGCTCGATGGCTGCTTCGACCAGCGCAGCTTCGGGACGGGGACGAGCAACCGCCAGCGGTTGCGGGCAACTCGCAGTTTCAAGGTCGACTTCGCCGAATAGCACGTCCATCGGCACCTCGAGGTAGGCTGGTCCGGGGTTGCCGGCTAAGGCGTAGCGAATTGCCTCTTCTACGTATTCGCCCGCCCGGCCTGGTGCGTAGCAGGCCTCAGCCCACTTGGTGATCGGTCGCATCACGCTGATGTGGTCCATCTCTTGGAGCGAGCCTTTGCGAAGGTTCTCTAAGGGGCCCTGGCCGCCGATTACCAGGATCGGCGAGTTGGCACGCCAGGCGTTGGCGATGCCGGTCACGCCGTCGGTAGCACCTGGACCCGCGGTGAGTAGGGCGCAGCCGACCACCCCTGGATGCAGCCGCGCCCAAGCATCGGCAGCATGCACGGCGGCCTGCTCGTGGCGGACATCGACAATCCTAATGCCTTCGTCGAGGCAGCCATCGTAGATCGGCATTATGTGGCCACCCGAAAGGGTAAACACCGTATCGACTCCGGCTTTCTTGAGTGCGCGAGCGATCAGCTTTCCTGCGTGCATGTAGTTTTTCTCCTAGGGCGATAGCTAGCGCGCAGCTATATCTGGAGTTCTGGCCCAAGGGAAAAGCGTGGCCGCAGCGGGAACCCTTACAATTTCGTCTTGACTGTGGCCCCCGGGCAAATTAGAAACGCCAGGCGAGCCCGCGAAGTTGATAGCTTCGGTCGGGAAAGAGGTGAAAAGCCTCTACTGCCCCGCAACTGTAAGGGGGGACGAAAGCTGCACGATGCCACTGGGCGATGGCCCGGGAAGGCGCGGCGAGTAGGCCGATCCCTGAGTCAGGACACCGATGTGGCTCGTTTTTATAGGTCGTGCCTCTCGCGGGAGGGGGTGGCCGGAGCCTCTGTCGCGGCTGGGCCGCAGTCATACTTCGTTACCACTCATCTTCTCTGCCGAGAGGCCGCGTCATAGCCTGACGTGGGTCGGGCTTGGGAGGTAGTGTTTATGAGTTTCATCAAGTTGGCGGTAGCTAGCAGTTTGGCTGCCGCGTTGTTCTGCTTAAGCCCGGTGGTGGCGATGGCACAAAGCGTGACCCCCGCTCCTGGGTGGATCTATTCGCGACTGCTGCTTAGCGACGAGTTGCAGAGCTGCGTACAGGCAGGGCCCGGTATGACCTTTGTAGGCCTCGGCCCCGGACTTTTCCCCGCCTTTAACGGCGGTGGTCAAGCTGTGGTGAGAGTAAGCGAGTCGGGCGGCGAGAGTGTGGTCGCGAGTGGATTCAATTCGATTGCCGACTGCGCCTACGACCGGGCCAGCGACACGCTCTACGTCACCGACAACGCGCTGGAGGCCAGTGGCGCACTTAGCGGCGATACCGTCTTTGCCGTTGCTTCGGCATCAAGTGCTGTGGGCCTGACAGCTGTCGGGTCAGAACTTGCGCCGGCTGGCGCCATAGCTAACGCCGCCAGCGTCGTTGTCTCTGCCAGCGGTGATGTGTTGGTCGGTGACGCGGCCGGTGGTGGCGTGGGTTCTGTGCAGCGCGTTGCCGCTGGCACGGTCAGCCCATTTGTAGGCTCGGGTTTGGACTTTACCGGTGGGCTGGCACTGGCGGACAATGGCGATCTGCTGGTTGCCGAGAGCCTGGCGTCGTTTGCCAACCAGATTGGTCGCTACGACGCCAGCGGTGCTTTTGTCGGCCTGGTGGTCACGCCTACTTTTTCGGTGGGCTCTTTTGATATGGACTTCGCTAGAGACGGTCGCTTGCTGGTGAGTGGCCTGTTTGGCGGCGATGTCGTATCGGTGGACGACGCCGATGGCAGTTTCTTCTCCTTGGCCAGCGGGTTCAATTTTGCGACTGGTCTCGACGTTGACCCCTTCTCTGGCCGCGTGCAGCTGCTGTCGTCGACCTTCAGTGGTGCCGACGAAGACTTTAGCCTGCATCGCCTGACCCCGGTGTCACGGCTGGTAGCCGGCGGAGGCAGCCCCAAGAGCGACTGCGTGGCTGAGTTCTATGGCCTCGAACTGGTGGCAAAGAAGCCCGGCAAGCCAGCCAAAAAGGCGATCTGTGTAGACGGTGCTGCTTGCGACGCCGATGGTCAAGAAAACGACGAGTGCCTGTTCCCGCTTGGGTTTTGCCTGGCAGTAGACGATGCGCGCTTGGCCGCGTGTTCGGCCGCTGGGGTCGCAAGTTTCGCACTAAAGAAGGTCAAACCGCTGAGTGCGGAGGTCACGGCGGCTGCGGCTGCGGTGGCCGGGCTGCTGCCACTAGCGAGCCCGGCGTGTGTTTTCAGTGATGGTATTCGTGTGCCGCTAAAGATCACCGCTTCGGGCAAGAAGAAGCCCGGAAAAGGATTGGTGAAGATCAAGGTGGCCAGTGCTGATGCCAAACCGCTAAAAGATATCGACAAGGCAAAGCTGGTATGTCTGCCGGCCGGACCCTAGGCGCGGCGGGCCTTTAGCAGCCACGAAGCAAAGAAGGCGGTGACGGTCACGAGAACGATCGCGCCGCCAGCGGCTACATCGAAGCGGTAAGCCAGGGCCAGACCGATGACCGCGGCCGCCATTCCCAGCACAGCCGAGAGCAGTAGCTGTGGGCGGAAATTCGCCGCCCACAGCGCCGCGGTCGCTGCCGGTACCACCAGCAGAGCCTCGATCAAGAGAATGCCGACCAGACGTACACCGATGATGATGGTGGCCGCCAGCAGCATCAGTAGTAGAGTGTTGAGAGCTTCAACCGGCCGGCCGTAGGCTCGGGCGAGTTCTTCGTCGAAGGCGATGAAGAACAGCTCCTTGAAGGTAAGCGCCAGCAGCGTGAGCACCAGCGCCGAGAGCAGCGCCAGGATCTTCAGCTCGGTAGCAGAGATCGCCAAGACATTACCGAACAAATAGCCGAACAAGTCTTGTTGGTAGCCACGGTTGAGGCTCAAGAGCACGATGCCAAGCGCCATCGACGCTGAGAAGAACACCCCGATCACCGCGTCTTCGCTGATGATCCCGCGCTTGCTGGTCGCGCCGATGCCCAGGGCGACAGCTACGGCGAACACTGCTGCCGTAGCCAGGGGATTGATGCCCAGCAGTATGCCGATGGCTACGCCGCCGATGGCCGAGTGTGATATGCCCACTCCGATGAAGGCCAGCCGGCGCAGCACGACGAAAAACCCCAATGAGCCACAGACCAGGCCGATTATTATCGCCGCCGCCAGCGCGCGTTGCATGAAGGCCATTTCGAGCATCAACCGCTGCTCCCGTGCTTGTCGTGGTGCGCGAGCTCACCGGCAATGAAATCGAATTCGCAGCTGTAGGCCTCACGTAAGGCATGGCTGTGAACGACATCGTCGGGGTTGCCATGAACGTGCATGCGCCGGTTAATGCAGATGAGCTGGTCAACCTCGCCGGCAAGCGCAACCAGGTCGTGCGAGACCGCGACGATGCTCAGCGAGAGTTCAGCACGGAGCTGGCCGAGTAGGGCATAGAACTCTTGTTCAGCTGGAAGGTCCAAGCCTATGGTCGGTTCGTCGAGAATGAGCAGGCGGGTGCTGGCACACAGCGCCTGGGCGAGGATGACGCGCCGCTGTTCGCCACCAGATAGCTGTCCTACCGGCCGAGACTTGAGCTTGGATAAGTCGACCAGTTCGAGGCTGCGGTCGACCTGAGCCCAGTCTTCGCGGTTGGGGAACCTCAACAACCCTATGCAGCACAGGCGACCCATCATTACGACATCACGCACGGTTGCCGGGAAGCGGTCGGGGACGGCGTTGCGCTGGGGGACGTAGCCGACGCTGTGAGAACTGCGGCGTTGGCGACCTCGTCCGCTGCCCAAGACTTCGATGCTCCCCTCGGCGATCGGCACCAACCCGAGCATAGCTTTGAGCAGGGTGGTCTTGCCGGCACCATTGGGGCCGACCAGGCCGACAAAATGTCCGGCGGGAACCGTAAACGAGATGTCTTCGAGCACACGCCGACCACTGACCTCGATCGACACCGAGTCGAACGCGACTACGTCCGGGCTGTCGTTGTTCGCTTGGTTCACCGTGCTAGCGATTTCTTGCTGAGAGCGCCGCGTAGCGCTTTGGCAAAGGCTGTGGCGTTGAAGTCCATGAGTTCGGTGTAGCTATCGCGAGTTTCATCTTCGAGGTTGCCCAACGGGTCTACGGTTATGGTCTTGGCTCCAAAGTCACGGGCAATCACCTCTGCCATGCGTGGGTCGAGCTGTGGCTCTATGAGGATGGCGGCTACGCCCGCAGCCCGGGCCGCCCTGATCAGTTTGGCGATCTCTCGCGGGGAGGGCTCTTCGCCGGCGAACTCATAGACAACATCGACCTCATGCAGCCCATATCTGTTAGCGAAGTAGCGCCAGGCGTTATGGAAGGCAACATAACCACCTTGGCCGGGAGCGGGTAGGGTGCGCCTGATTCTCGTATCGAGCGCGTCGAGACGCTCTTGAAAGTCACTCAGCCCCTTGAAGTAAGTTGCCGCGCCGTCTTGGTCCGCGCGAGCAAGCACCGCGGCTAGCGCCGGTGCAATGACACTGCGCACCAGCAAGGGGTCGAGCCAAACATGTGGGTCGCCTAGACCTGTGTAGAGCTCGGCGTGTGGCGGAGGCGCGACGCCATGGCGTA
>CAZPPZ010000049.1:0-15827 GCA_964588545.1 uncultured Myxococcales bacterium | reverse complement strand
TGCCGGCGTGCGGCCCGCCAGTGTCAGTGTCCAGCTACACGTTTGGCCCGAGGGGAGCGTGCAAGTTTCAGATGTCGCAGAAGGCCGAGCGACCGTGCGCGGGCGGCTGTACGTTCGATTGCGCCAATATCAGCTTCAAGGCCAGCTGCAAAGAAGTGCGCGACGCCGCTGGCCTGGCCATTGAGGCGGGTGCCTGGGCGTTCGATACCGTGCTACGCGTAACCATGGACGAACCCTCAGGCGGTGACATGACGGTTATCGACATCCCCTTGCAGTTCGCTTTTGATCTGCCGAAGCGGGGTAAGTTAAAGATGCGGGTTAGCACTAATGACCTAAACTTCGACGGAGTATGTATTGCCCAATTTCTACCGCCATGCGCCCACACCGAGCTGATCAGTGGAGCCATCGTCGATCCCGACGGCAACGTCTTCGCCACGATGGGGAGCAGCACGGGTTAACCGAAAGCTGCGCACCTTCCGAGGATGAGGGTTGTGACTCGGCCTAGCCTCACTTGAGGGCTGGGCAGCCCATTGACAGTGGTCTCTGCGGCAGGGTAGTGTCGGTTTGTCTCGCGATGGTAAACCGACAGCGTGTAAGCTTATGCGATCTAGCTTCTGCTTAATTGCCGCAGTAATCGCCGCAGTATTGGTCTTCGCCTCTGCTGCCGCGCACGCTCAGTGCGCATTCAATGCGCCGGCCAAGGCCTCGGGGTTCAAGGCCGACCTGGTGCGTGCCTATTCTAGCTGTCCGGGTGTGACCTTTGCCGCGCCCAACACCGTCACCATGGCTGGAGTGCCGGGTTGCGGCGCTCCTGTGGCGCGCTCCAAGTATCGGTTTGGACTGAAGGGCCGATGCTCGCTTCGACTCAAACAGTTCATCAACACGCACTGTCCTTGCGGTCAACCACCTTGCGGTGACGTTTCCGTTCGCCTCAAGTGTAGAGATGTACGCGATGGGGCAGACATGCCAATCAATGGCCCAGGCTGGAGCATGGCCATGGTTCTGCGAGCAACTTTAGACGATCCGGTCACGGGTGATATGACCGTGGTCGATTCGCCGACGCGGTTTAATGCAACGCCTTCCTCTGCTGGTTCGCTCAAGCTGAAGATCCGTGTCAGTGAGCTGCTCGCGGGTGCGGGCTGTTTCTTCGTGAACTCATTGCCGACGTGCATGCAGAGCGAGATAGTGAGTGTGGGTGTCGTTGATCCCGACGGCGATCTATTCGCGGTGCTTGGTTCAAGTACCCGCTAGACGATGGCTCGTAGGTTTGGCTGTCCTTAGTAAATTCAGGTAGTTAGGAGACGGACTTATCCCCGTGTGTATATATACGGGGTCGGCGCTGCTGTTCACGCCCCTGGCTGAACCCGCGCGCATAGTCGAGATGAACTGGCCACAGCTAGCCGCTCTGGTCTTTTGTATGGTCAATACTCTGGTTGCCTACGGGACTTTTGCCGAGGCGCTGGCTCACTGGGAAGCGTCGCGGGTCAGCGCGGTGCTCGCGCTGGTACCCCTGGTCACGCTGTCGGTGGTTGGTGTGGCCGGTCGCGCCGCGCCTGAGCTATTTGCGCCCGAGCCGGTCAGTTTGGTTGGCGGCGTGGCAGCCGGCATGGTCGTAGCCGGGGCGATGATGGCCGCTCTTGGCCGAGGAGCCTGAGCCGCCAATCTGAGGGAATCGGTAAATTCAGGGTTCGGCGGTTTGTTTGCTCTGGGAATCTTGGGGAATCCTGGTATGATTCCATGTTTACGTGAGGGTTGGCCTAGCGGCTAACCATAGGGCGCCTCTGCCTGCCTCAGTTGGGGCCAGGCGGTCGCAAACAGTAGAAACACTCAGGAGGAGAATAATGACATCCCGTAAGTCAGCACAGGCCCCTCAGCTGGAGACAGTCGAGGGCTCGACCACTACCAAACATCCTTTGGCCGGCAAGATCATGACCGGTGGCGAGGTGGTGGTACAGGTACTGGCTGATGAGGGTGTCGATACGTTGTTTGGTTACAGCGGTGGAGCCATCCTGCCAACCTACGACGCGATCTTCCGTCACAACCGCGAACGTCCGCAGCAGAAGATTGATCTCATCGTCCCCGCCAACGAGCAGGGCGCCGGGTTCATGGCGGCTGGTTACGCTCGCTCCACCGGCAAGGTTGGGGCCTTTATGGTTACCTCGGGGCCGGGTGCGACCAACGCGGTTACGCCGATACGCGACTGCCAGGCCGATTCGGTTCCGGTCGTGTTGATCTGTGGCCAGGTGCCGCGGGCGGTTATTGGAACCGACGCTTTTCAGGAAGCGCCGATTTTTAATATCATGGCTTCGTGTGCCAAGCACGTCTTCTTGCTCGCCGACGAGACCAAGATCGAGGAGACCATGCGCAGCGCCTTCGATATCGCGCGCAGCGGCCGCCCCGGTCCGGTGGTTGTCGACCTCCCCAAGGACGTGCAGCTTCACGAGGCTCGGTTCAAGGGCGAGGGTCTGCTCGACTTTCACGGTTACGATGAGCGTCAGCGCGAAGCGGCCAAGGTAAAGCTCGGCGCCGAGCACGGCAAGGCCTTCTTCGAGCTGCTGAGACGATCGCAACGCCCTTTGCTCTACGTTGGTGGCGGTGTAATCAACGCCGACGCCTCCGAAGAGCTTCGGGCCTTTGCCCAACACTTTGGTATCCCTGTGGTGACCACACTGATGGGCATTGGTGCGATTGATACCCGTGATGACCTCTCGTTGCGCATGCTCGGTATGCACGGCGCGGCGTTTGCCAACTATGCGGTCGAAGACTGTGATCTGCTCATCGCTGTTGGTGCACGTTTCGATGACCGTGTTGCCGGCAAGGTCGAAGAGTTTGCGCCGGGAGCGAAGATCGCCCACCTCGACATCGATGCTACCGAGGTCGGCAAGGTCAAGCAGGTGGATTGGGCCTTTGTCTCTGATGCCAAGCGTGGCCTGAGCCAGCTGCTAACCGCGGGCAAGGGGTTTAAGAAGGACTTTGCTCACTGGCGGCAGCATGTGGGTGAGTTGCGCCGGGTTCATGCTTTCGATTTTGACCGTGCTGCGGCGATGATACGTCCCGAGCAGGTGCTTGAACAGCTCAACGAGATCACCCGCGGTGAGGCCATCTTCTCTACCGGGGTGGGACAGCACCAGATGTGGGCGGCGCAGTATATCGATTTTGCCGGCCCGCGCGACTGGTTGACCTCGGGGAGCATGGGCACCATGGGCTTCGGTCTGCCGGCGGCGATTGGAGCTCAGCTGGCCAATCCCGGTCGGCTGGTAGTCGACGTTGACGGTGATGGCAGCATCCGTATGAACCTGGGAGAGCTCGAGACGCTGACCAACTACGGCATCCCGGTAAAGGTTCTACTGCTCAACAACCGCGGTGACGGTATGGTCAGGCAGTGGCAGGATCTGTTCTACGAGAACCGCTACTCGGGTACCGACAAGACCTTGCACAAGAAGGATTTCGTCAAGGCGGCCGAGGCCGATGACTTCGGCTTTGCCAGACGCATCAGTTCTAATGGCGAGCTGCGCGAAGCGCTTGAGGCCTTCGTTGCGTTTGACGGACCGGCGTTGCTCGAGGTGATGGTGGATCCTACGGCCCACGTCTATCCGATGGTAGGTCCGGGCCTGGGCTACAAGGATATGATCACGGGTTCGCACATCAAGGCACGCGAGGTCGGACCGCGTAACTCTGATGGATCGGATTCGAAGAAGAGCGGCTCAATGTTCTAGCGGCACCGTGCCTCGCGTGGTGAAGCCCAGAAAGCGGGTTGCCGGGGTTAGTACCCCGGCAACCCAAAATACTCTGCATAGTTAGCAAAACGTTGGCGGACCTCGTCGGTGCTGAGCCCATAATCTTGCAATGAATAGGCGTGCGAGCCGTGCTTGGCCTGGCCGTGGTTGTCGGCGTAGCTGCGCAATGCCTGACGGGTAGTGTCGTCGAGCGGCAGAGAGAACCTCTCGTAGATACGTTCGAGTGTCGCCAGTGGGTCGGCGACGAAACCCTCGTAGTGGACGTCGATAAAGCGCGCCGGGTCGCAGTGGCGACGCGCCGCCATGCCACGCCCTACCAGAGCCACGAGGTGATCGAGCACGGCGCGGCCAAGCTCGGTGGCGTCGATCGATTCGCGAATCGACATTACCGCAGCCATCATGCTGCAGTACGATGCGACTATCTCTAGCGGATCGCGATGGGTTTGGATGATGCAGGCGTCGGGGAACAGGCGAACGATGGAGTCGAGCGCCCACAGATGCGCGGGGGATTTGAGCAGCCATCGCTGTCCGGGGCGCTGCCAGTCGAGCAAGCGCAACAGATCGGCATAGTAGTTGTAGGAGGGGCCGAGGTCTTGAGTCTCGAACCACTCGCGGTAGGGGCTCATCAACGGCTCGATTCCGTTTTGGACGTCGCAAAAGGTGTGTGCGAGCAGCAGTACGCACTCCTCAGGACCTTCGGCATCAACGTAGTGGATGCGGTCGAAGTCGGGATTCTTTTGTCGGTTGCGCTCAAAAAGCTCGCGCAGGAACTTCAGGCGAGGGTCAGTTGTGCCCTCGGCGAGACCTTCGAGAGGATCGGGAAACATCGCCTCCCACAACAGCAGTGGCCGCGCGGCGGGGTCGGCGGCCAGCAGGTTGAACAGTGCCGAGGTGCCGGTGCGCGGCAGTCCGGTCAGGTATACCGGCAGGTGAATGCTACGCTGTCGGATCTCGGGATGACGCTCGAGCGTGCGTGTGACTTTCAGCCGTGTACTG
Organism: uncultured Myxococcales bacterium; assembly: GCA_964588545.1. GTDB lineage: Bacteria > Desulfobacterota > Binatia > UBA1149 > SPBQ01 > CAZPPZ01. The sequence continues at coordinate 11,094 of CAZPPZ010000049.1, read as the reverse complement.
AGCAGCTGCACCAGGCGTGAGCGAGTGCGTTTGCGCCCACCGGGTTTTAGTCCGGCACCCTCGTAGGTCTCGAGCAGCACCGCCAGTCCCTCGCGAAACTGCTGTCCGCCAAAGTCCTCGAGCCCGGTGTCGTGGCGGGCTTGGTCGAGAAGGCTGTCCTCGCTGAGGTCGAGGGGATCAAAGCTCGGTGCGTGGGAACTCATCGCAGCTGTGCCAACTCACCCAGCGTGACCAGGCGCGTGCGTGGATCTGGTGGGTCTTGCGCACGGATCCAGCGCCAGCACATGGTGCCGCGCTCATGCCCACAGGTAGACAGCCAATTGGCGCAGCCGGGGTCGTGGTGGGCAACCACCACTCTAAGCGAGCCGTCGGCGGACAGTTCGGCGCCGTGCTTGTTTATACATATGGGAAAGTAGCGATAGTCGAGCGATTCCATCCAGTGGTTACCTAGCTGAAAGTTCCAGTAGTCGCACGGCGGCGGCTTGACCTCGATGAGCAGCGCTTGGTCTTCGGCGATGTTCCAGTAGCTGTGGTAGTAGATGATGTTGGGGTCGCCTCCGGCTTTACTCGCCACGGTCGCGTCGAAGCGCGGAAGCTCGTTGCTGTGCGCGGTCATCGCGCCTGCCCAGGCACTGAAGAGTTTGGCGCAACCGGCAACGAAACCGCCCGCGGCGGATAGCCCGCGATCGATACTCACGGCTGAGACCGGGCGTGGCGCGTGAACGCCATCTATTCGCTCGATGCTCATCTGCGCCGGCTCTTCGCTGGTCTTGTCGAGGAAGGTCTGTCGGACTACCAGGGTTCGGGTGTTGGGTTTCATCGGCAACCAGTTGCCCGGGTGCGAGGCGCAGCTGAGAGTGATTTCGAAAGACCCGTCGCCGTCGATGTCCATGTCTGCGGATTCGAGATAGCCGGTGGGCTCGAGGCTGCCGGTAGATCCGTAGTTGCCCGCCTGGGTGCCAAAACCGAGGTAGTGGACACTGCCGCGCTTGCCGCGGATACGGTATTGGTACTTACCACTGATCGGGGCGTTTAGGTAGTGGTTGTCGGGGTTGTCGGCGCCCATCTTGATGGTTTCGTGGCAGGTGCGCACAAGCTCTGGAGCCTGAGGGTCGGCGTTTTCGACGAAGGTTTCCAGGGCTGCACGCGTCAGCCGACTCAGGTAGCGCAGGCCCTCGGCTCGCTCGAAGGGGTCTTGTGGTGCGCTGTCCGCGACCACCACCTCACCGGCTCTTTCCAGTGCTCTACAAAAGTCACGCCAGCTATCGCCATTGGCTACACGCTGCTCGGCTTGTTTGGGGTCGGGCTTGGCCATGTAATCTACTCCCGCTAGACGCTCATGCTCGTGGCCGCAAGTGTTCATGAATGTTGCGGCTAAGCGAAGCCCGCTGCGCAAGCCCGGAGCGCGACAGTGGCGTGTGGCCAGCCCGTGTAGCACAATACGTGAAGGCGATTTGCAGCAGATGAACCATGTCTTCAACCATGCAGCCTAAGTCCCGCACTGCCGGGTGGCTGTTGCTGCTCTTTGTCGCGGGTAGCGCGCCTCATCTACTCGGTATGACACTGTCGGGAATTACCGGCGAGCTCATGCACAGTAACAGCGAGTTCGCGCTTCTTGCCGACTCGCTGCTGCGCCAACGCGTCGGTCACCTCTACCAACTGATTTCGTTTCCACTTACCCTAGCGGCGACCTTGGCCTACATGTGGCCGGTGCTGCGTTGGCAGCTCGGCCACAGTGACCAAGCGCCAGGGCTGCGCGTGCGTCGTCGCCTGGTCTCAGCACCTCTGGGCTTGGCCTGTATAAGCTTTGCTCCTTGGCTAGTAGGTATCATGGTCTCGGTTGGCGTGACCACTGCTGTTCTCGGCCGTTGGAGCGCCGATTTGGCCTCTCAGCAGGTACTGGCGCCGCTGTCGTCTGGGTTTATTTCTTCGGTGACAACCTACCTGCTGGTTGAGTGGTTGTCGCGTTCACGGGTCGCGCCCTTGGTCTTCCCCGACGGTAGGTTGGGGGAGGTCGCCGCCACCTTCGCCTTGGGCGTGCGCTCACGGTTGCTGCTGATGATGTTTACCGTCGGTTTCTTGCCGATGTTTACCCTGCTCGGGCTAACCCAAACGGCAAACCTCCGCGCTGCCGCTGGAGCGTCGGCGGCCGAGACCTTGCAGGTGCTGGCGGTTTCCGTTGGTACAACCTTCTTGGCGTTCTTGCTCGGCGGCATCGTCTATACGCTGATGCTCGCACGTATGCTGACGCGTCCGCTTGGTGAGATGGCGCGAGCGTTGGGCCGTGTTGAGGCTGGTGATCTCGAGGTAGAAGTGCAAGTCGAGTCTAACGACGAGATCGGCGTGTTGGCGGCCGGCATCAATACCATGGCTGCGACTCTGCGCGAGCGAGAGCACATACTGAGTACCTTTGGCCGCGTGGTCGAGCCTGATGTTCGTGATCACCTGTTGGCCGGCAAGCTCGAGCTAGGCGGTGAGCTTCGCCGTGTTGCCGTGTTGTTCTGCGATCTGCGAGGTTTCACTACCATGGCTGAGAACGAGCCCGCCGCACAGGTCGTGGCGACACTCAACCATTTTTTCGGTGAGATGAGCGAGTGGGTGCACGAGTGTGGTGGGTTTGTCGATAAGTTCATCGGTGACGCCATGCTGGTAGTCTTCGGACTGTTCTCGGACAACTCTGACCTGCAGGCGCAGCACAGTGCGGCGGCGGCTTTGCGTTGTGCTGCGGGTATGAAGCCGAGGCTGGGTTCTCTCAACCAGCAGCGCGATCTCTCATCGCAGCAATCTCTGGCGATAAGCGTCGGCGTGCACGCCGGAGAAGCGCTTGCGGGAACCATAGGCGCTGAGAACCGTCACGAGTATACGGTGGTCGGCGACGCGGTAAACGTCGCGGCGCGCCTTCAGCAGCTGTGCAGCCAAGAAGGACTCGATCTTCTCGTGTCTGCCGCCGCGCGCGAGCTGGCGCTACGTGGTGGAGCTAAGGTCGAACTCCGCGAGCACGGTAGTGTCGAGCTGCGTGGCCGCTCGGGCAAGGTAGGCGTCTTCGCGCGATAACGATGGGTGGTGCTGCTGACAGTAGGCGTGGCCGCATAGGGTTGCTGCTGCTGGTGTGTGCGGGCGCTGCGCTGCGTCTGGCCACCTACGCCGAGATCCGCAACGGACCGGTACTTCATCTGCGCAGCTGGACTCAAAGTGACATGAGCTTCTTTGATGGCTGGGCGCGAGCCATAGCAGCAGGTGACGTGCTCACCCGCGCCGACATGCGCCCCTACCATGTTCGTCATCGCCGGCTCGCTTGTGAGGCCTTGGCGCTCAGGAGTGGGGCGGGGCCTTGCGATGATGCCGCGATAAAACGGGTCTGGGATGGCTGGGTAGGTGAGCACACTTTCTGGCAGGATCCTCTGTATCCCTACGCGCTCGCTGCCCTCTACAAGCTTGCTGGACGTAGCGTTCATGTAAGCTATGCGGTTCAAGCGGCTGCCGGGCTTGGCTGCGTGGTGTTGATCTACCAGATTGCCTTGTTTCTCTTCGGAACTTCTGCGGCCTTAGCTGCCGGGTTGCTCGCCACGACGTTTGGGCCGCTGCTGTTCTACGAGACGCTGCTGCTTCGCGCCGTGGCTATCACTCTTGCTGGTCTGTTGTCGGTACGCCTGCTGCTCGCCGCACTCGCACGTGAACGCGGTGGATGGCTGTGGGCTGAAATGGCAGGCGTGAGCATCGGTGCGAGTATTCTCCTGAAGTCGAGTAACTGGGCCTTTGCGGCCATTGCTATCGCCTGCGTCGTGTGGACTTGTCGGCGCCGTCCGGCACGGGCGGCGGGTCTTTCAGCTCTGCTGGTGGCGGGAATGTTCATGGTGTTTACCCCGCTCATCGTCCGTAACTTAACTGTTGGTATCGCTCCACTCAGCCTGGCTGCGACCGGACCGATAAATTTTATCAACGGCAATGCTGCCGATCGCAGGCCTGGCGATGGAAGCGCGGTAAGCGCCTACAGCGCCGAGATACTCGAGGCCAACGCCGGCAGTGTGGCTGGGGTGCTAGTCGCTACTTTGGCCACTTACGAGGATGCCGAGGTTGCCGCCTGGCCGAGGCTGCTGTGGGGCAAGTTTGTAGTGTTTTGGCAGAACCGAGAGATTCCCAACAACGCCAGCTACGACTACTTTCTCGAGCACGCCACCTTGCTTTCGCACGTCGCCATAGGCTTTGGCCTGGTCGCGCTCTTGGCTCTCGTGGGCATAGCGCTGGCGCTTTGGCGCCAGCCGCTATCACTGATCCCTCTGGGGTATATCGTGGTGGGCATTGCGCTGAGTGTTCTCTTCTACAACCTCTCGCGTTTTCGACTGCCGATCGCCTGTATGATGCTCCCCTTCGCGGGTTACGCCGTTAGCGCGCTGTTAGAGGCCATAGCTGGGCGCAAGGTGCTAGGCGTGGGTCTTGCGGTGGTGACGCTAGCGGCGGTGGTCATGCTCGGTATCGGTGGGGCTGCTCCTGCCCGGCTTCACCGCCTTGCTGATTACGGAGTCCACAATCAGATAGCCGAGCATCTGGCGCGGCGTGCCGCCAGCCCTACGCTGGCGCTGGCGATCATCGAGCGCCAGCTCGGCACCGAGCCGGTCGAGCTGCGCACTATCGTGCCGCGAGCCGAGGCTACCAGCGTAAGTGTCGAGTTATCCGGGATCGCGGGGACCTTCGTGAGCCTCCACGAGCAGGCCGCGACAGTCTTGACTAGCCTCGGCCGCGTCAGCGAGGCCAAGTTGCATAGCCGCCGCGCGGCGCTCTTGCGTGTGATCAACCGACCTTACAAGCGCGCGGCGCAGCACTACGCTTGGGACAGCTGAACTATTGCCGCCAGCTCGCCTAGCGTTCGGTCGGCGGCTGGTCGCTCGTAGCCGAATCGCCAGGGTCTTGTTTTTGTAAGTATCTGAGGTTTTGTCTGTACAGCGCGTTATCCGGTTCTAACTCGAGCGCGCGCTGTAGCGCGGCGATGGCGCCGCTGCGGTCGCCGCTGAGAAAGGCGACGTTGGAGCGGTACTGGTAGACCAGCGCGTAGCCCGGAGCAATGCGCTGAGCTTGGTCGAGAGTCGCCATGGCCTCGTCGTAGTTGCCACGGCGTGCTTGGTCGCCGGCGCGTTCGGCCATGGTCGCGGCCAATGTTTCGGCGTCGTTGCTGGGCCCGCCAACGCTAGCCTTGCCGGTCAGGCGCAGCAGCGCCGAGCGCGAGGGCTCGTAGCCGCTGCCATAGCGCAGCGCGCTGCGATACTGCGCGATGGCCTTGTCTCTCTTGCCTTGGCGCTCATAGATTACGCCACGGTTATGGTAGATCTCCGGGTTGAGAGGAGACAGCCGTTCGGCCTCGGCCAGTGCGACCAGAGCTTCGTCGTAGCGACCGACCGCACCGAGAGCACCGCCCAGACTGGCACGCAGCGCACCATCCTCAGGCTTTTCTTTGATGATCTTTTGGAACTCGGTGATAGCCTCTTGGTAGCGGCCGTTTTCAAAGTGGATGGCAGCGAGGTTGCGCTCGCCGGTGGGGGAGGCGGTGTCGAGATAGCCGAGGCTCTTTAGGTGCTCGAGGATCTGCGGATCTACCGGTGCCGACTGGTGAGAGAGCGAGGCGAGGTCGGTTGCGCCGCCCTCGTAACTGGCAACGCGAGGCAGTGACACGCTATCGATAAACGCTTCCGACAAAACCCTGCCGCTCATGTCGCGGGCTGGTGGTAGGCCGGCCAGTGCCAATAGCGTAGGCGCAACATCGAGGAGCGCTGGACTCTCGAGCCGCACGTGTTCTTTGACGCCGCGTCCGTACATGTAGAGGATGCCCTCGATGCGGTGAAAGCGTTCGCTCACCCGACGCATGTCACGGGTCTTGCTCGGGTCGTCGTGAAGCTGACCAAGCTGGAAACCGTGGTCAGAGAGCACCACCAACGTGGTGTCGTCATCTATGATCTCGAGAAACTCACCAACTACACGGTCGGCGAATTCGTACATCTTTTCTACCGTCATTCCGTAGCGTTGCTGCTGCTCGGCCAACTCACCGCCCAGGCCAGTGCTACGGAAGAGGTGGCCGAAGAGGTGTGAGGTCGAGTCTACACCTTCGATGTAGAGTAGCAGCGCATCCGGGCGGTCGCTCTGCCACAGTCGCTTGGCGATGGCCTTGTAGCTGTTGGCCGTGGCCAAGGCCCACTTGAAGTGGCTCAGGTCCTCAGCAAAATCGAAGGGGCGTGAAAGTTCCTCGGCCGAAACCTCGGCAAAAGGCCGAACCTCGTCCACGCCTAGGTCGCCGGGACGGCGCACCATTGCCAGCAACTCGGTCTGGCGATCCGGCGGCGAGATTATGCCGGTCATCTCCTCGGCGCCAGTGGCACCGTCGTCAAAGAGGAAGTGATAGCAGGTGTGATCGCTGACCACGGTACCGTTAATGTCCTCGGCCGGCCAGGTTGCCCACCATCCGACTACGTCTACGCGCTTGTCGGCTTCCGACATTATGTTCCACAGAGCCTTGACGCCGCGCATCTGGCTGGTGACCGGGATCTGCTCGCCGGTCTCTTGGTTAACTGCGACGAAGTGGCCGATCTTGTGTTCCGAGGGTGGCTTGCCGGTGGCGATGGTTGTCCAAATTATCGGGCTAAGCAGTGGTTTGGCACTCAAAAGGCGTCCGTAGGCTCCTTTCTGCCTGAGCGTGGCAAAGTTAGGCATGCGGCCTTCGGACATCAGCAGATCGATGGTTTGAGGATCAAGCCCGTCGATACCGAGAACCAGCAGCTTGCCGGATGGTCGAGGCGGCGAGCAGCCAAGGCCATTGAGCAACAGCGCTACGGTTATGGTTGCGAGAGTGAGGAGGCGGTGGATCTGCGACATCATCTCTTCAATCCCCGAGCGCGCGCTACGAGTCAAGTCCGCGAGCCCGCAGGGTTCTAGAACTGTGGTGCTGGGGCATCGTCACGATGAAGCATCTTCTCCAACGAAGCGAGGTTGCGGTAGTAGAGCGGGTTGGTGGGAGCTCTAGCCAGGGCCAGGCGTTGATGCGTGATGGCACGATCGATGGTGTTGGTCATGTAGTAGACATTCGCGAGGTAGTGATGGGGTAGCGGTGAGGCTTGGTCGAGCCAGGCGGCCATTTTGAGGATTGCGATAGCTTCGCGGAAACGCCCGGCTTCGGCTCGTGCACGAGCACGCGAACAACGTTGCTGGGTTGCTGCACGTGAGGCCGGGGGAAGCTCGCGGGGGCTGCCGAGCAGCTCGATGCGCGAGAGCAGCGATTTGGCTGCGGTGTCGCTCGGCTGGTAATCGAGAAGCTCGATGAGCATCGCTTTGGCGCTTGCGAGCCTTCCCATCTCGAAGGCGATGACGGCGAGGTTGTAGCGCGCCTCGGTGCTCGAGGGCTGCAGTCCAAGCAAACGGAAATAGGCCAGGATTGCCTGCTCGCGCTGACCGTTGAGGTCATGAGCGTAGCCGAGGTTGAGCAGCGTAGACGGGTTGTTGGGCTCGCGCTGTGCGGCTTCTTCGAAGGCGTGAAGAGCGGCAGCCGATCGTCCGGTTGCTAGGTAGAGAAGCCCCAGGTTGTGCCAGGCCCTCGGGAAATTCGGGGAAACCTTCAGCAGTTCTTCTTGCAGAGGGATTCCTTCCGCCGCGCGTCCCTCGTCGAGATAGCGCAGGGCCAGGTTGTTGCGGATTAGCTCTGCGCGCTGGGACTGCTCAAGTGTTTTTGAGTAGATGGTTTCTTCGTCGGTCCAATCCTTGGTACGGGTAAAGCCTATCCACGCGAACAGCGTAACCAGGATGACAGTCGCGATGGCGTAGTAGCGGCCGCGCCCATCGCGCTTTGCCGCGCCGCTGAGTCCGACGATTGCTGCGTAGATGCCGATCGAGGGCAGATAGAGGTAGCGCTCGGCGAAAACATTGAGCTGCGGCCAGCGTACCAGCAGGTAGGGGGCGACGGTGATGGCCGCCCATAACAAACCGAAACGCACTATCGGACGTGAGCGCCAAGTTGCCAGGGCGGTGATCGCGCCAACCACGATAGCCGCCAGGCCGTAGGCGAAGCGAGGGTCTGTCAGGCCCTGTGCCGCAGCGAAGTCGTGGTACATGTTTGGCTCGAAGATCCATCCGAACTTGGCCACATACATCGGTATGAGAGCCACCGCGTTGATCGCGAGCTCGGCCGGCCCGAACTCGAGGTTGGCAGCTCCGGGAAGGAACCCTCCCAGCGCGTGGTCACGTAAGATCAGGTAAGCAGCCAGCGGCGCGAGCAGCGCCGCGTAGTCTTCCCGCGCCACCCGCGAGTTGCGCCTGGTATCGGCGCGGGGTCGCATGATGCCGTCGTAGAGCAGTAGAAGCAGCGGCGCCAGCATGCCCGATTCCTTGAAAAGCATGGCCGACAGGTAGAGCAGGGCTGCGAGCAGAGATCCGGCGGCGGTTGGCCGGTGGCGCATGTGTAGGAGGAAGAGGCTTAGAACGCAGAAACTCGCACCTAGGCCCGAGACCGCGGAGATCCACAGTACCGATTCAGAATTGGCCGGGTGCAGCGCAAACAGGGCTGCTACGGCAAACGCGGCGTGCCGGGAGTTGTTTGCGCCGGTGTCGTCCAAGGGGCGGCTGAGACGACGGATAATGGTGTAGACGAGCACGCTGTTGAAGAGGTGCAGCAGCAAATTGAGCAGGTGGCAGGGCCAAGCTGCCCCGTCCGCGTACAGACGGCTGAGCGCCAGCGGGAGCAGCTGCAGTGGTCGGTAGTACTGGTGAACACTCTCGCTGCTGCTGTTGACACCTGCCCACAACGGTTCGAGGAACAACACGCGGACTCCCGCCCAGGAGCGAAGCCGGAGGTCGGCGTCCATGAAGATGGCATCGTCAAAGACGAAGCCGTTGGCCAGGCTACGGCCGTAGGCCAGCATGATGAGGCAGGCCAACAACAGCCACACGTTGAGCCGGTAGTATGAACGCGCGCGGGTGGGAGGGGCGGCTCTCATGGGGATCTATTATACCCGATCTCTTCGGCCAGCAGCCGGTGCCCGCGCGCGGCTAGGGGCTCGCCGCGCGCTTCCAGGGCCTCGGCCAGACGCAGGTGCTCGGCCGCGCTCAGCTCTCCAAGGTTATCACTACCCCAGTCTTCTCCCTTGCTGGCGATGGCCTCGAGCTCGATCGCGGTGATCCGCTCGAGTTCGCTGCGCGCCGTCGCCAGTTTGTCGGCCGCGCGGGGTTCGGAGAGGCTGGCGATGTGTCGGGGGTTGATCGCTTGCGAGCGCGAGAAGGCGACGACCGCATCCTTCCATAGTCCATTACGGGCGAATACCAGGCCTAGGTTGTAAAACAAGACGTCGTTGCGGCTTGCAGCCTTGGCTGCTGCGGCAAACTCAGCGCGTGCATGCGGCCAGTCGCGTTGCTCGAAGCTAAACCCCAGGGTGTAATGGAAGTGGCCGAGTAGGTTTTGCGTCAGGTAGTCCTTGGGGACTCGATCATCGTGTTCGCCTGCGAGTTCCGGCGGAGCGATCGCCAGTGCAGGCGAGGGCCTGTCGCGCGGCCAAGCGCGGTAGACCAATCCCAGGGGAACTATTTGCAGGCTGGGTAGATTCCAGTTGGGGTGGTGGGTGAAGTAGAGCGGGTCGTTTTCCGGGTCAAAGTGCAGCGGCGGTAGCTCAGCGTTGCCCACACCTTGAAGTATCAGGTTTAGGTCGGGACGCTTGCCTTCGACCAGGTGCAGGTAGATGAGTACAAACAGTACGTTGTCATCGGTAGCGATTAGGTTTGCTCCTGGGGGTAGAGCCGCGAGCACCGCATCGGCGAAGTCCTCGGCAATGCGATAGCGACTACGATCGAAATCGCGAAAACCGCTAGTAACGAGCACAGCCGGAAGTAGCAGGATGAGCCACGTGGCCTTTGCGGGCAAGCTTTTCGCCGCCTCATGCCAGCCCATCGCTGCGAGCAGTGAGAGCATCATGTAGGCGGGGATGTAGTAGCGGTGCCAAATGAAAATGTCGCTCCGTGATCCGTGCAGCGCCATGGCGGCGACGTTTACCACGATCACCAGCACACACAGCAGCGCTGGCTTGCCGCTGCGCCGTGCGCTGGCCAGGCCGATTAGTGCCAGCGCAACTGCGGGCCAGGTCAACTCCGGCCCCAACGTCAAGACGAAATCTCGAGCCACGGCGATGACGTCCGCCGGCGACTCAATCCAAGCTCGTTGCCAAAAGTCGCGCCTGAGTACTACGTCGACGAGCTTGGTGAGAGTCTCGGGGTTTCCCCAGTCCAAGCGCGGGTTCATACGGGAGCGAATCGGTAGGTAAAGGTAGGGGAGCAGTCCGAGGGCAAAGCACGAGGCGATGGCGGCGAAGCGCCGCGCGGCCCTTGAGGGTGCGCGCAACAGCTGCGGCTCGCAGGCGAGCATGAACAGCCCCAGCGCGAAGCCATAGAGCGCCATGAAGGTATGGTTGCTAGCTCCGAGCCCGCACACGAAAAAGGCGGCCCACAGAGTGCGCGGTTGGCGGCGTTGGTGCCAGGCGAAAGCCAGCGCGGTAGCGATGGCGACGAACAGTGCGTTGAGGGTGTATACGCGCTGAATGTTAGCCTGAGACCAGAAGCTGGCACCAAAGGCGACTAGCCCTGTAGCCAACACGGTTGCGCTGGTGGCCAGCCCCGCGCGTCGCGTCATCGTCAAGACCACGCCACAGGTGGCCGCTGCTGCTGCCGCGCTGAACAGGCTCATACGGTAGGCCACGCTGCCGAGGGGGCACAGTATGGTCCACAGCTTACCGAGCAGGATGTACAGCGGGTAACCGCTGGGGTGGGGGATGCCCAGGGTGCCGACCGCGGCTACCAGTTCTCCGCTGTCACCGACGTAGATGGTCGGCGAGGCTCCGTAGGCGTAAACTGCTCCCACGGCCAGTGTTGTTGCCAACACGACTATGTTTTGCCTGGCTATTGGGGAAGCACTCACGGAGCAGCTATTATGTCTGATATGTTGGCTGTAGGGCGATAACCGTGCTTTCTTCTATCATAACCCGTGCCGCGGTCACCGACTCGCTCTAGCCGGGGGCCGCGATTGACCACGACGCCGAGAGCTATTCGGCTGCGGTACGGGTCGACCCCGCTGGTGCG
>CAZPPZ010000048.1:14159-16487 GCA_964588545.1 uncultured Myxococcales bacterium | reverse complement strand
GGGAGACCCCCTAACACCAAACGCGCCGGCGGCACCATCGTCCGGCTGCTGGAGAAGGTGATATGACCACTAAGATTTTCGAAACGTTTATCCGAGTAACAACACTCGCGGCTCTGCTGCTAATAGCGACACACACGGCTTGCTACGCCTGCACCAGCTCTAGCCAGTGCGACGATGGCATACCCTGTACAGTTGATACTTGTATCGATCAGGTATGCACCAACAAAGTATGCGGCACCTTCGACGAACCGGACTGCCGAGTCTTTGAATGTCTCGCCGACAACAGCGACTGCATCAACATCGCCGAAGGCGTTGCCTGCGACGACGGTGACCCCTGCACCTCACCAGACAGCTGTGTATCAGGCGACTGTGTTGCTGGCCCTTTCGACCCTGCATGCAACGCGCCTTGCAGCCCCGGGTCCTGTGATGATGAGGATCCCTGTACCATAGACGAATGCCAGGGTAAAGGTGACTGCAATCACACCGCCATGGTGCTTGACGACACCCAGTGCCTGCAGCCGCGAGAAGCCAGCTTCAGACTTCGCGATCGCGACAACGATAGCGACGACGAAGCAACCTGGGAATGGAACGGCGGCGATGGCTTTAGCAGCGGCGTACTCGGCACTCCAGGCCAAGGCACCCGCTACTCGCTTTGCATATACGACTACGCGGCAGACGTCCCGCACTTCGTTGGCTCCTTTGGCATTGCTCCCGGGCCAAACTGGAAGGACAAAGGCTCCAAGGGCCAGCGTTATCGTGATCGCTCGCGCAGCAGCGATGGCGTTGAGAAACTATCGCTGGAAACCGGCCGGGCCGGCAAGAGCGAAGTCGAGTTCCGCGCCAAGGGTGCCAACATGCCGACTCTTGCGCCGGTGGGCAGTCAGTACTTCGCCGAGGACCCATGGGTTGTCGTGCAGCTAGTAAACAGCGAGGGGACCTGCTGGTCGAGCCGCTTCACGGTCAACGGAACCAAGAAGAACCGACGCCGCGAGTTCCGAGCAAAGACCGACGCTGACGGCGACAGTGATAGTGACGGCGACAGCGACAGTAATAGGGGCAGAAATAGGCATAGAGATAGAGACCGGGATAGCGATAGTGACTAGACCGAACTAAGCAGCAGGGGTGCCGGGCCAACTAACCGGCACCCCCGTTTTGATCATTTGCTCCATTTGCCGAGGTCTAACCACCGGCAAAACCTGCCCCGCCCTGCCCAGAACGTTTCCACAACATTTCGTTTCGCACTCGCCCGCTTGTTAGCCGCATAACGCGGTGATAGCTGGACTTTCAGCTTGTGACTCAAGTGGTGGCTGAGGGTGTCTACCACGGTTTCACGGCCTACTAGCTAACAGCCTCGTTGCAGGGGGAGGTCCTTCATGCGGATGACTAGGGTAACGGGACCTCGAATAGATGGCCTATGGCCCAGCGTGGCCGGGGTGGTCGTGGGCGCAGCGATCGCAGTTGCTGCTCTGCCTCACCCGGCCTTGGCGGCTAGTTGTACCATAGCCTTTCAACTCGAGAACGCGACAGCTGTTGGCGCCGTAGCAGCGCTCGACTTCGACATTAACTACAGCAACGCAGCTGGCAGCTTCGATTCTACTGGAACGCGGGCCCAGTGCAGCAGTGAAGTTAACACTCTCATTAGCTTGTTCCCTCTGGATGCCACCGCCCGTGTCGTGAGCGCACAGCTGGTAAGCCTGTCAGGCTTCTCTGCCCCACCTGATCCGCTACCGCTGGTTACCTGCTCATACTCCGGAAACGTTCCCCTGGCCTCTGACTTCACCATTAGCGTCACCGAGGCCGCGCGTCCCAACTTCGATATTATCAACCCACCCCCAGTGGTCAGCGTTGGAGCCATCAACTGTGCCTGCGGCAACGGCAGGCTTGATGCTGGCGAACAGTGTGATGATGGTAACAACCTCGACGGCGACTGCTGCTCGGCCAACTGCACTCTGGACAGCAACGGTAGTGCTTGCGAAGACGGCAACGCGTGTAGCATCGGGGATGTTTGTACTAATGGCAGCTGTACGCCCGGGGCAGGACAACTGGCGTGCAACGATGAAAACGTCTGCACTAATGACAGTTGCGATCCAAGCATCGGCTGCGTAAGCCTGCCCAACACACAACCCTGTAATGATGGCGATGCTTGCACCTCCGGCGACACTTGCAGCGGCGGAAACTGCAGCGGTGCGCCAAAAGACTGCTCCGCTCTCGATGACGCCTGCAACACCGGCGTCTGCCAAACCAATGGCAGTTGCGCCGCCGTACCAGCCAATGAAGCACAAGGCTGTGATGATGGCGACGCCTGCACCAACTCGGACCAGTGCCGCA
>CAZPPZ010000048.1:0-14059 GCA_964588545.1 uncultured Myxococcales bacterium | reverse complement strand
TGGGGATTTGCCGCGGCGCCGGCCTCTGCCAAGTGCAACCAATAAACGACGGCCAAAGCTGCGACGACGCCGACGCTTGTACTACCGGTGACACTTGTAGCGCCGGTAGCTGCAGCGGGACCCCCACCGACTGCTCCGCGCTCGACGACGCCTGCAATACCGGCGCCTGTCAGCCCAATGGCAGCTGCGCAGCACTGCCAACAAACGAAGCACAAGGCTGTGATGATGGCGACGCCTGCACCAACTCGGACCAGTGCCGCAGCGGTATCTGCGCTGGAGTCACCGTCGATTGCACGGCGCTAGACGATGATTGCAACGTGGGGATTTGCCGCGGCGCCGGCCTCTGCCAAGTGCAACCAATAAACGACGGCCAGAGCTGCGATGATGCCAACGCCTGCACCACCGGCGACACTTGTAGCGCCGGCAGCTGCAGCGGGACCCCCACCGACTGCTCTGCTCTCGATGACGCCTGCAACAGCGGTGTCTGCCAGAGTGACGGCAGCTGCGCGGCACTGCCATCCAACGATGGCCAGCCCTGTGTGGACGGAGACATATGTACCACTAACGATCTTTGCGCCGGTGGCACCTGCAGCGGCACGGTTCTGGATTGCACCGCCTTGGATGATGAGTGCAACACCGGGTTCTGCCAAAGCGACGGGAGCTGCGCCGCAGCTGCGGCAAACGAAGCTCAGAGCTGCGACGATGCCAACGCTTGCACCCAGGGCGACATCTGTAGTGGCGGAGTATGTGCGGGAACCAGCTCTACGACTTGCAGCGACAACAACCCGTGCACCGACGACAGCTGTGATCCAGCCGCAGGCTGCGTAAGCGTTGACAACAGCGCCTCTTGCGACGACGGCGACGCTTGCAGCACAGGAGATCGCTGCTCGGCCGGCGCGTGCACGGCCGGCGCACCGCGAACCTGCGATGACGGCGAAACCTGTACTGACGATCACTGCGACCCGGCCAGTGGTTGTGTTTTCGTTTTGAACGGAACTCCATGTGAAGCTGTCGAAGAGTGCACTCTAGTCGACGTCGCTGATCGCAGTGGCTGCAATGAGAGCGGCGACCGCCACGAGCGCGATGGCGAGCGCAAACGCGAATCTGAGCGAAGCTCTGAGCGTAACGGCGATTCCGACCGCGATAGCGACTCTACAAAAGACTGTAGCCGCCGGTCCCCGCGCGGCTACGCGCGAATAAGCGTTTCACGCGGCAGAGACGATGGCCTTGCTCGTGCCGAGCTGAAAGCCGCATTTGCACTTATGGCCACCAACGACCGACCCGACCAAACCGGTATCAGCCTGAGCATACTCGATGGGTTTGCGACGGAGATCTATCACGCCTTCGTACCACCGGAGGCTTTCGAGACTAAGGACGGCGGCACAAAATTCGTATTCAAGCAGAAAAACGAGACCTGGATCGATACCAACGGACTAGAGAAACTTGAAGCGAAGTTCGACTTCGACGACGGCCTCGTGCGTATCGAAGCCAACACCATGATCCCCGCTATTGGTTCTACAGAGCCCCCGCCGGTGATCGTGATCGAACTTCGCTTTGGAGCGACCCTCACAAGCAACTGCCTGACGTGGCCAGTACTGACCTGTGGGCCAAAGCGAGGTGAGGACCAGGACCGACGACATTCGCGCGATAAGTCGACGCCCGGATCCAAGCCCGAGCCGCGAAAAGACAAGTCTAATCGGTTGCGCGTCCTCGATGGCAGTACAGTAAGAGCCCAGCACGACCACCAACGCAGTGGCGCGCGAATCCTCTGCAGCACCGATGGTGCCTAGCAAACTGGGGCGCGCATCCTAACGCGACGTGCAGCAGCTCCCGCAACCCCGAAGATTAGCTTGTGCTGAGCCACAGTTTCATCCGCGCCGCGCTTGTTGACGCCGGTCGCAAGATGTGGGACTTACGATTGATAAGGTGCCGCAGCCATTGACGGGAGGAAACATGAGCGAGCAATTTTCATCCGACTTGCGACCACTTGCACCAGGAGTGGTCTTGGCACTGATGTCTATACTTCTAGGTTTTCTTCTTGGCGGAGCGTTCGGCCTCGCCGAGGACACCATCAAAGACTACATGTACTCCTCAGCCGATGCGGTGTTTGAAACCGCCTACCACCACAACCGCGACAAGCAGGATGCGGTCGTCAGCAAATCCTGGAGCTACATGAAACGAGCCCATCTGCACGGAGGCGCCATCGGAGCAGCTGCGCTTGCCTCGATCGTGCTACTTGGATTGATGGGAACTCCGGGGCCTCTCGAGAGGATTTCGGCTGCAGCGTTTGGTGGCGGCGCGGTTACATACGCGTCATTTTGGCTGGCCGCGGGGCTGACCGCGCCTGGGCTTGGTAGTACCGGCGCGGCCAAGGAAGCCCTCCAGTTCATAGCCATCCCCGGCGCCGCACTGTGCATACTCGGCCTTGTCGGCACGCTAGTGTCAGCGATCAGACGTTTGGTTCTACGGACCTAGCGGTTTCGCGCGAGGCTAGTCGACGAGATATCAGCGCCGCTTAGCCTGAGGTGATCATTGCGACTCGAAACACTCACCAAGCCCGGCCTGCGATGGTTGTGTTTGCTGACTGCCACCACCGCTCTTGGCTGTGCCACATCGACACGCTGGCGCGTAAACAACCATCCAACCGAGGTCGATGTAACCCGACTGCTTGAAACCAAAGACACCGACACCCTCTTTCGCGACCTACACGCTTCGGAGATACCACACATACCGGTGCGCAAGCATTTCCGACCTTGCTGCGCATTCGGCTCCAACCTCGGCGTGACCCTAGGTATTTTTCCGCTGCCGGGATACCGAATCACTAATATTCTCGATCCCCAGGAACTCGGCCATCACGCTTACGATAGCGGGGTCGTTCGTCTCGGATATGACGCCGAAAACGGAGGGCTGTTACACCTGGAAAACAACGGCATCGTGTATACCTGCCGCGGTGGTTTCATCGACACAGCGCATGTCCGCGACAATGTTGATTGGACTATCTACCTGGCGACCACGATTGCTCGCAACCTTGAACAAGGCGTCACCATCCGGCTACCCGACGAGATCGGCAAGCGTCGTATCGTTGTTCAGCCCGTCCCCGCCGATCTCGTTGCTCGGATCGGAAGACGGAGAATCACCTTACCCCTAGCCCAATGGGCGGCGTTCCAGATAGCGGTTTGGCACGAGATAGCTACTTGGTACGGGTGGTCTTCGGTGTTGGGATTCCCCGAGGTCGTCTCGGCTTTTTCGCCAGAAGATCTCTACTCCAACATACTGGGCGAGCGCATCGCGATCGGGATCGCTGCACAGCGTACAGCCAGCAGTGAGGCGATCTACAACCACAGCGTGGATGAATGGCTGGCGGAAATTCTCGGCCACTTGGGTGTGGTGAGCAAACAACTCAGCCTCGAGGCAATGCGTGCAGTTGATGGTCTATGGTGGGACTCCGAGGTTCGCTTGCCCAACGCCAAACTCGTGTTACGCCGCAATCTGGATTTGGACGACGAACTCTCACCTTGGCTGGTTCCCGACGAGCTGATGCCACGTTCGTTGCGCGAGGCCTGCGGAGACGCCCCGGCGCCTCTCCTACTGAAGAATCCGAGCAACATAGCAGGGGTGCCGTGTGGCGACCTCATCGATCTGAATATCGAGATAGACGATAACTTACTTCGCCAGCCCCCCTTCGACCGCCTCGGCCCACGCGTCAGCCAGGACGATTTCCCCGCGATCATGCAAGCCATCCAAACCGCGGCGCGCGCTCGCTTCGGAGAGAACGCGGATCGACGCTACCCCTAGCGCGGATTATTCATGAACATTCGTCGCGAGAGGGATTTCCCTGTGCCCACTTGCGCCATCATAATTCGACGCTCAGTGACTCGGCAAATATACATGTAGCATGCATATCTGGCGCTTGGCGGCTATAGCCTCCCTGACTGCCCTTGTCGCAGGGATATCGTTCCCAGCATCTTCAGCAGCCTTTGGTTTCAACTACGCATACCTTGCTCCGGTAGACCAAAGCGGCACCTACCAGATCGACTGCCCGACTTGGAGAAGATCCACCGACACCCCACTGCGAGGCTGCACCTGCCCGCAACGCGCAGACTATCTCACGCTCACCCTCACCGACGTCGAGCAACTGCCCTACGGGATCTCTTCTCACACCATACGAATGCACTACACCGGCCAGCTGCGTGAGGTCGGAGGCGGCGTCTACCGCTCCCCCTGCCAGGGCGGTGACTACACTTGCCTGCGCTGGATCGGGGACCACATCTACCCGCTGAGCGGCTACTTTGACTGGAACTACGATGTACAAAACGGTGTCTATCACATTGACCCTAGCGCGGGCGTAAGTGGCGTGCTCACCACCAGCGGCCCAGAGTTCATGGGCTTCCCGATAGAGACCAATTACACCAGCGTAACCGTAGTCCCGGTAAGTGGACAGGAGGACAGCAAGACCCCCGGCGACACGCTGGTGGCCTTGATAGTGAACCGTGACGGGCTCCGCAACGGATCCGGCGGTTGGGATACTCAGTTCTCACCCCAAACGTGCAGATGCCCGCTTACCGACAAGCCCGATGTAACACCCACACCCTACCCTCACTGCGGTCAGGAAGGCTGGGGGGGAGGCGGACAGTTGGGAGTTGGAAGCTATTTCTACACCGGCGACCAAACTGTGCTGCCCACGATAAACGGAGAGATAGCCGTCAAGCTACGCTCGTCGCTCGACTTAACCATGCCCGACCCAGCTCAAGACCCGCGTAGCATAGAACGTGCGACCGCCACACTGTATCTGCAGGCAGGATACGTTAGGGCGCAGCGGGCCGGAGAATCCGACACCGACTACCGCTCCTATATTTCTACGCTAGAGCGCTCGCCAGTGGGCAAACCGATCGTCGTTACTGCAGCCTACGACAGTTTGGTATCCTGGAAAGACGTCGCATCGAATCAACTGGTCGAAGCCGGCGGTTCCTCGATGTGGCAGGATCTCTACTACACAGTCGAAATCACCGAAGCCGAGACCGACGAGCTCGACCTAAACCAAGACAACAACCCGCTCGACCCTAATCTCACGGTCACAACTTTCTTCACTGGCGGTGCCAAGTATAACCTCAAGCCTGATCTTGCAGCGCCGATAGACGAGCATCGAATCGAAGTGACGCCTTTCGACGGCATAGGCACCAAGGAAGGCCTGGTAACCTCGCTGAGTAAGATCTGTCCGGACAACTACACCACCCCTGAAAACTTGGTCCAGCTTTATCTAAACCAGCTAAAAGACGGCAGCGTGGCGCAGACCCCTGAGCATTTGGAAGGGCTCAAGCGCGCTATCCTCGCCGAGCGCACGGTCTTGTTCGGCGCCCGCTTCGGGCGCGACCTGATCGACGCCTTCATGGATGGCTTTAGCAACCTTCTGCAGAATCTCGTCGAAGAGCTAACCGACAAGAAAGGCGCGGGCAAGGGGCTGGCTAAACGCAAGAAAGCGATGGAGGGCCTCGAGAAGGATTCGCAAATTCTAAAGAGCCGACTCAGCGGTCGCGGGTGGAACAACTTTGATCAGGCCAATCTTGATTCGGTCAAGAGCGACATGGACGTTCTTGGTGACACCAACTCGATGCTGATTCATAAGATCGCCGGCGCGATCAAAGTAAGCCTCAAGTACACTTTCGCGGCGATTCGAGCATCGCTGGTCGCAGCAAACATCGACGGGGGCAAAATCAGCGATTTTATCGACGTCCTGCAAGCAGTGGTCTTCACGGCCCTGGATGCCGGGATACATCAAGGCGTGGGTTCGACAGAGCAGTTCGTTAAGTTCGTCATCAAGCAGGTGGCCGAACGCGCGAAGGGTGATCTTTTCGACAGCATTTTTCCGGGCTCGTACTCGGCGCTGACGGCGCCCGACCTCACTTATTCCCAGCAACTTATGGAGTCGTGGAACAACGACAATCTTAGTCTCTATCAAGGAGACCGGAACATCGTGGATTTCTGGCTCAACCGTCTTGGTTCTGAAGCCACCGACGCGCTGGTAACGGCTACCTACGCCGGCTTCGCCAA
Source organism: uncultured Myxococcales bacterium (assembly GCA_964588545.1). Taxonomy (GTDB): domain Bacteria; phylum Desulfobacterota; class Binatia; order UBA1149; family SPBQ01; genus CAZPPZ01. The sequence goes on along the minus strand of CAZPPZ010000048.1, from coordinate 8,011 downwards.
CGATGCCGCCGACTTGGTAGAAACCGCCGGCGACCTCGGGAAGGCTCACCCGGTGGGACGATTCGCCAAGATCGCCGGTAAGATTTCCAAGTACGCAGCCAACGGTGTGCAGTTCGTAGTACCGGCCAAGATGGTACTGAGAACCTACGACCTCACGGGTACCGCGGTAGAAGCAGCATTTAGTTCTACCCCCCGTCCCGCTTTCACTTCGCTCGCGGCTGGCGGCTCGGGTGTGGCGGTTTTGGCCGCGCGCAACAGCAATCTTCTCGCCGAAATCGACCAGGCCGAGCTGTCCCTGGCTACACTACTAGGTCAGCTCTCTGATCAACTAAGAGACGACCTGATTGCTGACGCCATTGCTCTTTCAAGCGGAAATGCCGGAGATACCCTGCGAAGTGTAAGGACAAGATTAGAGAGGGCGATGTCACACTTCATCCTCGAGGCAACCGAGGTCGCGCCGCTGGGGATTTCCGCCAACAACTTCTTTGCTGCTCTGGCCCCGCAGCAAATTGCGATAGAACAACAACTCGCTGACCTGGTCGAGGACCTAATCGAACACTACCTGAAAGTCCTTTCGCTGGAGTACACAGGCCCCTCCGACCCGCTGTATGCCGCCGAACGCGGCCGCTTGCTCGCCGCTATAGCAACCCTCCAAGACGCGACCGGCACCTTCGCCTCGGTTGCCGCAGACTTCTCGAGCGCGACTGCAGGCACTCAAAACGCAGAGGTCCAACCCGTGGTTGTCATAGACGCACTCACGGTTAGATCCGACGCCAGCGGCAGCAACGCAATCACCACTTCACCTGAGAGCTTCTCGATCACTGCTCATATCGTCAACCTAAGTAGCGCACCTCTGGCCGAGCTCTCCGCGCTGATCACGGTTCACTCCCCCGCAGGATCGGTCACGCTGAACTCAGCGACTGAACTAGCGGTGGGCTCCGGAACCCTGGGCGCGGGTGATGGCAGTTACGCCGGGGGAGCTGACGAAGCTGACGTCGCCTGGAACTTCACCTTCGACGGTGACCTCGGCACTCGCGAGCGAATCGTCTTCGTAGTTGAGCTGCTCGAAGCAGGCGCCACGCCGGAATCATTTACGACCATGAGCGCTCTCGAGCTGCTACGCTACGATATCACTATCCGCGACGCCGATCTGGATGGCGTACCCGACGACTGGGAGATAGCTAACTCCTTGGATCCAAGCGTTGATGACGCCGATGCTGATCCTGACGGCGACGGTGTTGCCAACTGGCGAGAGTATGAGCTTGGCACCACGCCGACACTGGCCGATAGCGATGGTGATGGGCTATCGGATGGCGAAGAAACCACCGGGGGCATCGACGGCTACTTAACCGACCCGCTTTCAACCGACACCGACGGCGACGGGAGCAGCGATGACACGGACAGCAACCCGCTCGACGCCAACCCCGCGGCGGCCGCTGGTGCCCCTGGCGAGCCCATCGTCGCGCTGGATGTATCTGCCGTGAGCATATCTGAAAGCCAACGTTTTGCCGTGGTCACGGTTAGCAACGCCGGCAGCGGCACCCTGACGTGGACGGCAGTGTCATCGAACAAGGCTCTGGCGGTTACCAGCCCCAATGAAAGCGGTTTCGGCGGCGACGGCGCTAAGTTAGTAGTACGCCTAGCCTCTAGCTTTGAAGACATCGGCGCCTGCGTCGATACCACCGTCAGGGTCGTTGATCTCGGCGGCGCGACCAAGGATTACCAGGACATCGACGTCACCGTGACCAGTGCCGCGGGCTGCCAGAGCGTGACTACCACCACCACGCTTCCGACGACCACCTGCGGCGATGCTACCGGTGATGGCAGGGTAACCGCTTCGGATGCATTGATGGCTCTTCAGGCTGCAGTCGGAATTGGCAGCTGCGCTCTTAATCGCTGCGACGCCAACGGCGACGGTCGCGTCTCGGCCACCGATTCTCTATTGGTCTTGAACTTCGCGGTGGGTATCCCGGTCAGTCTCAACTGTGGTCCGTAGCCAGGCCCGACCGCCCGGCTGCTGCTCGGTTTAGCTCATGCCCCTGCCGCTAGAGGCACGGGCCTGGGTGCAACGAAGAGAGCCCAGCACCACGCCGTACGTGGGTAGCGCGGTAGGTTGACCCATCGCAGCCGCAAATCGGGCTAATTCTGGCCTCACGGCCAGGGGGTTTCATTACTGATCCCCATTGTTGCGAAACAGAGCCGATCGCTCCATTGCTCCATACGGTCTAGGCACTTCCAGACACGTACCCGTTCCAAGACTTGCAATATAGAAATCATATTCTATATTGCAAGCATGATAGCACGTCGATTGCGACGGCAACTCTTGAAGCGCTTGGCAGCCTACCCTGCCGTAGCACTCATTGGGCCGCGCCAGTGCGGCAAGACAACCCTGGCGCAATCACTGGGTGGGGCCTATTTCGACTTAGAACAGGAGTCTGAACGTCTACGCCTGGACCTTAGTTGGGACAGGCTCACGGCCGGCAAGGGCCTGGTGATCCTCGACGAGGCACAGTCGTGGCCGCTGGTGTTCCCTCGACTACGCGGCGCTATCGACCAAGACCGCAAGCGCGCCGGTCGCTTCCTCATCCTGGGCTCGGTGTCTCCTTCGCTGATGGTCCAGGTTTCAGAATCGCTCGCCGGGCGTCTATCACTGATCGAATTGACACCGTTGCTGCGGACCGAACTGACAACCATAGCATCACGCGAGCGCCACTGGTTGCACGGGGGCTATCCAGACGGCGGCGTGTTGAAGCCGAAGCGCTACCCTCGCTGGCATCTCGATTACCTCAGCCTGTTGTCTCAACGTGATCTGCCAACCTGGGGACTACCGGCCAAGCCACAAACTACAGACCGGTTACTGCGCATGCTCGCGGTCACGCACGGCCAGACATGGAACGCGTCGCGCGTTGGTCAAAGCATGGGCCTGTCCTATCACACGATCAACGGCTATCTCGACTATTTTGAGGGCGCGTTTCTGATTCGACGCCTACAGCCTTATCAAACCAACATCGGCAAGCGACTGGTCAAGAGCCCCAAGCTCTATTGGCGCGACAGCGGTTTGCTTCACGCTTTATTGAACGTAGCCGACACGCGTACGCTGTTAGCACAACCGTGGGTCGGTGCGAGCTGGGAGGGCTATGTCATAGAACAAACCCTCGGGGAGCTGTCCGCTCGCGGCTGCAACTTCGCTGCTTACTACTTCCGGACCGGAGATCGCTACGAACTGGACTTACTGCTGGACTTCGGGAAGGAGCTTTGGGCCGTCGAGGTAAAGCTGACGACCTCGCCCGGTCCCAGCGATATGAAGCGACTCGAAAGAGCCGCCGACATGGTAGGAGCAACACGTCGTTTTCTGGTCTCGCAGACACACGAGTCGATAGGTGACACCCGACAGCAATCCTGCGACTTGAAATCGTTTCTACAACGTCTCGGCGAGGCTGGGGCACCTGGCTGACGGATGGTGTAGTAAAAGCGGCCGGCTGCGCCCTCCCCTCAAAGACTTGCACTCCCCACCCATCCAGGTGATACTCTATGAACACTGGTCGCTACCTATTAGTGACCTTCGGCCTACAGCAGGATCCCTTTATTCAAGGTGATCTGAGCCGCTACACCTAACCCCTTACCTGTCACTGTTGTACAGATCTGGAACTTACTCGTGAGTAGGCTCGCATAGCGAGCGACCACGCAAAGGTAACCTTTATCATAATGTCCGAAAAATCATCTTCCCAAGCTGCCGGCCAAGCCACCAGCTTCGATAGCTTCAAACTCTCCGAGCCGCTACTGCGCGGCGTAGCCGCCGCCGGCTTTAGCGAACCACGGCCGATTCAGGCCGCAACTATCCCTGCGGCCCTCGAACGGCGCGATGTACTCGGGCTGGCACAAACCGGCACGGGCAAAACAGCGGCCTTCGCACTACCGATCCTCGAGCGGCTTCTCGAGGGCAAGTCCCGCTCGCCACGCGCTCTGGTACTCGCACCGACGCGTGAGCTAGCAATGCAGATCCAAAGCGAGTTTCGCAGCCTGGCTAAGTTCACCAGCATAACCGCTGTAACCATCTATGGCGGCGTTGCGCCGCGCCAGCAGATCCGTGCCCTCAAGGCACGCCCTGAAGTCATCATCGCCTGCCCCGGCCGCCTGCTCGATCTCATGCAGCAGGGTTACGTCGATCTGAGCCGCATCGAGGTGCTGGTACTCGACGAGGCCGACCACATGTTCGACATCGGTTTTCTCCCCGACATCCGTCGCATCATGAAAGAGCTTCCCGCTCGCAGGCAAAACCTGTTGTTCTCAGCAACGATGCCAGCCGCGATTCGCGGTTTAGCCGATCAAAACCTCCACAAGCCACACGTAGCCGAATTTGGCCACTCGGCACCGGCGGCGACGATCGAGCATGCACTGTACCGCGTGTGCCCAACTCGCAAAGTTGAGTTGCTCCGCCATGTGCTCGCCAACGATGCAGTAAGCTCGGCGATCGTCTTTTCGCGTACCCGCCACCGTGCTACCCGGCTAGCCCGTCAACTTAGTGGCATGGGCTACGAAGCCGTCGCGCTACAGGGCAACATGTCGCAGGGGCAGCGCGATCGCGCGATGGCCGGGTTTCGTGCCGGGCGCTTTGAGGTACTGGTGGCCACCGACGTGGCGGCACGTGGCATCGACGTCGCTCAGGTCTCACACGTTATCAACTTTGACATGCCGACCACACCCACCGCCTACACGCATCGCATCGGTCGTACCGGCCGGGGCGAGCGCGGGGGTAAGGCCTATACATTCGTGTGCAATGAAGACCTCGCCGCAGTCAAAGCTCTGGAGCGACAGCTCGGCAAGGCGATTTCGCGTCGCCAGGTGCCAGGTTTCGATGCTGGGCCGATTGAGGCCACGCAAGCCCGGCCCGCAGGGCCAGGGCACGACGATCCCTCACGCAGTGATCGATCAAAACACAAACCTCGCAACGGATGGAAAGGGCGTGCCAGACGCCGCTCACGCAGACACGCCAAGGGTACAGTCGCCTCGAGCTCGCATGCCGCGAGCTGAGCTTCGACCCGGCAGTGGTAGAACCGCTGGGAGCTTTTCCCGGCCAATTAGGCGAGCAATCGCCAGGAGGATAGAATCATCGCTACAAAGCTGTTCGTAGGCAATATCGCATTCAGCACCACACAGTCCGAACTCACCGAGCTATTCGCTGAGCTTGGTGAGGTCAACGAGGTGTTCATACCCACCGACCGTGAATCGGGTCGCCCACGCGGCTTCGCGTTCGTGGAGTTCGTCGATAAAGCTAGTGCCACCGCCGCGATCGAGAAGTTCGACGGCTACGAGATGGGCGGAAGGAACCTACGGGTAAACGAAGCCGAGCAACGCCCGCCCGGTCCGCGCTTTAGGCCCGGCCCCAACGATGGTGGAGGCGGTGGCGCCTATGACGCCCCCAAACGCTTCAAGCCCAAGGGCAGCCGCAAGAACATGCGCGCACGCAAGCGCGGATTCTGATTTAGACTCAGCGGTGCGTGGCACACAGTGTCGCGCACCCCTGAGTCCTCCCTACTAAGTTTCTACAAATCGCTACGGACAGCCGCCCACCCCCGGCTCATAACTGGCCATCGGATCTCCCGCGCAGCGGTATGACGCCCGGTAGTGCGTGAGACGACGTTCGAGTCCGGGAAGACCGATAATTCCATCAAGGCTCGCCTTGCCTATTGGCGCAGCACAGAAGAGAGATGCAGCAATTGGCTCGTGCGCGTTAGCCGCCCCCTCCACACTTACTCGGTCGGAAAAGCACGCGCGTTTACGACTAAGCGTGCATCCGCCGGCCGCAATCCCAATCGTGCTCACGCCACAGTCTTGATCATGCAAACACGGGATAAACCCATCGCCATCGGCGCGAACAACCGCATCGCAAAACCGGTCGATCGGACCCAGCTCACACTCGCCCAAGCCATCGCCTAGATCTATACACTTTGAACTCTCCGGAGGGCCACAGTTGTTGGGTCGCGTGAAGCCGAAAGCGCCCACGCACTTGTGCGCCCCGGGCTTAATACAGTCGGTGTCGTCGTGGCAGGGGGCCGCGCCAGGCCTAACCGTCTGGCTACACACGTCGGCTGCGCCCAGCGGACAGTCCAGGGACACCTCGCAAGGTATCGACAGATCGCTGGCACACGCGCCGGTCGCACAAAGACCGCAGTGGCACTCAAATGGCAGTATCAACGGGCCAGAGGGACCCAAGGCCAGATCGCAGTTGAGGTTTCGATCCACGGGCTCAAGCGCGCCCGTGGTCTGCGTGTAGCGGGTTAACACCCCCGCACCCGACACGTTCTTGCCCGCGAACGGAAAGCAGTCGAGGCTTTGCCCTAGACTGACTCCGCTCCGGGACGAGATCATTGGAAAAGTGTGATGAAACGCATCGACGTCACAGAGCAGCCGCTTGCTCTCGCCAAGTCTGCATGTGCCATCACGCTCGCCGTCGCCCGCAACGAGATCACCATCGCAATAACCACACGGTGCGATGTTGTTCTCGCCGAGATAGGTAGTCCTGTTCATCTCGACGGAGAGCTCATGCGACCCATCATCAACATTTATTCGGCCGCTTGGTCGAGCAACAAAACGCTCGAGAACGCACAGCGGCACGCCTCCCACCGACACCGGGATCGGCGGGCCATTGTAACAACGACACTCCCCTCCCCCACAGTCGTCGTGGTCGCTGGAAAGGGGCTGGTCACAGATAGTTTGGTTGTCCCCGACACAGCGGCAGTTACCAGCCGAAGCATCGAGTCCTATCACTTCACACTCGCCACAGGTCGGATCAGCTGGCCCCGAACAACTGAGCTTCACAGCAATCTTGACTAGGTCATTGCGGTCTTGGCGATGGGCGTTGCCCGCATAGCCGTAATCGAGACGAGACGAGCTACGACATCGGCCAACGGTGCCGTCGCACACGCCGACGCTACAATCGGCGTCAGTTGCGCAAACGGCGCCGGTGCGCGCAAACGCGGTCAGCTCGACACTGTCGGGACAGTGGGGGTCTTGAGGCGCAGTCGGCACTGTCGTGGTCGTGCTGGTCGTGGTCGTCGATGGAAAGATGCAGATGCTATCACAGCCGAATATATCGCTACCGCAGTAGCCATCCGGCTGACAGTCTTCGTCCGAAAAACACCCGTCAACAACACAACAGCCAAGCGCGGCTGGAAATCCAACAGCAACACGCAGTACCTCGAGCGCATCGCTGACGGTTATCTCTCGGTCGCAGTCCACGTCGCAGTCACAAGGAGAGCAGTCGCTTAGACCCACCACAGTAGCGAGCACCTGAAGAGCATCTCTCGCCAAAACACTGCCGTCGCCATCCAAATCACCGCAGCCCTGCGCAGGCCGCGCAGGCGCCGCCGCCAGCAGCGCGAAAAAAACCGCCACAGCAGCACTCGGCCCAAACGGTACCCCAAGCCGAAACCGCCATAGGTGTAACCCGCGAGGCAACATCATGACAAACGCTACCACAGTAGGGGGGGATAAGTACATCGCCTAACTAGCTGTTTTTTCAGGATATTGTTTTTGACACCGGGTGAAGGACCCACCGCCGGGGCTACTAGCCTCTCTCCGCAACACAGCGGCAGATACGAAATCGGCAGCGCGACACCGAGCGGCTCCCCCTTGTGCGTCGCGCTGTTTCACCCTCACAGTGGGCAGGCAAGACTAAGTATTGACTGGGTCGGGGGCTATCCGCCAAGTTTTGAGATACGAACTCAATCCCAATGAAGGCCTGATCCCCCCCTCGCCGCAACTTGAGATCAACAAAAACATTGGTGGCCGCACAACCCTCCGCATATCAGAGCAGTGCCCGGCTGTTCTATTTGGAGAACCCTTTTGAGGATTGCCCTCACTCGGCATGCGCATCACCTCAGCACTGTCGGAAATCGACAAAGACTGATGAAACCCTATTGATGCACTGCGTGACAAGAGGCCAACGTCTACTCTTGAAGGGGAGTCAGAATTGTACCCGCCGACTCCACAAGGGATACCGATGAGACAG